>JAJRWF010000156.1 GCA_024276905.1 Deltaproteobacteria bacterium
CCTTCCCGAGGGCACCGAGATGGTTATGCCTGGCGACAATATCGCCATGACCGTAGACCTGATCACTCCGATCGCCATGGACAAAGAGCTGCGCTTCGCGATCCGCGAAGGTGGTCGTACTGTCGGCGCCGGTGTTGTCAGTGAAGTTATCGAGTAAATAGTACCTGAAACTTAGCTCTTCGCCCCGGACTATCCGGGGCGAAGATCTTGAGGACAACACCATGCGTGATATCGTCACCCTGGCTTGCACCGAGTGCAAGCAACGTAATTATACGACGACAAAAAACAAACGAAACACACCCGACAAGCTTGAATTCAGCAAGTATTGTCGTTTCTGCCGGAAGCATACTCCGCACCGGGAGACCAAGTAATCCGTCATCCCGGTTTGCGGGGTGATTTATGAGGACGGCTTGCAGGCCAGTAGCTCTAACGGCTAGAGCACCGGACTCCAAATCCGGGTGTTGGGGGTTCGAATCCCTCCTGGCCTGCCACTTTTATTGACTGCTTGTGTAGAGGCTGACGGACCGATGATTGGAAAAACAAACGAGTTTCTCGCCAATGTGAAGGCAGAGCTGAAGAAGGTGACCTGGCCGACGCGCAAGGATACCTACGCTTCATCTCTGGTCGTTATTATTCTGGTCCTGGTTTCTGCGGTTTATCTGGGCGGGGTCGATTTGATCCTGTCGCGCCTGGTGCGCATGATTCTCGGTTGAGCAGGGGAGAGGGAAACACCATGGCCATGAAATGGTACGGCGTGCATACCTACTCCGGGTATGAGAACAAGGTCAAGCTTAACCTCGAGGAGCGGATTCGTTCGACGGGGGTTGAGGATCTGTTTGAGGAGATCCTGATTCCTGCCGAGACGGTTGTCGAAATGCGCAAAGGAGAGCGTCGAACCTCTACGCGCAAGTTCTTCCCCGGGTATATCCTGGTGAAGATGGAGCTCAATGACGAAACCTGGCATGTCGTGACCGGCACTGCCAAGGTGACGGGCTTTGTTGGTGGCGGGCAGAATCCTCCGGCAATTCCTGAAGATGAGGTGAGGACAATCACCAATCGGATGGAGGAGGGTGTCGAGAAGCCGAAACCGAAAGTTCTGTTCGACGTGGGTGAGTCGGTACGTGTGGTTGACGGACCATTTCTCAACTTCACAGGTGTTGTTGAGGATGTCCGCCCCGACCGCGGCACTCTCAAGGTTATGGTCAGTATTTTCGGCCGGGTGACCCCGGTTGAACTTGAATTCATACAGGTAGAAAAGACCAGCTGAGCCGCATGCGGCCGGTAAGTTGTTAAGGAGTCAGTAATGGCCAAGAAAGTTATCGGACAGATTAAACTTCAGATCCCTGCCGGACAGGCGAATCCTTCGCCGCCGGTTGGTCCCGCGCTCGGTCAGCACGGGGTCAATATCATGGAGTTCTGCAAGGCGTTCAACGCCAAGACCCAGGAACAGGCCGGCTTGATCATCCCGGTGGTGATCACCGTTTATGCCGACCGTTCCTTCACCTTTATCACCAAGACTCCGCAAGCAGCCGTACTGTTGTTGCGGGCCGCCAAGCTGAAGAAGGGCTCGGGTGTGCCGAACAAGGAGAAGGTCGGTAAGGTCACCAAGGCGCAGGTTCTTGAGATCGCGCAGTTGAAGATGCCCGACCTGAACGCTTTTTCTGAAGAAGCAGCGGTACGGATCATTGAGGGAACCGCACGCAGCATGGGAATTGAAATCGCCTGATTCAAGGCGAATAGTGGAGATATATCATGGCAAAAGGTAAGCAGATTCGTAACGCCAAGGAGAAGGTCGATCGCTCGCGCGCTTATCCGCTCGACGAAGCCCTGGCCCTGCTCAAAGAGGGCACCTTCGCCAAGTTTGATGAGGCCGTGGATGTGAGCATCCGTCTCGGCGTTGACCCGCGTAAAGCCGATCAGATGGTTCGTGGAGCTGTTGTGCTGCCGAACGGCCTGGGGAAATCGGTACGTGTGCTGGTTTTTGCCAAGGGCGAAAAAATTCAGGAGGCCGAAGCGGCCGGCGCTGATTTCGTTGGTGGTGATGATCTGGCAGAGAAGATCCAGGGTGGTTGGTTCGATTTCGATACCGCTATCGCCGCCCCCGATATGATGGCTGTGGTTGGCAAGATCGGCCGCCTGCTCGTACCGCGTGGTTTGATGCCGAACCCCAAGGTCGGCACTGTCACTCCCGAGATTGAGCGTGCCGTCAAGTAAGCCAAGTCAGGCAAGATCGAATACCGGGTCGAGAAGGCAGGAATTATTCATGCCCCGGTCGGCAAGGCCTCCTTTGACACCGACAAGCTGCGTGAAAATTTTCTTTCACTGCTTGACGTGCTGATCAAGGCCAAGCCTTCTTCAGCTAAGGGAACTTACCTGAAGAAGGTTTCGATCTCTTCGACCATGGGCCCTGGTATCAATATTGATGTTGCTGATATTCAGGCGGCCTTGCGTTAATTCTTTGCTGCCGGAAACGGTGGCATGAAAATACAGACCAAGTCCAAAGACAGCAGGCCCGTCGATCTGACGTTTAATGGGTAACCACCTGCCGAGGCACCAAGGGTTCTGTGACGGTTGTTCATCGTCTCCCCTGCCTTGACTTGGGCGGGATTATTTCCCGAGACTACTTAAGAAAGGAGGAGATGCATGAACAGAACCGAAA
>JAJRWF010000015.1 GCA_024276905.1 Deltaproteobacteria bacterium
AGGCGTAACAGAGGCAGGGTCTGGCGACGAAGCTCTATGACTTCCTGCCCTTCAATGGTCTGAATCATTCCCGGTTCAAGCAGCAGCGTTTCAAGGACAGAAGTCAGAGGGATTGCGTAATCCCGGCCCTGAATATGGACAACCAGCGCCTTGATGATTGCCAGGGTGATCGGCAGGGTCAGGCTGATTCGGGTACCCTGCCCCGGTTCACTTTCGATGTCGATCATACCGGACAGGGCAGAAATGTTACTCTTGACAACATCCATTCCGACACCGCGGCCCGAGTACTCACTCACCTCATCACGGGTTGAAAAACCAGGCGTAAAAAGCAAGTTGAACAAATCCTGACGTGATAACTGTGCCGCAGGATCAACCAGACCTTTTTCAATCCCTTTCTGACGCAGCACATCCGGATCCATCCCTTTGCCGTCATCGCTGATATCCAGCACAACATGGTTGCCACGTTGGGTCGCACGCAGCTCAATATGACCGACTTCGGGCTTTCCCGCAGCACGTCTCTCGGCAGTCGACTCGATTCCATGATCGAGAGCATTGCGCATAATGTGCATCAGCGGATCGGCAAGCTCTTCGGCAATCAACTTGTCGAATTCGGTATCGGAACCAAAAGTCGTCAACTCAATTTTTTTCCCCAGCTCCCGGGCCATGCTTCGAACAATACGGTTCATCTTGTCGAACAGTTGACGCACCGGGACCATGCGCACATCCATAACCGCTTTCTGCAGTTCAACAAGGCGACGCTCAAGGGAATGAACCGATTTTTCCAGATCACGAGACTGTGAATTTCCTGCCTGTGACAGTTCGAGTGCAACCTGGGCGATAGACCCTTTTACCAGTCCGAGTTCACCGACAATATTCATCAGGATATCCAGCTTACCGATGTCGACCCGCACCGAATGACTGACCGATCGCAGCGATGTATCCTCTGCAGCAGCGGGGACAGGATCTGTGTCCATTCCTGCACCTGTGGCACCAGCTGGAGTGGAAACCATGGCCGTACCGGGATCAGACACAATATCGAAGCTGCACTCACTGAATTCGGCGCGTTCGGCCAGCGTCTCCAAGGGGACCCTGCTGGCAAGCAACAGTCGAAACGCCAGACACAGTGGATCGTCGTTTGCGATCCCCGGCAAGGTACTGATAACCTCTCCGACATGCTTGAATTCATTGGTTATGTCAGAGAGATCGGTATCGAAACTATCCAGCGGGAAAACGACACTGGCCAGCAGCAGCAGCGCTCCCCGGCCCAGATTTTCCTGCAACCGATGTTCTTCATACTCGGTCAGAACATTCAGTAACGACGGGTCAAGGTTCAGGGAATCGAGTGAAACAACTTCGTCGCTTCGCGGCCCGTCTAGCAAATTTGCAATTCTCTGGACATAAGGGGCAATCTCAATCGTGTAATCCGGATTGCCCGCCTTGCCGCGAATCAATAATCCCAGGCCCTCGATCGTTTCAAACAACACATCAAGCAGGATTCCATTTAACGAGATTTTCCCGAGACGAAGTCGATCCAGCAAGGTTTCAAGGTGATGGGCCAGCTCGGCGATGTCGTTAAAACCGAACATCCCCGCGACCCCCTTGATCGAGTGGGCATCACGAAATATCCCGTTTATCAAGTCAGGATTGACATCGCCGCTCTCGATCTCATCTCCCAGCTCAGCCAGGTCCTGACTCAACTTTTCGAGCAATTCTTCCGCCTCGGCGAGAAATTCGTCAAGCGCTTGTTTTGAACCCATAACGGCTTCCGATCAGTGAAGCAACCGACGGACAAGTTGCTGCAGTTCTTCAGGCTGGAAAGGCTTGACCAGGTATGCATCGGCACCGAGAGCCAGACCTTTTTCACGGTCACGTTCACTTCGTTCAGTGCTGATAATGATCAGGGGGGTCTGTTGATACAGAGGATTACTGCGACAGAAATTCACCAATTCGAGGCCGTTGATATCAGGCATATTGATGTCAGTAATAACCAGATCGACTTTCTCGCGCGGCAGAGCACGTAACGCCTCAAAACCATTACCTGCTTCAATGATTTCAAAACACTCCATCGCCTCAAGTGTCGAGACGATAAGTCCGCGCATTGCCGCGGAGTCCTCCGTTACCAGAATCTTTTTCAAATTTTCACTCCTGTAACAGACAAGACCCGGTACGGTCTCAATTTCATAGTGCGGGTGCAAGCGTCAGTTCCCTCGTTCAAGCAGAACCCTTTCCATCGCTATCCCGGCCTGAGAGAGGAAAATCTCAAAGGCTTCGACGTTAGTTATCGGCTTTGAATCGGGCAGATTGTCTCCGTAGAGAATCGCCACAACTTTGCCTTCGCTGACCAGGGGCCCCAGAAAGACCTCCGCAGGCTCCTGTCCTCCCAGCTGCGACTGCAATTTCCTGTCCGACGCGCAGGACCCCAAGGCCCCCCTGACCGCAGCTTTAAGTTGCAGAACCCGCGCAAACAGTGAATCTGCATCGACTTTAAGGCGTAATTTACGTACCATCCGGTCAGCATTTTCAGTCATGGTATCGAGTCCGAACTGCCCAAGTCCGACGATTTCGTTGCCATTGACATGGAAAATGACGGCACGGTTCATCAATTCGCTGGCAAATCGCAGGGTCAGCAGAATAACTCCCCCTCCCAGAAGCGGATTCGCCAGTTCCTGCAGCATTCCCTTCAGCAGGTAGAGCCCGGGAGAACCTGCAGGCAAAGAGTCAACCGAACGCGTGGCCGGTTCAAATTCAGCGACCAGATCCTCGGCAATAGGATAGGCATTGCGCCCCTTGCGAAATATATCGCCGATCGGCGTCAGGTGTCGGTCGACTTCGCGCAACAGGTTTTGCAGCGCTTCAACTCCGCGTTCTTCACGAATCTCTATCTTTTTCGGCTTGCGCAACACGGCAATTCCGCCGAGTTCCCTGGCCTTTTTCTCAGCCTCGGCATTCGGATGATCGGTCATCAACATCAGTTGCAGATCTGAAAACTTTTCCGCTACGATTTCCATTACTTCGAGTCCCCCCAGAATTCCGTGTCCATCCAGGCGCGGCATGATCAGATCAATCAGGAGGGCCGGTCGTTCTCCCTGTCGTACCCGGGCACTGCAGGCCTTGATCAGTTCAGAAGTCAGGGCAAAGGTCTCAACCTTAAAACCCGTACGGGTAAAAGCCTTGCCGAGGACCGCGCGGGTAGGAGCATCATCGTCAATGATAAACAGCGGCCCAACCTCGATTACCGACGGCAAGGGAGCGAGCGTCTTCTCCTGGGAGCCCAAGAACGTTTCACTCTCGCTGGATTCGTCATCCTTCTCCGCACTGAGCAGTCGCCCCTCCGAAACCAGCCTGCGCCCTTCTACCGCAAGCCACTGAGGGCTCAAACCCTGTTCAAGCATAAATGCAAGCGGATCAAGGCGGGCAGGCCCGATGGCCTCAGGCTCATCAAGTTCGAAAGAGAAGGTCCCCTCTTTCCAGCCGAAGAAACTGTAAACAATCCTCTCGATTTGCGCCTTGATAATCGCTTCTATTTTCTCTTGCGGAATTCCGTACTTTTCGACCAGCAGCGGACCCAGCGGGCGATGGCCATCCCGGTCCTGCTCGACCAAAGCCTGATTGAGAGCTTGCTGCGTCAAAAGTTTGTGTTTAAGCAGAATATCTCCGAGATTGGCCTTGAACTGGCTGGAGATGGCCCGGACAACCTGACCGTCGATAAAGACGATTGTCCCCTCGCGCTTGCCACCGGTCAGTGAAAGAACGCCGGATTTTCGGCTGAGGCCGACGATTTGCAGAATATCGCCCAACCCCAGATCTTCAAGATTGCCTACCAGACTCATCGGAGAATCACCCCTGATTCAAATCCGAATCAATGAGCTTGTCACTGATTCCGGTCATATTGAACAAACAGAACCTGTCGATAAGACTAGCTTAAGATAGCTAAGATGCGAGCGACAGTAAAGATTATTATTCATCTCTCATTTCTTGTCGCGTCCGCGGAATCTTAAACGGATCGGTACCCCCTCAAAGCCGAAAGCTTCCCGGAAGCTGTTCTGCAGGTAACGTTCGTAAGAAAAGTGGATATCTTCAGGACTATTGGAAAAGATCGTGAACGTCGGCGGACGGACCATGGTCTGGGTGACATAATAAAGTTTTATCCGCCGACCTTTTGCCATTGGCGGCGGATGGCGGATAACGGCTTCTTCGAGTACTGAATTCAGCTGTGATGTTGTAATCTTGCGGTTAAACTCAGTGAACACCCGCGCCACACCGGGCATAATGCGCTCTGTTCGTTGTCCGGTTAATGCAGAAACAAACAGAACCGGAGCAAAGGGCATATACTTGAAGCGCCGGCGAATTTCTTCCATATAACGTTTCATGGTGTGGGTATCTTTTTCGGGTAGATCCCATTTGTTAACCACCAGAATCAGTGCTCTTCCGCGCTCATAGGCATAGCCCGCAACGGAAAGATCCTGATCTGTCACACCCTCTTCGGCATCAATCAGCATCAGCACAACATGCGCGCGGTCCATGGCCTTCAGCGCCTGGATTGCACTGTACTTTTCAAGAACCTGGCTGACCTTGCCCTTGCGTCTGATCCCTGCAGTATCGATCAGGACATAGCGCTGCCCTTCAAAATCGAAAGGGGTATCCACACTGTCACGCGTGGTCCCGGCCGTCGGGTTGGCCACCACCCGCTCAAAACCGAGCAAGCGATTCACCAGGGATGACTTCCCAACATTGGGCCGTCCGATGACTGCCATGCGGACCTCACCATCAATTTCCGGCTGCTCAGTCTGCGGCAGCAGTTCAAGCAGATCATCAATCAATTCACCGACACCACGTCCATGGGCCGAGGAGAGCGAATAAACTTTTTCGACCCCCAGAGCATAAAACTCGGCCACTGCAGTTTCCTGTTTTTCGCCATCAACTTTGTTGGCAACAAAAAAGACCGGCTTTCCAACCCGGCGCAACAATTGTGCAACCTCGGTATCCGATGGAGTCAAGCCTTCACGAACATCCATCAGCAGGATGATGATGTCAGCTTCTTCGACCGCCAACTGTGACTGTTCACGCATCTGTGTCAACAAATGATCACTGCTGGCCGGCTCGAAACCACCGGTATCGATCAGCAGAAAAGGCTTGTCGTGACGGGTCACCTCGGCATAATTCCGATCGCGGGTCACACCGGCAAAATCCTCAACAATAGCTTTCCGTTGGCCGATAATACGGTTAAACAGCGTTGATTTGCCGACATTCGGTCGGCCGACAATAGCGACAACTGGAAGCATTGGAATATGGGATCCTTAATCTAAAGTTTTTCTTGAATTATACAGTTACTTGTAACCGAGTTCACGCAGCATTCTTTCACTCTGACTCCAGTTCTCATCCACCCGGACAAAAAGCTCCAGAAAGACTCGCGTGCCGAGAAAGCGTTCGATCTCTTTACGCGCATCCTGACCGAGATCGCGAATCATCTGCCCCCGCCGACCGACCAGAATACGTTTATGACTCTCACGTTCAACATGAATCAGGGCCTGAATCACTACCAGGTTTTTTTCCGGTTTCTCGGTAAAAGTCTCTATCTGCACTGCAACCCCGTAGGGGATTTCTTCACGCGTGCGGCGCATAATTTTTTCACGGACCATTTCGGCAACGATAAAACGCTCCGGCAGATCGGTGATCATTTCATCGGGGAAATAACGTGGGCCGACGGTCAAGAAGGGATCAACCTCTGTCAACATGCGGTCGACACCGTTACCGGTCCGGGCTGAGATCGGAACCACAGCATGAAACTGATGTTTTTGTGCAAAGGCATCAATCAGCTTAAGCAGTTGAGGCGGCTCGACCAGGTCAATTTTATTAATTACCAGGACCACCGGCACCGAAGACTTTTTGAGAATATTGAGAACATAATCATCACCGCCACCCGGAAGTGATGTTGCTTCAACCAGAAACAGGGCCAGGTCGATATCACTGCAGGCAGCAATCGCCTGGTCAACCATAAATCGGTTCAGCTTACCCTTCGGTTTATGAATCCCCGGGGTATCGAGAAACAGAATCTGCCCGTCAGGCAGGTTATGAATTCCCAGAATCCGGTTGCGGGTCGTCTGCGGCTTGTTCGAAGTAATCGCTATTTTCTGCCCGAGTATTTTATTCAGCAGTGTCGATTTGCCGACGTTAGGTCGACCGACCATCGACACAAAACCACTACGGAAAGACTCCTGATCTGCCATTAATCCTCCTCCAGTCCGACAACGAAACTATGCAGCATCGCCTGCGATGCGGCATTCTGCTCCGCCTGTTTTTTACTGCTGCCCTCTCCGCATCCCAGGACCCGTTCACCGAAACAGACCTGGATGGTAAATATCCGGCCATGATCAGGACCGTCAACCTTGACCAGCTGATATTCGGGCAGCTGTCCGTAGCGTGCCTGCAGGGATTCCTGCAAGGCGGTCTTATAATCCGTGCCGTAACGAATGTTGGCCGAATGATCCAGGTCCTCGGCAAAAACTTTTGCAACCACTGCGCAGGCGGCAGGATAACCGCCCTCCAGAAAAACAGCTCCGATCAGAGCCTCAAGGGCATCCGACAGCAGGCTGGCTTTTTTGCGTCCGCCGCACTTTTCCTCGCCCTTACCCAGGCGCAGACCGGCTCCGAGGTTAAGGCGCCGGGCAATTTTATCCAGGCCCTTTTCGCAGACCACCTCAGCCCGGATGCGCGTCAGTCCCCCTTCCGGAATATCCGGATAGCGGCGATATATCCGCTCACTGACCGCCAGCTCAAGAACCGCGTCCCCGAGAAATTCCAGGCGCTCATTATGGGGTTCGTCCTTGTCAGGCTGTTCATTGCTGAACGATTTATGGGTCAGGGCCTGACGAGGTAATTCGGGAGCAGCGAAAAGGTATCCCAACCGCTGCTGTAACTGTTCAATTGAAAAATCTGGCATCTTTATTCACTGAAATCCTTGTAAGTTGACCTGCAATCAGATGTCAGCAGGTGATTTGCCGGCGAAGTATAACCAAAAGCCCTCTGATGTACAAACAGATTAACCGCTGGATTATCGTATCAATGGCAGATTATAAACGGCGGCAAAGCCCGCGTTTCTCCTTGATTCATCGCTACGCAATTTCTATAATGGCACGATTTACGTTCAGGGCATACTCAACTTGTTATGCCCGTGCTGACAGAGCCCGGCTCAGACCGGCCTCTCAACCATATTTCGAACTGATCGCCGATGGGCATTTTCATAACTTTTGAAGGAATTGAGGGTTCAGGCAAGTCAACTCAGATTGCCCTGCTGCGGGATGCTTTGCTCAAACAAAGCTGTGCGGTGGTCCAAACCCGTGAACCGGGGGGATGTGCCATTGCCGATCAGATTCGCGGCATCCTGCTCGATCCGCAAAACTCCGCCCTGAATCCAACCGCTGAACTTCTGCTTTATGCGGCGGCTCGGGCGCAGCACGTCAACGAAGTTATTGCTCCCGCACTCGATCAGGGACAACTGGTACTCTGCGATCGCTATACTGACGCCACCCTGGCCTACCAAGGCAATGGCCGCGGACTCGATCGTCATTTGATTGAAGAACTGAATACCCTTGCCGCGGGAAAAATTGTCCCGGACCTGACCTTTCTGATCGACCTGCCGGCGGAAATCGGTCTGGCGCGCGCACTCTCAAGGGAGGCCGCTCTGCAGGACAGCTCAGAAGGCCGGTTTGAACGCGAAGCGCTTGCTTTTCACCACAGAGTCCGTGAAGGATACCTGGCCATCGCGAAGAGTGAGCCTGACCGTTTCGTCCTTGTTGACGGCAGTCTTAGCGTAGATCTGCTGGCGGCAGAAATTCGACAGAGAACTCTCGAATTTCTGGACCGGAAAATGGTGAGTCAATGACCTTCGCCAACATCATTGAACATGACCGGCAAAAAGAGGTGCTGCGGCTGGCGCTTAAAAATCAGCGCCTCGCCCATGCCTACCTGTTTGAAGGTCCGGAGGGGATCGGAAAAAAGCTGATGGCCCTGGCTCTGGCCCGGGCACTCTTCTGCGAGTCGGGTGCAGGTTGCGGAGAATGTGTCGCCTGCCGCAAAGTTGACCATCTGAATCACCCTGATCTGCATCTGCTGACAGCGGAAGGAACACAGATCAAGATTGATCAGGTGCGTAAAATCCAGCAGGAACTTGCGCTGCGCCCACTGGAAGCCAAGGTCAGGGTCTGCCTGATCGACGGAGCGGAGACCCTGAACCCGGCAGCAGCCAATGCCCTGCTTAAAACCCTGGAAGAACCCCGGCCCGGCACTCTGATGATCCTGCTCAGTGCAAAACCGGAAATGCTGCTCGATACGATCAGATCACGCTGCCAACGACTTCGGTTCAATCGTTTACCCAGGGCACGTCTGGCCGAAATTCTTGAGCATCGTCTCGGACTTTCAGAACCGGAGGCACTGGTGATGGCTGCCCTGACTGACGGCAGTTTCAAGAAAGCCTTTGGTGACAACCGGGAATTTTATCTTGAGCGGCGTAAATACTTGCTGAAAGCCCTGGCGTCATTGTCGACCGGCTCCATTTTCCCGCTGTTTGAACTGGCCCAGGAGCTCGCCGAAGACAAAGAGGCACTACCTGACATCCTTGATATTTTCCAGTCATTCTATCGCGACTTGTTGCTGCTGAAACACGGTCGTCCCGAGAGCGAACTGGTCAATGTCGATATACGCGAAATTCTCTATGCCCGGTCTGGTACGGAACAGGTGCCGGCCCTTTTGAAGAAATTGGAATCGGTCGAGCAGGCGCGATTCCACCTGCAACGTAACGTCAATCGTCAACTCGCCATGGAAACAATGTTGATGACGATAACTGCAACATGACACCTGCGGAAGTGAGTTTATATATACATGGATAAGAAACGAATCGTTGCCGTCTCCTTTCATTGTGCCGGCAAACTCTTCGATTTTGATGCGCGTGATCTTGAACTGGAAAACAAAGATCAGGTCATCGTTGAAACCGAACGCGGCAAAGCCCTGGGAACCGTGATTGGCCCGATGCGTGACGAGGGGACAGAGAATCGTCCGGCCAAGCTGAAAACGGTCCTCAGAAAAGCCACCGAGCACGACCTGGAGATGGCGGAAAGAAATGCCGGCCGAGAGCAAGAAGCCCTGAGGTTTTGTAAAAAGCGCGTCTCCGAACGCAAAATGGAAATGAAACTGGTGCGTGCCGAGTACCTGTTCGACGGCTCAAAAATTGTCTTCTATTTCACCGCCGATGGTCGGGTCGACTTTCGCGAACTGGTCAGGGATCTGGCGCAGCATTTCCGCACCCGAATCGAAATGCGTCAGATCGGGGTCCGGGATGAAGCCAAGATGGTTGGCGGGCTGGGATGCTGCGGTCGCGAGCTTTGTTGCTGCAGCTACCTGCGCAGTTTTGCCCCGGTTTCAGTCAAGATGGCCAAGGCCCAGGGCCTGGCTCTGAATCCAAGTAAAATCAGCGGCCAATGTGGCCGACTGCTGTGCTGTCTCGGTTATGAGTATGATACCTACAATGAACTGCGTAAAAACATGCCGAAATGCGGCAAGAAAATCAGCCTTCCCGAAGGCACCGCAGATGTTGTTGCCCTGAATATTCTGGCCCAGACGATCACTGTCGCCGACAAGGATGGGCGCCGCGAAGTTCATGTGGACGATCTCAACAAACCGCAGCAACCAACGCAAGCGGCAGACAGTACCAAAACCCGACCGACGGAAAAAGAAGCAACCCGGGAACAGAAAAAACCCGAGGGCAGCAAGGGACCACGCCGGCCCCGGCGCCGGGGAGGACGCGGAAACAGACCGCGCAACCCGGAGCAGCAATCCCAGGACGAAAATTCCTCACGCACCGAGAGCGCAGCGCCCCAGAAGATCAAAAATGAGGAAAAAGTACCTGAGCAGAAAACCGGAGACCAGAAACCGGGCCGTAGCCGTCGGCGCAACAGACGACGTCCCCGACGGCGCCCCGAACAGGCACCGACCCAGGATAATAATTGATACTGACCCTGAACGATCGTTCAGATATTTCATAAAAGGAGGCCTTGATGGCCGAGCGATTTTACGTCACCACCCCGATCTACTATGTCAATGATGTCCCGCACATCGGCCACGCCTACACGACTCTGGCCTGTGATGTGATTTCACGCTACAAACGTTCGCGTGGTTTTGAGGTCTATTTTCTGACCGGAACCGATGAACACGGCCAGAAAGTCGAGACTGCTGCCAACGCCAACGGTGAAACTCCTTTAGAACTGGCCGATCGGGTAGTCAAACGCTTTCAGGCCCTGTGGGAAAAACTGAACATCAGCAACAATGACTTCATCCGTACTACGCAGGAACGGCACAAACGCGCAGTCTCCGCCCAGTTCAGCAGACTTGAAGCCAAGGGCGATATCTACCTCGGCGAATATGAGGACTGGTACTGCACCCCCTGTGAAACCTTCTGGACCGAAACCCAGTTGCTTGAAGGAAACTGTCCTGACTGCGGCCGCCAGACCACCAAGCTCAAGGAAGAATCCTATTTCTTTCGCATGAGCCGCTACCAGGAACCTCTGCTCAAACACATTGAAGAGAATCCTGATTTCATTCAGCCGAAATCACGCCGTAACGAAATCCTCTCTTTTGTCCGTGAAGGGCTGAGAGATCTGTCGATCTCGCGAACCTCTTTTTCCTGGGGAATTCCGGCACCCGGCAATGAAAAGCACGTGATCTACGTCTGGTTTGATGCTTTGACCAACTACATTTCGGCCCTCGGCTACCCGGACGACAAGGACGGTCTCTACGAAAAGTTCTGGCCGGTCAATGCGCATGTCATCGGCAAGGACATTTTACGCTTCCACGCGGTTTACTGGCCGACATTTCTGATGGCTGCCGGTCTGCCGTTACCGAAAAAAGTGTTTGCTCACGGCTGGTGGACCGTCGAAGGCCAGAAGATGAGTAAAAGTCTGCGCAACGTCGTTGAACCCAACATGCTGGCCGACAAATACGGCGTTGATCCGATCCGCTACTTCCTGCTGCGCGAAGTCCCCTTCGGTCTCGACGGCGACTTTTCGCACAGCTCGTTGATTTCACGTATCAACTCGGACCTGGCGAATGATCTCGGCAACCTTCTCAGCCGCTCAACCGCCATGCTCGGCAAATATTTTGCTGGTCAGGTTCCGGCACCGGGGCCGGAGGACGAAATTGACTCGGCATTTATCGGCCGGTTCCCGGCCGCGATGGCAAAGATCGACAACCTTTATGATGATATGGCCTTCAACAAGATTCTGCAGTCTATCTGGGAACTGATCTCGGCCGGCAACAAATACATTGATGAAACAGCGCCCTGGGCTCTGGCCAAGGACCCGCAACAACAACAACGCCTGGGAACCGTCCTCTACAACCTGCTTGAGGCGCAGCGCCTGATTGCGTTACAGATCACACCCTTCATGCCGGAGACCGGTGCACGGATCCTGCAACTGTTGGGTGCCGATCCGGAATCGACGCTGATCGACAACGACAGCTGGGGTCAACTGGAGGCCGGAACCGAAATTGCCAAGGCCGCGCCGCTCTTTCCACGGATCGAGACCGCAAAGTAAACTGCACCAACGGAGAATACAGATCAGAATGAATGAGACACTCCTGTCACTGGTTGACAGCCATGCCCACCTCGACAGCAGCCAGTTCAGTGCCGACCTGGACCAGGTCCTTGTCCGGGCGGATGAAGCGGGAGTAAAGCAAATCCTGACTATCGGCTGCGACCTGCAGAGCTCGGCAAAATCCGTAGAACTGGCAAGTCGCTATGCAGGTATCCACGCAGCCGTCGGCATCCACCCCCACGAAGCAACCGAGGCTACACCGGAAGGACTGGCGCTGATTGAAGGCCTGCTTAAAGCTCCTAAGGTCGTTGCTGTCGGCGAAATCGGGCTCGATTTCTACCGTGACCGTTCGCCGCGCGATCTGCAACGTGACGCATTCCGTCAACAGATCAGACTTGCCATTCGTGCGAACAAACCATTGATTGTTCACGACCGCGATGCTCACGATGAAGTTCTGCAGATTCTACGTGAAGAGGACGCCCGGCAGGTCGGTGGTGTTCTTCATTGTTTCAGTGGCGATCCGGATATGGCGCGGGCCTGTCTCGAGCTGGGATTTTATCTCTCGTTTACCGGCAATATCACCTACCCCAGGAATGAAGCCCTGCGCGAGGTAGTGGCCGGAGTTCCGATTGATCGCTTACTGGTTGAAACCGACTGCCCCTATCTTTCGCCCCAACCTCATCGGGGGAAACGTAACGAACCGGCATATGTCAAACTGACCGCAGAGAAAATCGCCGAAATCAAGGGACTGACCATGACAGACGTCGCGCGTGTCACCAGCCGCAACGCCTATGACCTGTTCGGGGTCGGTTCGATCGATCAGCAGACAAAAATTGTCTATCAGATCCGCAACTCTCTGTACCTGAACATTACCAACCGCTGTACCAACCGTTGCGTTTTTTGCGCTAAATTCGATGATTTTGTCGTCAAGGGACATGAGCTGAAACTCGATCACGAACCGGACAGTGCTGAACTGAAAAAAGCGATCGGTGATCCACAGAATTATAGCGAGGTTGTCTTTTGCGGCTACGGTGAACCCCTCTTGCGTCTCGATCTGATCCTTGAACTGGCTACCTGGCTCAAACAGCAACAAGTACGGGTCAGAATTAATACCGACGGGCTGGCCAATCTAGTTTACGGGCGAAATATTCTACCCGAACTTGCCGGGAAAATTGACGCCTTGTCAGTCTCACTCAACGCTCCCGACGCCGATCAGTACCAGCAATTATGCCAATCAAGATTCCCCGAACAGGGTTATCAGGCCGTCAGGGACTTCCTGGAACTGGCCCCGAAATACATCCCTGAAGTCACTGCGACCGCAGTCTCCTACCCCGGTGTCGACATGGATGCCTGTCGCATGGTGGCACAAGAGATCGGGGTAAAGTTTCGCCAACGGGAATATAACGAGGTCGGCTGAACCGACTTCGTACTGGAGGGCCTGGATAGCTTTATGGCAGAGAACAGATTCGAGTATAACTGTCCGGTGGAACAGCCACAGTGTGAAATCATTGACACTCTCACCGACCTGCAGCACCGGATAGCAGAACTGGAACAACTGGTTCAGACCGATGCCCTGACCGGACTGGTTAATTTCCGCGGCTTTGTTGATCGGCTTGAACAGGAGATGGAGCGGACGAGGCGTCTGGAAGAACCAACCAGTTTGATCATGATCGACATTGATCACTTTAAGCAGGTCAATGACACCCATGGGCACGAAATCGGCAATCAGGCTCTGATTCATCTCTCCGGCCTGCTGTGCCAGACCCTGCGTAAACTCGATATTCCCTGCCGTTATGGAGGTGAAGAATTTGCTTTGATCCTGCCGACAACCGCTCTGGCTCCCGCAGTTCAGGTCGCTGAGCGAATTCGGCTACTGATAGAAAATTCACCCCTCAAAATCGGCCGTCGAAAAATAGCACTGACCATCAGCCTGGGAGTCGACAGTTACGCCCCCCTGGAAAACCAGCCAGCGTCGGAACTGATCAAACGGGCTGACAGCTACCTGTATCAGGCAAAGCATGGCGGACGAAATTGCACCTGTCACCCACCGATTGATCGCAGCCTCCAGAAAACTGCTGTCAGCAGCAAGGAACGACAGGATCTGTTCGCGGCGTTCGGGCGTAAAGATAAGTGATTATCCAGGAAAAGCATCACTGTACAGCAGATATGCTTGCTCGCGGCGCTGGTCGTAGTATTCCTTCGAGTAGACGTCGGGCAGCCCACCAGCACGATCTGAATCGTCTGTCGCACGGCGGCGCGGGTCATCTCCTTCTTGCGCCAGTCGAGGACCTGAGGAGGCAGGGAGGTCTTTCAAGTGAGTCTTCAGAACAAACGGAAGTCATATCACGATCCCGTCATACGCCAGCCTGCCTAAGAAGTTCCGCCACAAAACCGACAACATCTGCCTGCATTTCCGCATCCTCAGCGCCAGTGGCAAACAGTGCCACTCGCATCGGGCCGAGGGATTTTTCATCCAGGAAATCCTCTTGCAGGATACTGACAGCAAGGTGCCCGGAATCCGTATCAACCAACGGTGCCAGAAAAGCTGCGACATCGCCGATTTCATTGCCGTAGTTGCGCGTCATGTAATAGAGATCGTAAGCATCTTTGAACTTCCCGCGGTTCCTGAAGGCCAGCGCCTTCAACACGACAAAGGCTCCCGGATTACAGACCGGAATTTCGCGCGATGCAGTTTCGCCGAAAAGTGTCGTTCCAGAAAGTTCGATCACCAACCGATCACGAAAGGCAACTTCCAGGCCGGAGATGATGAATGCCGCCAGACCCTGTTCAAGTGGCTGCAAGCGTCCCGGCCTGGCATCTTCACCCGCAGGCGGAATGAGAAACTCAATCTTCACCAATGAGGCCATAGTATGTGTCCAGCGTTGGCGCACCTCATTGCCATTACTATTTTCATCCGGCTGAAAACCCGAATCTCGCAGACGCTCTGCGATACCTTCATAGCGACGATCATCAAGAATCGCTAAATCGAGCCCCAGATCAAGGTCCATGGTCCCGACATGGGGGTCAGCTCCGGAAGGAAGCGCAGTTGAAGGGATAAGCAGGCTCGGCACCAGTCCCCCGACAACTGCAAGGTCATCCATATAATCACCGAGAATGGTCGCGACAGTCAGCGTGGCAGTGCGGATCAACTCGGTCTGTTCCGGGGTATAGTCAGCCGCGGTGTTGAAAGTCATTGCAACTCCAGGGACGTCCACAGCTCGGCGGCAGCCTCTTCGGACCGCTCCGGGTGAGATTTCAGGTCAAGCCAGACCTGGATAGGATGCACACAAGGGATATCCGCGACAGACTGGACCCCGTGAAAGAGGTCGGAATCTTTCGGCAGGATCAACCAGATATTTGCCCCGGCAGAGTCTTCCCTGAAGCCAATCTGTTCCAGAAGTTCGGTGTCCGGCCAGTCTCGCAGATGAAAACTGACCGTGCGAAACGTGGCAAATCTGGAATACAGCCAGGCTGCACCGAGTCCAGTGGCAGCATGCTCAACAGAATGGGTCCTGAAGCTTTGACTGATTTTGGTCTGAATCTCTTCTCCCGAACGTCCAGCCACATGCCCGCGCACGATCTCATGTTTCATAAATTCGTATCCCTGCTGCCAGGCTTCAAGCATGAGCGTCGGGTTGCTGACAAACAGTTTCCCATCAGCATCCCGGGTAACAAGCTGCTGTACCTCAAGGGATTTGACAATTCGACTGACGAAACCCTCTCCCAAGCCCGTTTTCTCAGCCAGTTCCCGTTGCCGCCACGTCCGGTTCGGCTGGTAAAGCAAGTGACGGGCAATACGCGAACTTTTCGGAGCAAAGGGGTTTTCATTGCGCCCGGATGCGATGAATTTATTTTTTTCGCCGCGGACATAAATCCTAAGTCCCGGAGCGGTGACATCAGCATTGCCGGAAAGATCCAGCCACGAAACCCCCGCTTCGGTACATTTATGGGCTCCGGTTTCTCCCATGAAGGGGGTCACAAGCAGACGGATGTCGGAAGGCTTGATCGGATAACGTTTCAGCTGCTCTATGCCGGAAACCGTCGCGGCAACCAGGGACGATGATTTATATTCAACAATAAAGCGAAATCCGCCCACCGCGACAACGAGAGCGGGCGCGTTCCCTTTTTCGGGCAGCCTTAATTCGGACCCGATGCTCAATTTTTTCGCATTGTCAGCAACAAGTTTTGTCAACAGCTCGACAACTTGTTTCATAGCCGTATTTTCAGATATCTTTTTCATGCTTTACTTTTTAGCTAATATTTACTTTCTTGTAAAGCACCACCTTTAAATAAAGGTTGCGCCTGCTGGCAGTAAACACCAAAAAGCATTGCAGTTGGCTACGGTTGATTTTTCACGTTTACCCCATGCGTCTGTTCTCAATTTTGTAACAAACGGTGTCTTTTTGAGAACAAGCACAAAAGATCCAAAAGGGCAGAATCGATCTCGATCCTGCCCTCCATGAAAAAACTGTCAGCGCCCTGACATTTACGCCCCCAGGATCTTCGCCTTGCGCTCTTTAAGAATTGCTGCATGGCGGTCTTCTTCTTCGGCCAGCCAGGCAAAGGCTTTCTTTCCCTCCTCCGTTTTCGCGTGAGCGGCTGCTTTGTGGAAATAGGCGGCAAACTTTTCTTCTGCCGCAATCGCCAGATCCAGCGCTCTGAGATCACCCTCTTCACTGACCAATGCGGAGGCGACCGCCTCGGCCGAAGGAAAAATTTCACGATCATTGAAGCGCCGCAGATAAGGCAGGAATTCCTCCTCCCCCTCCCAGAAAGCGCCGTCCTCGTAATCGGTTGCCAATTTTTCCAGGGTCCGCAGATGACCGACCTCATCCTGGGCCAGCTGGGAAAAAAGCTCGCGTGCCAGCTGAGTGTGAGCCTTTTCAACCATCGAAGAGTAGAACCGGTGGCCGTTCTTTTCAACTTCCATCGCGGCACGTATGACTTCAAAACCACTGAAATTTTCTGTTCCAGACATATATTTTCTCCTGAGCTATAACACGGCTGATATCGGTGCTAAACCTAACCTGATCTCGACAACTTGTCCAGAAAACGGTCCGTTGCACGTCGTATTTTTTCACTTGCCGAAAAGTTTTTGCAACGTATTGTCCAACAATTGCTGCAACTGCTTACTCCCTTCATTTTTGCCGTCGCCACCAAGTTTTTTCTGCAGTTGCTGCCCCAATTCGCGGGTGACGCTTTTTTTAAGCTGCTTTTTGATGCCACGTGAATCGAGGATAAACCGTGGCCGCGAATAACGGCCTTTCACCTTAAGTGGCAGCAGACTCCAGCCACTTTCATCCCTGAGCAGGGATGCCCCCTTGCCGCCGATACCGGACTTCTGCATAAGTTTGGGAGAGAGCCGCGTTTCCATCGTCAGATTAAGTGGCCCATCCAGAGAGAAGGACCCTTTTGGCATCAGGATGACACGACGGCTTTCGAGCTTGGCATCAATTGTCCCCTGCTTGCCCTTAAGACCATAGTTCCCATGTAAACGTCGAAATCCCAGAACCTGCAGCTGTGGGTTGACCAGAAACTTTGCGAATCCGTCAAACAGGGGACTTCCCTTGATTTCACCATTTTGCATATCAAAATTGCCATAGGACTGCAAGCCTGTCAGCAAATCCTGTTGCCCGGCCAAACCATTGAAGTGACCCTCTGCCGTCAGGGAACCGCTGATACTCCCCTTCCCTTCCGGCAGTAATGCATTCGCAACAGGGGCCAGGTTGATGCCGTTGATACGATATCGCCCCCGAAAGGGAGTCGCTTCTTTCACAGGTTCGGCTGCACCGTTCACTGCGACATCCCCACCGGCGAGACGGGCGGTCAGACTTTCCAGAGTCAGCTTTCCGGCGTCCAGTAAACAGCGGCCCTTGACTTTCTCCAGCGTCAGGCCGTGATAAAGAATCTGCGCAAACTGCAGCTCCGCCTGTCCGGAAACAGGTGGTATGGGCGGCGGGTTGTTTCCGGCTTTCACCCCGGCCACCTTTGATGATTTTTGCTCGGGGTGCTCAACAGCCGCTGAACGAACCTGTTCCTTTTGCTGCGGAAACAACAGATCCAGATTCAGGGTTTCTCCGGACAAGGCCAGTTGCAACCGTGGTCTTGGCGACAAAAGTTTTGCCGCCTCCAGGTCAAGGAACAGCTGCTGTCCGTTAACATCAATTTTCAGTTGTTGGCCGCTCAAGCGCTCTTCCGCGTAAGTCAGCGTTCCGTTAAGAGCCGGCCGCAAAGAACCGAAACTGCCCTGCAAATCACTGATTTTCAAACGTGCCTGTCGGACAACCGCTGCAGAGACCGGCTGTCCTTCAAGTTGCAATGTCACCTCAAGGCGACCGGCCGCGGCAAAAGATCCCAGCGACTTCGCGATTTCAGGCGGGAGAAGATCCGCAATTTTGCGCACATCAGGGATGTTGAGACTTCCCTCGCCGGCCAGTTGCAGGGGCTCAGCAAAGGAGACTTTACCCTGATAACCCAATCGCGCACCATTGAGATCAATCTGCAGCTTTTTAACTTCGAGAATATGATCAGCCTGGCGGTAAAACAGATTCTGATCTACCGCAATGCGGATATTCTTCCAGCGTATCGGCGGATCAAGATCAAGATTGAGATCTGTTTGATCGACAATAATCTGTCCTCGAATGGACAGGCCCGCGGTCTGTTTTTCTACCTGGACCTCAATTGACAGCCCCCCCTGGCTCAGATTGCCGGGCAGGTTCTCCTGCAGATAGGGAAGAAAAGGAATCAAATTCAGCTGAGAGCCGCGAAGTTTCAACTCTTGCAGCCCATTGACAAGGTCATAATTGAGTTCAGCTGAGACGGGAGAATTATTCAAATCTGCTTTCAGTCGAGCATAAAATGGATGGAACAAAGAAAAGTTTTCAACATCAAGATCAAGGTTCTCCATACGATAAAGATAGGGAGACTGCGGATTGAGTTTCCGATCAATGAAAAGAAGTGTTCCGCCCTTCAGGGAGAATTTCCGGACCATCAACGGAAGAGCTGAAGCAGGATCGCCACCGGCATCTCCGGCAGAAGAGTCCGTTGCGTCATCGCTGTCTGATTGTCCTTCAATCAGATCCGAGATATTCAGTCTGCCATCGGCTGCCCGTACCAGCCGTAACCTCGGCTCCTTGAATATAATTTTACCCAGTAACAGTTGACCTCGAAAAAGGGCCGGGAAATCATAAGAAATGTCGATATCATCGGCGGACAGAAGCTCGCCCTTGCCTGTCTTCAGGCGGATACTGAGTCTTTCCAGTCGAATGCCCTTGAACAGGCTGACATCAACCTTGCCGACACTGACCTTTCGGTGCAATGACTCTTCCAGTCCAGTTCTCAACAGCTCCTGGACCCTTTCTGGAGTGACATAGATCTTAACCAGAGAGATCGCAACCAGCAGCAGGACAATTCCTGCGGCTATCACCCCCAACAGCAGCTTTTTCCATCCGGTCATCGGCAACCCTCCCTGACATTTCTTCCCGTCTGCAATCTCCCGTGCAGGCTGTTGTCAATTTATACCTCAACGGAAGAATAATCGACGAAAATCCTCACTGTTTATCTGGATATTTCTAAATATTCAGTCACGTTACTCCTTCCCCGACTGCGAGACCGCGACAAAACGGCCCATGAGGGTGCTGAGTAACAGAAATCAATGTGCTTTCAGTTTTTTAACAGCAAATGTTTGCGTATCTGGCACCCCTCATTTATAATTTCAATCATTAATATTCGCTCAGTTGCAGGTGAAGATCCGCATAAAATCTGATAACCTGGATGCCGAGGTGCAATGTGACCCGCATTTTTGTCGATGATCTGAACGAGGGGATGGTCCTGGCCTCTGATCTGGTAACGCCCCAGGGCAGGTTCATCCTGGCTGCCGGGGCAACCCTGCAATCAAACCACCTGAAAATCCTTAAATCCTGGGGGATAACCGAGGCCGATATCATCGATGAAAGCTGCGGAGAGCAAACGGAACAAAAAATCGAGATTGACGCCGACAGCTATACACTTGCTGAAGAATTCTTGCTCGAAAAATTCACTGCACTCGATCTTGAACATGAGCTGATTTCAGAACTTTTCCGGCAAGTCCATCAAAACCTGGCTCAAAAATTAAGCGAGGGCTATGTGCTGCCGGTGCTGCCGTCGCTGACCCTGCCCGAGGAAGAGACAACACGCACCAGCCCGGCCCAGATGATCCGCGGTGAAATTCAGCTGGCATCGCTCCCGAATGTCTACACCCGCATTGTAGAAACACTCAATTCGCCACGTGCGTCATCCAGTGCGATTGCCGATATCGTCAGCAAGGATTCAAGTCTGTCGATCCGCCTGCTACGGCTGGTTAACAGTGCATTCTACGGGTTTCCATCCAAAATCGATTCGATCAGTCGCGGAATCACCCTGCTCGGGACCAATGAGCTGACAACCCTGGCATTGGGAATTTCCGTTGTCCGGCTGTTTCAGGACATCCCGAATGAACTGATCAACATGGAAACCTTCTGGAAGCATTCGATCCGGTGTGGACTTTTTGCCCAGGTTCTTGCGAGCCACAAAATCGGTCTGTCTGAAGAAAAACTTTTTGTCGGCGGGCTGCTACACGATGTCGGTCGGCTGGTTATGCTGCGGAAAATCCCTGAAAAATACACCCGGGTTATTCTCCTCTCGCGTGAGGAACAACTGCCGCTCTACCGCGCTGAACAAAAAATTCTGCATTGCGATCATGCCGAAATCGGGCGTCTGCTCGCCAAAGAATGGCACCTGACCAGTGCCCTGACCCAGATGATCGGCGGTCATCACAGTCCGGCAATGGATCGTTTTCCGCAGGAAGCCTGCATTGTCCATGTTGCCGACCTGCTGGCCCATGCCTGCGGCGATGAGTTACTGATGACCACCCATATCCCACCGTTGCAGATCAAGGCATGGGAAGCGATCGGACTCTCCCCGAGCATCCTGATCCCGACAATCCATCAGGTTGACCGTCTCTTCCGCGATATTGTGCGTGTGTTCCTTGACCATTCACTTGATGACGACTGATCTAACCGAGGGCGGAGGCTGCACATGTCCGATCTTCTGAAAAAAATAGATTTACTCGAACGCGAGGTTGCCCACCTGACCGAAGAACGTCGCTTTGCCATGAACACCCTTGAGATGGCAGCCAACATGATCACCTTCGATTCAGGCCCTGCCGACCTGATCGACCAGGTTCATACCCTGAGTGAAACCGCCAGTAAAATCCTCTCGATGCTCAGTTTTGAAGCGATCTGTTTCTATCTGATTAACGAAGAAGATGCGTCTTTTTACCTGGCCTACTGTGAACCAGAAGAGTTCCAGCCCCAACTTGAGAAAATGATTGATCTGCTGATCGAGGATCAGACCTTTGCTTGGGCCCTGGGGAGAAAACGGCCGGTTCGCGTTGAAATCGAAAAGGAGTGCCGAACCCTGCTGCTGCACTCGCTGACTACGGCCTCGCGGACCCGTGGGATGTTCGTCGGCATTCCGATCGAAGAGGAAGATGAATTTGAATCGCCACTGCCGCTACTGACACTGGTCCTCCATTCCAGTGCGAATATTCTTGAAAGTATTGAGCTTTACCACAAGTTGCGCACCGTCAACCGTTCCCTGGAAGCCAATGTTGCCAAACTTGAACAAAGTGAGCAGGAACTGCAGAAACAGCGACTCTATCTGGAGGAACTGATTGAACAAAAAAACGGCGACCTGGCTGTGGCACGAGAGTCCGGAGAACAAACGCCCCGGATAAAGAACCGGTTTCTGCCTCGTATCATGCAGGAGATAAGTACTTCGCTCGCTGATCTCATCAAAAAGACGAACGACCTGCTTGACTCAGAACTGGATGCCAGGCAACAGGATCAGGCTCGGGCCATCAACAAAGAGGCCCGCAATCTGGCCACGATCATCAGCAACACCCTCGGTACGGACTCGAAATTCAGCGGGTGAAAGTGGGCGGAAACACCCCTGCAATAAGATTCTAATATACTGAATTCATTATTTAAATTATGATTATTAAGAAAAAAACCTTCCTGGCTTGATAAATTTACGGATAGCGATATATTCAAGCCTGACCGGTTGATATTCATTTGTCAGCGGCAAGAGTTCAGTACCCTGTCCGACAGCATGAAATCAGCCCCACAGTTTTTTAGTTAACCATTTCAGTCTTTTTTTGACTGACGTCAAAGTTTACGCTGTAACGGCTCTGCTAGGGTGCAGCATCTCGTAAAGAGATCCCCCTGACAAACCGGCCGGATATCGGCCAACAACCCTTAAGAGGAGAATGAATTCATGTTCTGTTACCAGTGTGAAACCGCCGTTAATGGAATCGGGTGCGAAAAAGTCGGTGTTTGCGGCAAGCAACCGACAACGTCCGACCTGCAGGACCTGCTGATCTACACAGTAAAAGGGGTAGGTTTCTGGGCTCACCAGGCCCGCCTGAAAGATGCTCGCTCAAGCGAGATTGACCGCTTTGTGATTGAGGCCCTGTTTACAACCGTAACTAACGTTGATTTTGCTGACGACTCGGTTGCCGGGGTCATTGCCAAAGCAGTCACCATGCGTGACAAAGCCCGTGAGCTGTTTGAAAAAGCCAACGGGGGCGCATTCAGTGGATCGGTTCCAGAGGCCGCCCAGGCCTGGGACTTCCCGAACGATCGCGCGGCACAGCTTGCGCTGGCTCAGTTACATGGAATCAAAGATCCCAGCTTGGACGCGGATCTGCAATCGATGCGCAGTACCATCCTGTTCGGCATGAAAGGTTATGCCGCTTACGCCGACCATGCCATCATTCTTGAGCGTGAAAGCGATGAGGTCTACGCCTTTACCCATAAAGCATTGAACGATCTGCAGGACGACAGCCTCGGCTTGATGGATCTGGTCGGACTGGCCATGGAATGCGGACGGATCAATCTGGTGACCATGGAACTGCTCAACAAGGCACACACCGACACCTACGGCCATCCTGTTCCCACTCCGGTGCAACTGGGGACCAAAGCAGGCAAGGCGATTCTGGTTTCCGGTCACGACCTGCGTTTTCTGGAGCAACTGCTCAAGCAAACCGAAGGTAAAGGGATCAACATCTATACCCACGGTGAGATGCTTCCGGCGCACGGTTATCCCGAGCTGAAAAAATACAGTCATCTGGTCGCTAACTACGGTGGCGCCTGGCAGGATCAGCACAAGGAATTCCAGGCGTTTCCCGGTGCCATCATCTTCAACACTAACTGCATCCAGAAGCCGCACGCCAGCTACATCGACCGGCTCTTCACCTGGGGGCTGGTTCAGTATCCCGATGTCAAGCATGTCGACGGCTGGGATTTCAGCGCGGTAATCGACAAGGCCCTGGCCTGTGAAGGGTTCGAAGACAACCCCGGACAGGAGATCCTGACCGGCTTCGGTCATAATGCAGTCCTTGGCGTCGCGGATAAGGTGATTGCGGCCGTCAAGTCCGGTGACATCAAACACTTCTTCCTCGTCGGCGGTTGTGACGGCGCCAAGCCGGGCCGTAATTACTTCACCGAGTTTGCGGAGAAGGTTCCTGATGACTGTGTGATTCTGACCCTGGCCTGCGGCAAGTTCCGCTTCAACAAGATGGAATTCGGCGATATCGGCGGTATCCCGCGCCTGCTCGATGTCGGACAGTGCAACGATGCCTATTCGGCCGTACAGATTGCCTTGGCGCTGGCCGATGCCTTCGAGTGTGAAGTCAATGATCTGCCGCTCTCTTTCATCCTCTCCTGGTATGAGCAGAAAGCAGTCGCAATCCTGTTGACCCTGCTGCATCTGGGAATCAAGGACATCAAACTGGGACCGACACTCCCGGCGTTCATTACTCCCAACGTCCTTAACTTTCTGGTCGAGAACTTCAACATCGGCCCGGTCGGTAATGCCGAGGAAGATCTGAAACAGATCCTTGGTTGAAACTGAAGATTACTGAAACAGAAAGGGCGAAGCCTGGTGGCTTCGCCCTTTCTGTTTCAGAACTGTAGTCATGGGCATCTTGCTGACAGCCATAAAAAAGGCAGCGAATCCGCTGCCTTGTCAAATATTACGTCAACTGAAAACTAATCTTTTTCCTGCCTTTCACGACCAAGGCTCTCAAGGAGTTCATCGATTTCACCGCTGTCACTCATCTCCCAGGTCCAGAGACTGTGCGGCAACTGGTTGATCAGTCGAATCCTCTCACTTGAGGTCAGGCGCAGAAAGGCCTGGCTCTGTTTTACTTCCTGCCAGCCTTGCCAGCTGATTGTCGGGTGAAGAAGCACGGACATGGATTCAACCTCCTGCGATAAAGTTCGACTTGGATGATACTAATAAAAACCCGGAGGAATATCCAGCGAAAAAACCGCTCGGAATCATCCCGAGCAAGGTCCGAGAACAAATTCCTCTCCTGCTGCCATCACTTCGTCCAGTGCCGCCTGGGTGCTCGCCTCGCCGTAAAGACGCACAACCGGCTCTGTCCCCGACTTACGCAAGAGCATCCATGACCCGTCCTCAAACAGATACTTGTTGCCATCAATCTTGATGATTTCTCGGATTCGTCGTCCACCGATCTCGGTCGGCGGAGTCTCCAGACGTGTATCAAATTCCTCAGCCAGGTCACCGCTCAGGCGCAAATTGACGCGCCGGGTGTGAACCTCACCAACCCGGCGGTAGAGATCGTCCAGCAGTTCGCCTAATTTACGCCGCTCAACAGCAACCATTTCAGCAACCAGTAGACAGGCGAGAATCCCATCTTTTTCCGGGACATGGCCGCTGATCGTCAACCCGGCACTTTCTTCACCACCGATAAGAATCCGTTTATCACGGATATACTCTCCGATATATTTAAATCCGACCGGAGTCTCAAGCACCTTGACGCCGTGGTGTGCAGCAACAGCATCAATCAGATGCGATGTTGCGACACTGCGGGCGGCATCCCCTTTTTGACCGCGACGCCGTATCAGGTAGTCAAACAGCAAGGCCAGAATATAATTCGGTTCGATAAAACGGCCATCCCGGTCAACGATCCCAAAACGGTCAGCATCGCCGTCGGTTGCGAGTCCGAGCATGATCGTCGCATCATTTTTCACCAGATCAATAAAATCAGTGATATGCGCCTCAGCCGGTTCCGGTGGCTCGCCGCCAAAATAGGGGTCAACCTGGTCATTGATTGCGACAACCTCAACTCCAGATTCGCGCAGAAGCTGGTCAAGATACCCCCGGCCTGATCCGTAGAGCGGATTGACCGCTATTTTCATTCCCGAATCTGCGATAGCCTGCAGATCAACCAGTTCACGAATCCGCGCAAAATAAGCGGGCGCTGGATCAACTTCAACGAAAAGTCCCCGATCACTGGCATGGTTAAGCCACATCTCCTTGTAGCAGATCTCGCCCTGAAGGGCATTGGCGCGCTGTTCTATATCCCGGGTTGTTTCCGGAAGAGCAGGTCCACCCCAGGCCGAAGAAAACTTGATACCGTTATAGTCATAAGGGTTATGGCTGGCAGTGAAGTTGACTGCACCGGCGGCGCCACGCTTCAACAGTTCATGAGCAATAACCGGAGTCGGGGTGTCACGCATGCAGAAGTAACTGCGAATTCCTGATCCAGCCAGAATACGTGAAGTTTCGCGGGCAAAATCACGCCCCATAAACCGTGCGTCATAACCGACAACCACACCCTGGTTGCTGATCCCCTCCGCGCGGAGGTGATCGGCAATCGCCTGTGAAACAATCCGCACATTTTCCAGGGTAAAGTTTTCGCAGAAAATGCCGCGCCATCCCGAAGTGCCAAACTTGATCCGGTTCATTCAATCTCTCCAGAAAAGAGTCAGGTTGAAAGTAATTTTTCGATCCCGCAGAAGCCGAAATAGCCCCCGAACATGATCAAAAACAACGCGCAACTGGCAATCAGGCCACGGTACACCTTGTCGGTCAATAGCGTCCGGCCACGGCTGACCGCCATTGCGACAAAAGAATACCACAGCAAGTCGGCAAGAATGTGGAAGAAGTAGAACGTGACTCCCCCAAGCCAGCCACTCTCGATTGTCAGGGTCAGATAACCGATCCCAACTGTCGCCCACCAAAGGGTAAAGTAAGGGTTTGCCAGACTGACCAGGGCCCCGGCAACCAATGGCGAAACCGCTTCCTGCTCATCCGCAGAAAGGTCCAGGCTTAGTCCGGACAAACTGCGCACCATGCCGTACCCCATCCAGATCAGCATAGTACCACCAATCAGGGCAATGAGGGCAAAAACCGGTGGGCGCTGAACCAGTTCAGCCAGGCCGAACAACAGCAGAATCACCAAGGTCGCTTCTAACAAGGCGTGGCCTGCTATCAACAGGGGGCCAGCCCGCATGCCGCGTCGCGCCGCTTCACTGATTGTCAGCGTCAACAATGGGCCCGGCATCATGGCACCGGAAAAACCGAGGATCAATGATGTTACGGCGATAGCACCGAGGGTCATTCTTTCTCTCCCATGACCGGACCCTGATAGTTTTCTATCCGCCGCGCATAGGGACAATCTGCTGGCAATATTCCTGCAGCGACAACTTCGGGTGTCAACCGCTGACAGTCGGAGCGAGCCTGATCTCGTTGATCATAAACCCGACAAAGACCAGTCTGAAGATCAAGCTGATCGCAAGGTTTCCGGGTATAGAAAATACGGCCATTGAAATCGATCTTTTCATAGCAGCAGCGCGCACAACGTTCACACAAACTTTCCCACTGTTGCGGGTCCAGAGTTTCCAGGTTATTTTTCTCATGGCACATAACCCCAGCCTAAACAATCCGGATCGAAGGGTCAATCAGATCAACCCGCAGAACTGCAAAAAAAGCATTGACTCAATGGGGGTTTCTTGTGTATTAGTAGCCGTTCTGTAACGAGACACACAATATCGGAGGAATTAACGATCATGCAGTGCCAAACCGTACTTGCCGGTACCGAGTGTACTTTCTGGAAAAAAGCTGGTTGCGCCGCTGAGGGCGGCAGCTGTCAGGTTATTGTCGAAGAATGCAATGGCTGCGCACGCATCGCCAAGGGAAGCATTGGTGACGTCTGCACCTCCTTTCCCAGCCCCACGGCTAAATGGAAAAGCGGTCTCTGCAACTATGCAACACACCGTAAGGTCGACATCAAGGTTGATGATATCCGGATCAATCCGCTTAAAGCGGCCAAACGCGCGGCCAAAAAGTAACCCTGATTCATCAGGATCGAAGAGATCAGAAAAGGCCGCCGGTTTACCGGCGGCCTTTTCTTGTGATTAAATTCAGGCGAGAATCCCATGGCAAACGAACAGAAAATCGGGGTGTTCTATGGTCTGGCCGCCTATCTGCTCTGGGGCTTCTTTCCGCTCTATTTCAAACAGGTCGCCAGCGTCCCGGCATCCGAGGTTCTGGCTCACCGGATTCTCTGGTCAGCCGTTTTTCTGCTGTCTCTGGTCTGCCTGCGGCGGCAGCGGCGACAATTGGCGGCTCTGTGCCGGCAACCTCGTCTGTTGATACAGTTGACTGCAACCACACTCCTGATTGCAGTCAACTGGCTGGTATTTATCTACGCTGTTGCTGCCGGCCATGTATTGCAATCCAGCCTGGGCTATTTCATCAATCCGCTCGTCAGTGCCCTGCTCGGCTTTTCCTTTCTGGGAGAAAGACTTAACCGCGTTCAATCTTGCAGTTTGCTGCTGGCAACCCTGGGGGTCGCATATCTTACCCTGATACAGGGGAAACCTCCCTGGATTGCCCTGACCCTGGCATTTTCCTTCGGGCTCTACGGTCTGCTGCGTAAACGGGCTGGTGTCGGACCGACTCTCGGCCTGACCCTCGAAACCTTACTGTTGGCCCCCATCGCCCTGGTTTATCTGCTCATTCTTGCTCACAAGGGGACACTGAATTTTGCAGCAGGAACAAGGCTGGACCTGTGGCTGCCCCTATCCGGGGTGGTGACCGCCGTCCCGCTGATCTGGTTCAATGCCGCCGCCAAACGACTGCGTCTGGTAACAATCGGTTTTCTGCAGTACATCACACCGAGTCTGCATTTTCTGCTGGCAATTTTTCTTTTCAACGAACCTTTCGACAACTCGCGCCTGATCGGATTTATCCTGGTCTGGAGTGGTCTGCTTCTCTATTCATTCAACGCCCTACAACTGGCCCATATAAAAAAGAACGCGCCGGTAAAGACTCAAGCGTTAATTCCAACCGAAAAGCAGCCATAACAAGGGCACCATCATGGCCGTAGCCAGACCGTTGAGACCGATAGCCAGACCCGAAACAGCACCAGCCAGACGGTCTTCTTCAAGAATTCTGGCCGTCCCTATGCCATGACTGGCGGTGCCGATCGCCAGGCCGAGAGACGTTGACTTGCGAATACCGATCAGGCGGCAGAATTCCGGGCCGCAGATCGCCCCCAGACAACCGGTCATCACCACCAGCGCGGCCGTTAGCGGAACAATACCGCCGATCTGCTCACTGATTCCGATAGCAATCGGGGTTGTCACGGACTTGGGAACCAGAGACCGCACTACCTGAGAACTTCCTCCCAGCAGCCAGGCGGTTCCGGCCGCAGAAGCAATAGAGGCCAGAGCTCCGGCACAGATCCCGACCAGTATCGGCAGTTTTCTCTGTAATACCTGTTTCCGCCGTTGCCAGAGCGGCAGTGCCAGCGCAACGACCGATGGTCCGAGCAGAAACAGGATCAGATCTCCGCCCCGGGCGTAATCTGCATAGCTGATCCGACTGAATTTGAGAATCAGGATAGTGCTACAGATCGCGATAAAAACCGGATTAAGCAGGATAAAACCGCTGCGTCGATAAAGCTTTTCAGCAAGCCAAAAAACGAACAGGGTCAACACAACGCCAAAAAGTGGAGTTGAAACTAGCTCAGTCACCCTCACCTCCAAGCAACTGCTCGGCCCAGCCGGTTACCGCCATGACAACAAAAGTACTGATGACCGTTCCGACGACAATCGGCAACCACTCCCTGGCAATCAGGTCAAAATAGAGCATCACACCGACCCCGGCCGGGACAAAGAAAAGGGCCAGATATTTAAGGAGCAATTCCCCGGCCTCGGTGATCGATTCTTCTCGAACCAGCCCCAGCGACAGCGAGAGCAGAAGCAGAGCCATACCGATCACATTACCCGGAACCGGCAACCCAAGAAACCGCACCAGAAGTTCGCCTGTAAATTGAAATCCGAACAGCAGAACAAGTCCCTGAAGCACAAACTCTCTCCTCTCTCAAATGAGTCATTCACCACTGGCCCGATCAGGATTTGAGCCCCTCGATGACAGCAGCAACCTCGTCACGAATTTGCTTGGCAGCGGGATCTTTTTCCAGGGCAATGAACTGCTGAAGCCAGTCAACTGCTTCTTCATTGCGGTCCTGATCCAGACAGATATTCCCCAGAGCCAGACAGGCAAAAGTCAGTCCTGGATCGAATTCAAGCGCCTGTCGGCAATGCTTTTCGGCATGTTCCAACTCATCACAGTCATAATAGAATTCCCCAAGGTTCAAATGCGCCTGTGCATCCCCGGGCTCAAGCTCCAGAACTTTGCGATAACAGCTCAGAGCCTCTTCCTCCTGACCCTGGACGGCACAGATATCACCCAGAGCATTAAGAGCAAAGGTCGATTCAGGATTCACCTCTAACGCACTGCGGCAGGCCTTCTCCGCCTTTTTCGGATCTTCCAGGGCAATGAAAACCAGGGATTGACTGACCCAGGCGTCATCTTCAGCGGGATCAATCTCAACGATCCGTCGGTAACAGTCCAGAGCATCGGCATAATCACCGATTTCAAACAACAAATCCCCCAAAGTGTACATCAGGTCGATATTTTCAGGATCATTCTTGCGCGCTCTGCGCAGACAGTTTAAGGCATCTTGTGACCGACCATCTTCGACCAGGGCCTCCCCCAGCAACAGGCATAGCTCCGGACTGTCAGCACAGATTTTTTCCGCTTCGCGCAACAACTTCAGTGCCTGCGTGAACTCTCCTTCCTCAAGCAAACGTTTCCCCTGACCCAGCAATTCATTCAGACGATCCATCGTTCAGCCCTCCAGTTCGGTAGCAGTTCGCCGTACAACCTCAACCCTGAACCCGTCGGGATCGGTCACAAAATAGAACATTCCCTTGCCAGCCGTCAGCCCCTTGATCGGAGTGGGGTCCAGGCCAAGTTCCTTGTGGCGCTGATGTGACCCTTCAAGATCTTCAACCCCGACAGCCAGATGCGAGTAACCATCACCCATGGAATAGGCTGCTTGCTGATCATAGTTATAGGTCAACTCAAGCTCAAACGGCAGTCCCGGACAGACAAGGTAACTGAGAGTAAATCGTGCTTCGGGAAAATCCTTTTTGCGTCCGACCTCAAACCCGAATGCCTGCTGATAGAAATCTTCAGCAGCTTGCAGATTGCGGACACGATAGCAGATATGGATCATTGGATAGGTCATTCTGTTCTCCTTTTCAAAATTCATTGAACAACTGCCGATTGACAGCTTGCGGCTGCCTGATTATAGTTGGCGGCCATGAGAGCCATCTTTATTGCCGACGCCCACTTACGTCATCCTGAAGACAACAATTACACCCGTCTGCTCGAATTCCTCGATCAGCAACAGGGCAAACTCGACGCGCTTTTTCTGCTTGGCGATATTTTCGAATTCTGGGTCGGTTATCGCCACAGTGTTTTTTCAGAGCACCTGCCGTTGCTCAGTCGGCTGCAGCAACTTGCCGACCGGGGCTGTCGCCTCTTCTATGTCGAAGGAAACCATGATTTCAACCTTGGTGATTTTTTTACCAGGGCATTGAACTGTACGGTTGTCACCGATCAGCAGATCATCGACTGGGACCAGAAGAATATCTTCATCTGTCACGGCGATCTGGCTGATTCGCGCGCAAAGAGCTATCGCCTGCTTCGAACCTTCTGGCGCAGTTCATTCCTGAAAATAATTGCCAAAATTGTCCCGCCGGATGCCACCTGGCGCATTGGAAATTTTCTTTGCGACCTGAGTCGCAAAAAAATACGCCGCCTCCATGACCCCTCTCCCATCCTGCTCCCCTACGCAAAACAGGCGCTGGACCAAGGTGCGGACAGTTTTGTCTGCGGGCATTTCCACTACCCCCTGCGGACAGATATTGAAGGATTCCCGGTTGTCGCTCTGGGGGACTGGATCGGACAATTCTCCTACCTGGAATTGATCGACGGCAATTTTGAACTGAAATCTTTTCAATCCTGATCATCCTCAGCAATCTGTGGTGACTGCCCGCATTGATCAACCAGTGACTTCAAACTCATCTCGCCGAGGGTCTCGCTGCCACCGGCAGAAAAACGCGCCAGAGCGTCACAGGCAATAGAGACTTCAAGTCTGTCACTCAGATGCAGAGTCTCCTCTCCCTGACTACGAAGCCCATCCAGAATCCCGGCGACAGGCATTGATTCTGCCGCCCGCCCGAGTTGGTACCGTCTGCGGTTGGTGCTGCGCACGCAGATCTCGGTCACATAACCGAGGCTGAGAAGTTCCAGCAGAACATGACCGCAAAGACGCGGCGGAATTCCCAGTTGCATTGCCAGGCGTTCCTTCCCCAGTGGTTTTTCCGCGCGGTAAAAACGTCCGGCCAGAACCACCAGCACAATCAGCGCAACCCGTTCATAGCTGTGACGACTGACCTCCGAGCCGTGCAGATCGCGCCCGCCGGTCTGCAGATTCTGCCGGGCATAGGTAAACTCAAGCCCGAGAAGAACGATATTCCAGGAGATACACACCCAGATCATGAAGATCGGCAGTGCCGCCATGGTGCCATAAATTGCGTTGTACTTTGCTACCCCGACCTGAAAATTGACATAACTCCACTGAGCCAGCTGCCAGAGAGTCCCACCGAGAATTCCACCGGCAATCGCCGCCGGCCACTCAACCCGGGTATTGGACATGAAAACATAGATGATCGCAAAGGCAATCCACATCAGCAGATAGGGGCCCATCTTGAACAGGGTCAGGATCAGACTGCCGACCACATCCATGTCGATCAAGCGCTGAACCAGCTGGTTGCTGGTCAGTGAAGAGGTCATCGACATGGCCGAAATCAACAACACCGGTCCAACCATCAGCACCGACAGATAGTCGGAAAAACGCCTTATCAACGGCCGCATCCCCTTGACGCCCCAGACATGATTGAAACTGTCTTCGATATTCGACAACAGGGAAATAACCGCAATCAGAAGAAAAAGCAGCCCGAAAACTCCGAGCTTACCGACCTGAGTATTGTCTACATAGGTCAAGATGGAGGCAACAACTTCCTGCGAACCGACATTCAGCTTTTCAAGGATCAGAGGTTCCAGGGAATTCTGGACCCCGAACGCCTTCAACAGGGCAAAGGTCAGGGCCAGCATCGGGACAATCGCCAGCAGGGATGAATACGTCAGTGCCGAGGCCCGCAACATACAGCGATCCTGCAGAAAGTCGTGAATAACCAGCACCGCAGTCTGTACCTGACGCAGCAAAAAGGCCTGTGCCAGATTAAGTTGACGCGGGTCCTGCTCCCAAAGCAGACGATGCCAGCCGTTTTTCAGTTGTATGATACGACTTTCGGTCGTTTTCGACATAAGCAGAACATCCCCCATCAGCAAAAATCAGGGTTACAACAAGAAAAACTGAACCCGAAAATTATTCCAGACCCAGATCAACGTTTTCAACCTGCATATCCAGGGCCGCCGCCGGATCTTGTTCAAATTCATTGCGCCGCCCGACCAGGACGATCTGCAGTTTGTCCGGATGAAGATATTTTTTAGACACCCGCTGAACATCGGCCACCGTCACTGCCGCAATTTTCTGTCTGTAGGTCTGCATATAATCGGGGGGATAATCATAAAAATCCAGCCGCAACTGTCGGGTGACGATTGAATGGCTGTTGTTAAAGGCAAAGACAAAACTATTGATCAGACTCTCTTTAGCAACCCTCAATTCATCCTTGGAAACCGGTTTTTCAGTCAATTCCAGCATTTGTGCGCGCATCAGACTGACAACCTCAAGAGTCGAATCGCATTTGGTTTCACATTTGGCAATAAAAAGCTCCGGCAGCTTCCGGCCGATCTGAAAATAGGAGTAAACCGAATATGCCAGCCCGCGGTTGGAGCGGATTTCACGCATCATCCGGCTGTTGAATCCCCCGCCACCGAGAATATAGTTGGCAACCTTGAGTGCCATCATATCAGGATTGTTTTTGTCGATCCCGGGTTGCCCGATCATGATCGTCGTCTGCGGAATATCTTTATCGGCAATCGACACCTTGCCGTTTTCCGGTTGCTCAGGAAGTGCGGGAGGTTCAAGGTCGGGCAGTTCTGATGCCTGCCAGTCACCAAGTGTCTGTGTCAGCAAGGTTTTCAACTCATCGAGATCAACATCACCGGAAACGGCAAGCGACAGATTGTTCGGCTGAAAATAGATCTGATGCTGGGAGATAAGGTCACTGCGTTCGATACTTGCCAGGGTCGCGGACCCGGGCGTGCGCCCAAAGGGGTGATTACGGTAGATCGACTGGGCTAACGTTCTCCCGGCAATCGAACGCGGATCATCATTGCGCCGTCGGACCCCTTCGATCAACCCCTGTCGAGATATTTCCAGCCGCTGCTGATCAAATCGCGGGCGGCGTACAATATCCGCCAGGATATTAAACCCTTGAATCAGATCCTGACGCCGCATCGACATCTCAATTGAATAGGCATAAGAACTGCTGCTGACGGATAGTTTGGCCGCCATGTTGTCGAGAGTTTCTTCCAACTGCTGCGGCGAGCGCTCCCCGGCTCCGCCGGACTGCAGACTGGCAGCAAACAGGCTGGAAAGCCCCGTTTTGCCGACTGGATCAAAAATCGACCCGCCACCGATCATGATTGTCACTTCGACCAGCGGAATATCGTGATCCTCTTTGAGATATATTTCAATGCCATTGTTGAGAGCAGCACGCTTTATCTGGGGAAACTCAAACTGCAATTCTGGAAAATTCAACTGATCCGGCCGAACCACCTGGCTGAAAATTTGTGGACTACAGGCAGTAACTCCGAGGATAAAAACGGTCAAAAGAATCGCTCTCACTACTTCACCTCCCGTTGCAACACGACAGCGGTCCGATTCATTGCCTTTAGGTAACGATTGGCAAAAGCAACCAGTTGCGCCGGGTCTATCGTCTCAATTTTTGCGGCATAATCTACCAGGTACCGCCAGCCTCCCAGGGCTTCGTAACTTGACAGTAAACGTGCCAGCCCACTGTTACTGCGCATCTGGCGCAGGTTATCCGTAACCAGTCGATTCCGGGCGCGCTGCAGTTCGATGTTTGACACCGGCTCTCTTTTCAATCTATCGAGCTCTTCATAAATTGCAGCTTTCACTTCATCAACCGTATGCGGATAACGCGGTGTTGCATCAATGACCATCAGGTTGGCATATCGACTGCCGACCGCACCGTAGCTTGCCACGCTACTGGCAAGTTGCTCATCAACAACCAGCCGTTTATACAGGCGGGAAGAAGCTCCACCGGCAAGAACATCCATCAGCAGATCGGCGCAATAGTCATCAAGGTGCGGCAGCGACGGTTTATGAAAGGCAATCGACAGGCTCGGCTCGGCATCAAAATTAATCCTGATCTGTTTTTCTCCGCGCTGTTGCGGTTCAACATCAACAACTCGGGGGACCGGGATCCCTGGCGAAATCGCGCCGAAATATTTCCGGACCAACTCCAGGGCATTATCCGACTCGAAGTCACCCACCAGAGTGATAACCATGTTTACCGGTCGATAGTAACGGGTAAAAAAATCACGTGCTTCCGCTAATGACAGATTAGCAATATCGGAATCCCAGCCGATCACCGGGTTGCGGTAGGGATGAACAGTGAAAGCATTGGCAACCAGGGCCTCATAAATCAGTCCGGAAGGATTACTCTCGTAGGAACGACGGCGTTCTTCGCGTACGACCTCACGCTCGGTATAGAATTCGCGTAACACTGAATTCTGCAGCCGATCCGATTCGATCGCTGCCCAGAGTTCAAGCTTGTTGGCAGGAAGTGAGATCAGGTAGGTTGTCTGATCCTTGCTGGTAAAGGCATTGTATCCGACACCGCCATTTTCGGCGTAGATCCGTGAAAACTCATCCTTGACCACATACTGTTTATGTTCCTGTTGCAGTGACTTTAACCGGGCACGTAAACCTTCGATCTCAGCCGGGTCGGTTGCGGGGTTGTTCTTCAGCCGGTCGATGCGTGTACCGACATCCTCAATCCGGTCGAGCAGTGGTTTTTCTGCGGCATAATCACGGGTGCCAAGGGTTTTGGTTCCCTTTAACAGCATATGTTCTAGCAGGTGCGCGATACCACGGTTCCCCTGCCCTTCGTTGGCACCACCAACCCGAAAGGTGATATAGGCACTCACTGTCGGCGTATCGTGTCGCTCAAGCATCAACAGGGTCAGACCATTTTCAAGGCGATCTTCTCGGACCCGATCCATAATATGGGCCGCATAGAGTGGCTGACTCAACAACAGAACACAGAGACAAATTATCAGACGGCGCATGAGGCTCCTCTCAAGAAAAGCAGCAGATTAATTACGTCTGAATAATAACCCATTCCCAAGCAAGCTGGCTACAGGAAGATGCCTGAACCTGTGTACCTGACAGGTTTATTCCGATCCAGCGCCCCAATCAACAAAAGGCGTTTAAAGCAAAAGCCGGAGGCTCGGCAGTTTGGCTGCGGAATTTCCGGCTTTTTATAAACAACATCACTTCAAATATTACCAGCTTTACCTAGAGTGGAGCCTCTGGAGGCATCATCTTCAACTGGCTGTTTTGTCCACAACTGCTGGGCGACGGCAGCAGAGTATGGGCAATGATTTCATCCACCCGTTCGACCAGATGGACTTCGATATCCTTGAGCAATTGATCATCTATCTCTGCCAGGTGCTCACGGTTACGAATCGGCAACAGGACTGTTTTGACACCGGCACGCCGAGCCGCAAGCAGCTTTTCCTTGACTCCGCCGATCGGCAGAATGCGTCCGGTCAATGTCAGTTCCCCGGTCATAGCAACATCACGGCGCGCAGCGCGCCCACTCAACAACGAAACGATGGCAACTGCAATCGTGACCCCGGCCGAGGGCCCATCTTTGGGAATCGCCCCGGAAGGAACATGAATATGCAGATCACTCTTCTCGAAAAAGCCTTCTTCGAGACCGAACAGCTGCGCATGACCACGAACATAACTCAAGGCTGTTTTGGCCGATTCCTGCATCACATCGCCAAGACTGCCGGTCAAGGTCAGTTCCTTGCAGCCTGCCATGCGTGCCGCCTCGATAAACAGAATATCGCCGCCCGCCTCGGTCCAGGCCAGTCCGGTGACAACTCCTATTCGGTCACGCTCCGCGGCGACATCAATAAAATAGGTACAGGGACCCAGCAGTCCTTCGATATCCTCGGCATCAACCCTTTTGCGTGCTGGGTCGCCCTGCGCTATCAAGCGCGCCTCCTTGCGGCAGACAGCTGCAATTTTGCGCTCGAAGTTTCGCACCCCGGCTTCACGTGTATAATCGTGCAAGATCTTCCGTACCGCGGCGGGAGTAAATTCGAGCGGATACTTTGCCAGACCATTCTCTTCGATCTCTTTCGGGATCAGATATTTATAAGCGATCTGTTCTTTGTCCTCGTCACTATAACCGCTCAAGCGGATGACCTCCATCCGGTCGCGCAGGGCACTCGGGATAGGATCCATGATATTCGCGGTGGTGATGAACATGACCTTGGACAAATCATAGGGCACATCAAGATAGTGGTCACGAAAACTGTCATTCTGTTCCGGATCCAGCACTTCGAGCAAAGCCGATGACGGGTCACCGCGAAAATCCTGACCGATCTTGTCGACCTCATCAAGCATGAATACCGGATTATTTGATTCTACTCGACAGATTTCATGTAATACGCGACCAGGCAAGGCACCGATGTAGGTCCGGCGATGGCCGCGAATTTCCGCCTCGTCTTTCATCCCGCCCAGTGAAACACGGATAAATTTACGCCCCATGGCACGCGCAATCGAGCGTCCGAG
>JAJRWF010000157.1 GCA_024276905.1 Deltaproteobacteria bacterium
CTGCCCGAGTGTGACCTGCCGGTGACCGGCAAAGGGGTGGTCGATCTGCTGGTGACCGACAAGGGGGTCTTCGAGGTCGATGCCGACAAGGGGCTGACCCTGATCGAAATTTCGCCCTTCAGTTCGCTTGAAGAGCTGCAAAAAGCCACCGGGTGTGCGTTTGCCATCCGACTTTAATCTCTGCAGAGGAGCACGTGCACATGTCTGAACAACAAATTGCCCTGATAACCGGTGCTTCCAGCGGCATCGGACTGGCTGCAGCAGAAGCCCTGGCAGGCTCGGGTCGCCAGGTGGTTCTGGCCGATGTCAACCGGGAAGCCGGCGAAGCCGCCGCAGAACGCCTCGGCGGCAGCTACATCCACGCCGACCTGAGTCGTCGGGAAGGCTGCAAAACCCTCACCGACAAACTTTTCGACCAACATGGACGCTGCGACATACTGATAAACAACGCCGGCATCCAGCATGTTTCGCCGATCGAGAATTTTCCCGAGGAAAAATGGGATTTCATTATCGGCCTGATGCTGACCGCTCCCTTTCTGCTCACCAAATATCTCTGGAGCCGCATGAAAAAAAACCACTGGGGCCGCGTGATCAATATCAACTCGGTCCATGGCCTGCGAGCATCTGAATTCAAGGCGGCCTATGTCAGTGCAAAACACGGCGTCGCCGGGCTGACGAAAACCGCCGCGCTCGAAGGTGGCCCACACGGCATCACCGTCAACTCAATCTGTCCGGCCTATGTTCGCACTCCGCTGGTTGATGATCAGATTGAGTCTCAGGCCGAAGCCCACAGCATCAGTCGCGAGAAAGTCGTCAGTGACATCATGCTAAAAAAAGCAGCGGTCAAGCGCCTGATTGAACCCTCGGAGATCGGAGATCTGATCATCTACCTCTGCTCCGATTCAGCCACCTGCATCACCGGCTCGATGTTGACGGTCGATTGCGGATGGACCGCCAACTAAATTCACCACAAAATCCCGGCTGACAAGAACAACGTTTTATTTTTCTTGACAGGCGAGCCAGAGGGCAATATGGTATTCACCTAAATTGGTCTTACCATCTGCCGGAATATAAATAAAAGGTTCGACCTGAGTGCAGCACCCACCCTATGCAAGAGGAGGAAAACAATGAAAAAGTTCAGAATCATGATCGGCCTGGCCCTGATCCTGACCCTGGCTCTGGCACCCAACGCCTTTGCCGCCAAACGGGAAAAGTTCGGTGCCGACAAGCGTCACTCAGCAGTCAAAAAAGAACTGCGAAAAATCAAAACCTCCACCGAAAAGTTCAAATGGAAAATGGTCATGCCATGGTCCAAGGGCTTGCTGTTTTACGATGTCGCTCAGCATTTTGCTGACTCAGTAAAGCTCGCATCGGGTGGACGCCTCTCGATCAAACTGTTCTCGGCCGGTGAACTGGTCGGCGCCATGGAAAGCTTTGATGCGGTCAGCAAAGGCCAGGCGGATATCGGCCACGATTGGCCCGGCTACTGGAAAGGCAAGAATGAAGCCTTTGTCGCCTTTGCCTCGGTGCCTTTCGGCCTCGACGCCGAGGGCTACAATATCTGGCTCTACGAGCGGGGCGGTCTGGAAATGATGCAGGAGCTCTATGGCCGCTACAATTTGTTCGCTCTTCCGGGCGGCAACGTCGGCCAGGAACTGGGACTGTTTTCGAACAAAAGAGCTTCTAAAATGGAAGACTTCAAGGGGATGCGCGTCAGGACTCCGGGCTGGTACATGGACATCATGACCAAGCTTGGCGCCAGCGTGACCCCGCTGCCGGGCGGCGAAGTCTATCTCGCCCTGGAGCGTGGCGTTATCGATGCTGCAGAATTCAGTACTCCGGCCATCAACTATCCGATGGGTTTCGATGACATCACCAAGTACGTCATTCAGCCGGGCGTCCATCAGCCGTCCTGCCAGAGTGCCTTCTTCATCAACAAGGATTCCTACAACAAACTGCCCGCTGATCTGAAATGGATCATTGATATTGCCGCCAAGGAAACTCAGCTCTGGTCGACAGCCTGGCAGGAAAACCTCAATGCCGAAGCAGTCAAACTGTTCAAAAAGAAAGTTGAATTCGTCCGCATGAACGAAGCAACCATCAACAAATTCGCCAAAGCCTCCCACGACTATATCGAAAGCCTGAAGGCGAAGTACCCGGACGTAAAAAAGGTCATGGATTCCCAGGATCAATTCAAGGCCGACTTCGCAGACTGGCGTGAAGAGCGCGGCGGCGTCGCCCCCTGGCCTTATGAGCAGTATGTATCAGGCAAGCACAAGCAATAACATGGGTTTGCGGGGGCCTGCGGGCCCCCGCTTCGATTCCCTTTCGAGCCTGAAATATACAATCGCTACGGATTAAGAGGTTTTGCTATGCGTACAATTGATGGCGCGATCGACGCTTTCAACGAAAAGTTTGGTTTCTATGCCTCCTACCTCGTATTACCACTGATTTTCGTCGTGGTCTGGGAGGTCATCATGCGCTACGGGTTCAACGCGCCGACCTCCTGGGCATTTGAACTGACGGTTTTTCTTTACGGTGTCCACTTCTGCTTTGCCCTGGCCTATGCCCACAAGCACAACACACATGTCGCTATCGACGTCTTCGAAGCGCGTTTGGCGGAAAAACCACGGCTGATCCTGCGGATCATTACCAACGCAGTGTTGTTTATTCCAACTATCGGCCTGCTGACCCTTTACATCGGCATTATGGCGGTCAATTCGTGGCAACAGTGGGAACATGCTTCCAGCTCCTGGGCGCCAGCCATCTACCCGATTAAAACCCTCATGTCTCTCGGTTTCTTCCTCTTCTTCCTGCAAGGGGTCGCCAAGCTGATCAAGGACATTCGCACATTGAAAGCAATGAACTGACACCTGTTTCAAGCCTGGAGCAAAGAGACCGATGACTGTAGAAGTCCTGACAATACTCATGTTCGTGACGCTGATGGCGTCGATTGCCATGGGGCACCCCTTAGCAGTAACCCTGGCCGCTGTTGCAACCATCTTCGGCCTGATTGACAATGGTTTCAATGTTTCCGGCCTGATCGGCCTGTTCGCCAATAATGCCTGGGGAATATTTCTCAATTACACCCTGGTTGCGATCCCGCTATTTATTTTCATGGCCCAGATCCTTGATCGCTCCAAGGTTTCCGAAGGACTGTTCGACGCTCTCTATACCGTTCTTGGCGGCCTGCGCGGCGGCCTGGGCATGGCAGTCATCGTGGTCTCAACCGTATTCGCCGCAACCACCGGTATTGTCGGCGCTTCGGTTGTCGCCATGGGTTTGATGGCCGGTCCTGCCCTGCTGAAACGCGGCTACGACAAGTCCCTCTCGGCAGGAATCATCTGTTCTTCGGGAACCCTCGGCATCCTGATCCCGCCATCGATCATGCTGGTTGTCTATGGCGGCCTGACTGGCCAGAAAGAAACCTCGGTCGGCAACCTGTTTGCCGCTGCCATCCTGCCTGGCTTGTTGCTGTCCGGCATGTACCTGCTTTATGTCGCCGTGCGCTGCTACCTGAATCCCAAACTCGGGCCACCACTGCCTGCAGAAGAACGCACCGCAACCCTCGGGCAAAAAATCTCCATGACGATGAAAAACTTTGTCCCGCCCTTCGGCCTGATTCTCACCGTTATGGGCACCATTCTGGCGGGGGTCGCGACGCCGACCGAGGCCGCTGCCCTGGGCTGCGTCGGCGCACTGATCCTGGCCCTGATAACACGCAAGCTGGATGGGAACGTTATTACTCAGGCCTGCATTTCCACCGCCCGCACTACCGCCATGATCATGGCTCTGTTTGTCGGCGGAAAACTCTTTTCCGTCGTCTTTCTGAGCATGGGCGGCGGTGACGTGGTCGCGGATGTTCTGCTGGGGATGGATGTCAGCCCCTACGTGGTCTTCGCCATCATGATGGCAGTGGTTTTTTTCATGGGAATGTTCATCGACTGGGCAGCGATCCTGCTGGTTGTGGTGCCGATTTTCACACCGATTGCGATGGATCTGGAGTTTAATCCACTCTGGTTTGCGATGATGATCTGCATCAACCTGCAGACTTCGTTTCTGACCCCACCCTTCGGCTATTCCCTGTTCTATTTCAAGGGCGTGGCACCACCGGAATACAGTATGGGTGATGTCTACAAAGGGATTCTGCCCTTCGTGACAATCCAGTTGATCGGTCTGGTGCTGCTGATGGTCTTCCCGCAGGTCATCACCTGGCTGCCGGACATTTTTTTCGGCGGCTAGTGTCCTGTTTGGTTAGTTGTGCATTCCCCGGCTAGAATAACACCAGAGCCCATATTCCATATTGTCCCCTGCCTGTCGGCATAGCGCAGTTACGGAGCAGACCTTGATTTCAAAAGCAGCCCTGTCTTTATTACACGACAAACTGGGCAAAAAAAACGTACTCACCGAAACCGAGGACCTGTTGACCCTCGGTTACGACGCGACACCGGAGCTCTCGGCCCGGCCCGATATCGCCGTCTACCCGACTGACCTCGAGGGGCTGGTCACTGCACTGGAATTTGCCCGCGACCTTGGCCTGTCAATCACCCCGCGCGGCAGCGGCACCGGCCTGTCGGGCGGCAGCGTACCGATCAAGGGTGGCATGGTGCTGTGCCTGAGTCGTATGAACCGGATTCTTGAAATCGACGAAGCCAATCTGACCGTCACCGTCGAACCGGGGGTCATCACCCTCGATCTGTTCAATGCCGTCGCTGAAAAAGGGCTCTTCTATCCTCCCGATCCCGGCTCACAGAAAATATCGACCCTCGGCGGCAATGTGATGGAGAACGCCGGCGGCCTGCGCGGGCTCAAGTACGGTGTAACCCGTGATTATGTAATGGCACTGCAGTGCGTGCTGCCCGACGGCAGTGTCGTTAATACCGGCGGCAAGAACGTCAAGGATGTCGCC
>JAJRWF010000158.1 GCA_024276905.1 Deltaproteobacteria bacterium
GCTTTAAAACCGAGATGACCGAGTATCAGGCCGGTGATGATGCCGGGCTCAAGAGTGCCACCTTCAGTGTCGATGGCGATTTCGCCTACGGCTATCTGCGGGCTGAAAACGGAATCCACCGTCTGGTGCGGATTTCACCCTACGATTCGAGTGCCCGTCGCCATACGTCGTTCTGTTCGGTTTTCGTCTTTCCGGAGCTTGACGATTCGATCGAGATCGAAGTTGAAGACAAGGACATCAAGGTCGATACCTTCCGTGCCAGCGGTGCCGGTGGTCAGCACATCAACAAAACCGATTCAGCGATCCGGATCGCCCATATCCCCAGCGGGATCGTGGTGGCCTGTCAGAATGAACGCAGCCAGCACAAGAACCGGGCAACGGCAATGAAGCAACTCAAAGCGCGCCTCTACGAGCAGGAGATGCGCAAGAAGGAAGAAGAAGCGGCCGCTTTTTCTGAAGATAAAAAAGAGATTGGCTGGGGCAGCCAGATCCGCAGTTACGTGCTGCACCCCTACCGCATGGTCAAGGACCACCGCACCAGCTTTGAGGTCGGTAATACCGACGCGGTGCTCGACGGTGATCTCGACGGCTTTATCGAGGCCTTTTTGCTGAGCGGAAAAGAATGAACCGAAATGGCCCTGGCGGGATGCGACTGCCAGGGCCGTTTTTTTAAGAAATATCAGCGCAGCAACCGTTCAGGGAGTGCTTGACGGAGGCGGTGGTTTCCGCTAGATTCGCCGGTTAAAATCTGACCTGCCCGAGCAGGCCCGCACATAAAAGGAGACAGATGATGAATGACCCCGACATCCCGGTAGGATTGACCTTCGATGATGTGCTTCTGGTCCCGGCCCATTCCGAGGTGTTGCCCAAGGAAGCCGACCTGACAACCAGGCTGACGGAGGGCATTACTCTGAATATCCCCTTGCTGTCGGCGGCGATGGATACGGTGACCGAGTCACGAACCGCCATCTGCATGGCGCGTGAAGGCGGGATGGGGATTGTTCATAAAAATATGTCGCCACAATCACAGGCGCGCGAAGTTGATCAGGTGAAAAAATCGGAAAGCTGAATGATTGTCGATCCGATCACCATGGAGCCTGACCAGAAAATCTACGAAGCCCTGAAGATGATGAAACGGTACCGCATCTCGGGAGTGCCGGTGACCAAACATGGCAAACTGGTCGGTATCATGACCAATCGTGATCTGCGTTTTGAGACCAACCTCGATCAGCCGATCGCGAATGTCATGACGAAGGAAAACCTGGTGACGGTTCCTCCGGGAACCACCCTCGAAGAAGCGAAGAAGCACCTCCACGAGCACCGGATTGAAAAATTGCTGGTGGTCGATGATGACTTTGCCCTCAAGGGCTTGATCACCATCAAGGATATTGAAAAGGTCCGCAAGTACCCGCACGCCTGCAAGGACGATCTCGGTCGTCTGCGGGTCGGTGCCGCCGTCGGGGTGGGTGACGACCTGGAAGAAAGAACTGCTGCCCTGGTCGAAGCCGGAGTTGACATGATTGTTGTCGATACCGCTCACGGTCACTCTCAGGGTGTGCTGGATGCCATCGCGCGGGTGCGCCATGACTACCCGGCCTTGCAGTTGATGGCAGGTAATATTGCCACCGGCAAGGCGGCCAGCGCCCTGATCGAGGCTGGGGTCAATGCGGTCAAGGTCGGCATCGGACCGGGTTCAATCTGTACCACCCGTGTGGTCGCCGGGGTCGGCGTGCCGCAGATTACCGCAATCCGTGAGGTCGCCAAGATCACTCACGCCGCCGGAATTCCGCTGATTGCCGACGGAGGTATCAAGTTCTCGGGTGATCTGCCCAAGGCGATTGTTGCCGGTGCCGATATCATCATGATCGGGTCGCTGTTCGCAGGCACCGATGAGTCCCCCGGTGAAACTATCCTCTACCAGGGCCGGACCTACAAATCCTACCGCGGCATGGGCAGTATCGGGGCCATGAAGCAGGGCAGCAAGGACCGTTATTTCCAGAGTGACGAAAAAGATGTCAAACTGGTTCCCGAAGGGATCGAGGGCCGCGTGCCTTACCGTGGCCCGCTGTCGGACAATATCCACCAATTGATGGGTGGTCTGCGCTCGGGGATGGGCTATACCGGCTGTCGTACGATCAAGGACCTGCAGACAAATGGCCAGTTTGTACGCATCACCAACGCCGGTCTGCGTGAGTCCCATGTTCACGACGTCACCATTACCCAGGAATCACCGAACTATCGTCTCGAACGGAATAATTGATGTCTGACATTCACAGTGAAAAGATCCTGATCCTTGATTTTGGTTCCCAGTACACCCAGCTGATCGCACGACGGGTACGCGAGGCGCATGTTTACTGTGAACTGCATCCCTTTGATATGGGAATTGAAGAGATCAGGGCGTTCGGCGCCAAGGGGATCATTCTTTCCGGTGGACCCAAGTCGGTCTATGAAGAAGACGCCCCGCAGATTGCTGAAGAACTGTTTGAGCTGGGGGTGCCGGTGCTGGGCATCTGTTATGGTATGCAGTTGATGAGCCGCCATTTCGGTGGCCAGGTGATTGCCGCGGGTAAGCGCGAATACGGTCATGCCGAGCTGCTGGCTGCAGGAAAGCCCGGCCCGCTGTTCGAAGGTTTTTTTGTTGAAGGTTCCAGCCCGGTGTGGATGAGTCATGGTGATCATGTTGAAACCATGCCGCAAGGTTTTGAGACGGTCGCCCACACCGCCAACGCGCCGGTCTGTGCGATTCAGAATCTTGCCAAAAATCTCTATGGCGTCCAGTTTCACCCCGAGGTCAACCATACCCCGCGCGGCGAACAGTTGCTCGATACCTTCGTGCGTCAGATCTGCGGTTGCAACGGGCAGTGGACGCCCGGCAAAATTATTGAGGATGCCATTACCCGTATCCGTGAGCAAGTTGGCGCTGAAGAGGTGATCCTCGGCCTTTCGGGTGGAGTCGATTCGTCGGTCGCCGCCGCCCTGATTCACCGGGCGATTGGTGATCAGCTGACCTGTGTCTTTGTCGATAATGGTCTGTTGCGTCTCGGCGAAGGTGATCAGGTGATGACGACCTTCGGTGAAAGCCTCGGCGTCAAGGTCATCCGGGTCGACGCCGAAGAACGGTTTCTGAACAAACTGGCCGGTGAGTCCGATCCGGAGAAAAAACGCAAGATTATCGGCAACCTGTTTGTCGATATCTTCGAAGAAGAATCGAAAAAACTGGCCAACGCCCAGTGGCTGGCACAGGGGACCATCTATCCTGACGTTATCGAGTCGGCCGGGGCCAAGACCGGCAAGGCGCACAATATCAAGAGTCACCACAATGTCGGTGGTCTGCCCGATTACATGACCCTCAAGCTGCTCGAACCGCTACGCGAGATGTTCAAGGATGAGGTCCGCGCCGTCGGCGAAGAGCTCGGATTGCCACACCGCATGGTCTGGCGGCATCCCTTTCCCGGACCGGGGCTGGGAGTGCGGATTCTCGGTGAGGTCAAAAAAGAGTATTGCGATATTCTGCGCCAGGCCGATGCAATCTATATCGAAGAACTCTATGCCAGTGGTCACTACGACAAGATCAGCCAGGCTTTTGCGGTTTTTTTGCCGGTCAAGAGCGTCGGGGTCATGGGTGACGGACGCACCTACGAATATGTCGTTGCCTTACGCGCGGTCGAGACCAAGGATTTTATGACCGCTGGCTGGTACCCGATGCCCTACGAAGACTTGGCGCGTATCAGCGGCCGAATTATCAATGAGGTCAAGGGGATCAACCGTGTGGCCTACGATATTTCGAGTAAACCACCGGCGACGATTGAGTGGGAGTAGGGGGATCAGAATTTTCTAAATTCGCTGTGAACAAGAGGGCCACTGAAGTATGTTCGGTGGCCCTCTTGCGTTTTTTACTCGTAACCACGGGCTAAGCCTGAGATGATATCAGGCAGTACGGCTGGAACCTGTTGTGAAAGATTGACGCAATGAAAACTTATGATCTGATAGTTGTCGGTGGTGGGCCTGCCGGGATTTTCGCCGCCGGTTTTGCCGCGCTACTGGGCAAAAAAGTACTGCTGCTGGAAAAGAACCGGCGTTGCGGGGCTAAATTGCTGATCACCGGTAAGGGTCGTTGTAATTTGACCCATGCCGAGGAAGATCCGCGTAAATTTATTGAGGTCTTCGGTCGGCAGGGTAAGGCTTTTTTGACCGCTCTCTATGCCTTCGGTGTGACAGATGTCGTCGACTTTTTTGAGGAGCGTGGACTGCCGCTTAAAATCGAACGCGGTGGCCGGATCTTTCCCGCACAGGGGGATGCCGCCTCGGTTCAGAAGGTGCTTGATGGTTTTCTGCGCGCTTCAGGGGTCGAGCTGCAGACCTCGTGCAGGGTCGAAAAGTTTATCATCGAGGAAGATATCATCCGCTCGATTCAGACCTCACAGGGGGAGTTTGCGGCGGACGCCTATGTTGTGGCCACCGGCGGTCTTTCTTATCCTGAAACCGGTTCGACCGGCGATGGTTATCGCTGGGCAGAGCAGACTGGTCATCATCTTGTTCCGCCAGAGCCTGCATTGGTGCCGATCCTGCTCGATATCGACTGGAGTGCCGAAGTCAGTAATTTCAACCTGAAGAATGTTCAGGTGCAGGTGGTGCAAAACGGCAAGCTGCTGGCGGAACGTTTTGGCGAAGCTTTTTTTACCGCAGGCGGTATAGGTGGGCCGATTATCCTCGATCTAAGTGCTGTTACGCGGACTGCGCTGAAGACAGGCCCGGTCAGTCTGTCCCTCGACCTGAAACCGGCGCTCGACAGTGAAACCTTTGATCGCCGTCTGCAGCGTGAATTTAATGAAAATGCCAATCGTAACTTTGCTAATTCCCTTGCCGGATTATTGCCCAAGGCGCTGATTCCCATATTTCTGCGTCTTTCACAAATCGATCCGCAAAAAAAATGCCACTCGGTCAGTCGTGAAGAACGGCGGCAACTGCTCGGGCTCTTTAAACATCTGGAGCTGCCGGTCCGGGGTATCGACGGGTATAAAAAAGCCATCGTGACCTCTGGCGGCGTATCGCTGAAAGATATCGATATGCGAACCATGCGCTCAAAGAGAGTTGAAAACCTCTATTTTGCCGGTGAGATGATCGACCTTGACGGTCCGACCGGTGGTTATAATCTTCAGGTCTGCTGGTCGACCGGGTATCTGGCGGGGATCAGTGCGGGGAGCTGTCATTGATCAGGGGCTGCCTTTCGGCAGCCCCAAAGCCTGCTTGCCGCGGGTTGCTGAACCTGTCTAATTGATAATTTTCCAACTCCCGTCTGGCTCTCGACAGGCGGTTCCATAGGCGCGACTCTCTTCACCACTGATGACGACAGTCTGCAGATATTCACGACAATACGTATTTTGAGCTGTCCGATAAGTTTTGGTCGGCGTCAGGGTACCGGAATGATTATTATCCGGGTTCACCCAGCTGCCGGTTTCCTGACTGCGGTTATGTTCCAGGCTGTCCTGGACATTTCTGGTTATCGCCTGGCGGTCCGCCTGGTCCAGCGTGCGTCCGATCTCCTGTCCCAACATGGCACCAGCCAACGAGCCGACAGCAACGGCAACCAGTCGGCCGTGTCCATGGCCGAACTGTGACCCCAGCAAGGCCCCCGTTCCCGCCCCCAACAGCGCGCCTCCCTGTTCTTTGGGGCCGACTCCGGGTGCACATGCAGTCAAAATTGAGCTCATCAGCAAGCCCCATATGAATAATTTTCTCATGTTGTTTCTCCCTTGATAATAATCTGTTGTGAATTGACCTGAGCGTCACTCTATTTGACGTCTGAAGGCAGGAAAGGTTTACCGAAAAAATATCCTGAAGAGATTTTTGAACAATAAATATGAATATTCTGATTTCCATGTAAACCTAATCCTCAGGTCCTGCGTCTAAGGGGTATGTCCGGACACAATGGAACTCATGGGTTGCAGAATTTTCTGTCTGAAATCGGCCGCAGCTGTCCTTAAATCAGGGCAGAACCCGGAAGCAGGAACCAGAAAAATTGACCGTTTATTAAACCAAGCAAGGAGAAACAGCATGTCGATGAGAAAAGTGTTTGTCGTAATGATCGCTCTGGCAGTCAGTCTCGGTAGTGCCGGTTTGGCTACTGCCGGTAGGGGGGGCGGTTCCCATGGCGGGGGAAGTTTTTCGCACGGACAGGGCAGTATGACCCGCGCCATGAGTAGTCAGACTCGTGGTGACATGACTTCACGGAACATGAACCAGAACATGAACCAGAACATGAACC
>JAJRWF010000159.1 GCA_024276905.1 Deltaproteobacteria bacterium
CATGTTCTGGGGCGCAGGTCCGACGGGTACCATGAGTTGGCTATGGTGATGCAACGAGTCGATCTGGCGGATCGGATTGAAATAGCCTTGGGGCCAGGGCAGGGGATAGAGATTCATTGTGATGGGCTTGATGTCGGGGCCTGGGAGAATATTGCACAGCGGGCCGCTAAAGCCTTTCTGGCAGAGGCACGACTTCAGGGACGGGTATCTGTTCGGATCGATAAGCGGATTCCAGTTGCTGCCGGCCTGGGTGGCGGTTCTTCTGATGCGGCGGCGGTTCTGTCCGGCCTGAATCGCCTGAGTGGGCAGCCTGTTGCCATGCCGCGGCTGATGGCGATTGCGGCCGAGCTGGGCGCTGATGTTCCGTTCTTTCTTTTCGAGCGCCCGGCCTGGGCCACGGGGACCGGAACGCAGTTGGTTCCCTTGTCCCCTTTGCCCGAGGTCTGTTATCTGTTGCTTAATCCCGGATTCGCTGTTTCCACAGCCTGGGTTTACCGAAGTTTGCAGTTGACAAAAGGGGGTGAACTGGCTAACCTTCCAAGGTTTTCGGTCTCTACGCTCCCTGAACTTCTGGCTGCCCTGCATAATGATCTTGAAAAAGTTACTGCTGGCCGCCATCCCGAAATCACTGAAATGAAAGCTTTTTTACTGCAACAAGGGGCGTTGGGAGCCCTGATGTCAGGCAGCGGGGCCAGTGTTTTCGGTGTGTTTGCCAACGCTTCTGCGGCAGAAGCTGCATTGGCGGCATTACCGTCAGCTTGTGCGTGGAGAGCATTTGTGGCCCGCCCGCTTAGCTAGTTGGTGCGGGAAAGGGTTGACAGACCGCCCTTGATGCAGGTAAAAACGCCCCGCCGGGACGTAGAGGCGGACATCAAAGAATCGAAGGTTAAAAGCCACCGGGGCAGGAATCACCGCTAGCCCGGTATTTTTATTTAGATGAATGGTTAAGACCGAGGGCAGAAGTCGACATGATCAAAATTTTTACTGGTAATTCCAATCCGCCTTTGGCTCGGGAAATTTGCGACCATCTGTCCGTCGGGCTTGGCGCTGCCAAGGTCCACACCTTTTCGGATGGTGAAGTTCAGGTCGAGATTGGCGATAATGTACGAGGTCGGGACGTTTTTCTTATTCAGTCTACCTGCGCGCCCTCAAATAATCACCTGATGGAAATGCTGGTTATGGTCGATGCCCTCAAGCGGGCTGCGGCGGCCCGGATTAATGCGGTCGTGCCATACTTCGGATATGCCCGGCAGGATCGCAAGGTCACCCCGCGGGCACCGATTACCGCAAAGTTGGTAGCGGATCTGATCTCGGTTGCCGGGGTTGACCGTTTGTTGACGGTTGATCTGCATGCCGGACAGATTCAGGGTTTTTTCGATATACCGGTTGACCATCTGTATGCCGCTCCGGTCATGCTGGATGAGATCCGCAGCAAGAACCTGCCGGATCTGATCATCGTCTCTCCGGATGCCGGTGGCACCGAGCGAGCCCGTGCCTTTGCCAAACGGCTTGATGCCGGCCTGGCGATTATCGACAAGCGACGCAGTGGTCCCAATGTTTCCGAAGTTATGCATATTATCGGGGATGTCGAAGGCAAGAATTGCGTCATCGTTGACGATATGATCGATACCGCAGGGACTCTGTGTACGGCCGCAAGCGCTCTTTCCAAGGCGGGTGCGGTGTCGGTTTCCGCTTGTGCAACGCATGGCGTGTTGTCGGGTCCGGCTCTTGAGCGTATTGCTGACAGTCGTTTGCAGGAAGTTGTGGTGACAAATACAATTCCTGCTCAGCAGAAGGTTGAGGATTGCGACCGTTTGCGGGTATTGTCGATCAGCAAGTTGCTGGCAGAGGCGATCCGCAGAATTCACAATGACGAATCGGTCAGCTCGCTCTTTGTCTAGGGCCGCGGCCAGTACCACAAAACCAGATTTCTATAGAAACGTACCGACGAAAGAAAACGGAGGAAAGATAGATGGCTAATGCTGAACTGAATGTTACCTTGCGTGAGGATGCCGGTAAGGGAGTGGCTCGCAGACTGCGGGCTCAAGGGCTGGTTCCCGCGATTGTTTATGGCAAGGGCATTGATCCTTGTGCGATTACCGTTGAACCGAGAGCTCTTGAGAAAGCGGTTTCATCTGAGGCGGGCTGGAATACCCTGATTACCCTGAAGGGTGCCAAGTCGGTTGAGGGCAAGGTTGTCGTTCTGAAAGACCTCGAACTGCATCCCATTCGCCGGAATATGGTTTGTGCCGATTTTCATGCCATCGACCTGAAGAAGAAGGGGACATTCCTGGTCCCCGTTGTCGCCGTTGGTAAATCCGAAGGCGAGAAACTCGGTGGTGGTCTGCAGGTTATCCGCCATGAGTTAGAGGTTGTCTGCCTGCCGACAGCTGTTCCGCAGTCGATTGAGATCGATGTAACCGCGCTGAATATTGGTGACACAATTCACGTTGAAGAAATTGAATCTCCTGCTGGCGTGGAAATTCCTTTCGACGTCAACTTCACGGTTATTACCGTGAAGGGTCACAAGGAAGAGGTCGAAGAGGTTGACGGTGAAGAGGTTGAAGACACCGATGTTGCCGAGACCGCACCTGAGGAAGATTAAAGAGAGGCCGCGTTGTGAAACTGCTGGTCGGGTTGGGGAATCCGGGCAATAAATATGTCGGGACCCGCCACAATATCGGTTTCATGGTGGCTGAGAAAGTCGCCGAACAGTTTCGGATTTCTTTGAAAAAAAAAGGCTACCAGGGGATTTACGGAGTCGGGCGGGTTGCGGGGGAAGAAACCACAGTGCTCCTGCCTCAAACCTTTATGAATCTCAGTGGTGCCAGTGTCCAATCGGCGTGTAAATCCCTCGGAATCTCTCCGGGGGATTTGATTGTGGTTCACGATGATGTGGACCTGCCCTTCGGGTCCTTGCGGGTCAAGCCGGGGGGAGGGCATGGTGGGCACAACGGTATTCGCAATATCTGTGCGGTTTCTGGTCATAACGATTTTAACCGCTTAAGAATTGGTATCGGACGACCTGATCGGGGTGAAATGACGGCTCATGTCCTGGGACGTTTTTCTGCTGTTGAGTGCAGTCATCTGCCCCGGCTGCTTGATATTGCAGCCGAGGCGGTAACGACGATTCTGGATGAGGGTGTGCAAGCAGCCATGAACGGGTTTAACAATAGAGATCTGTTGGAAACTAATTAACTCAAAAAGAGAGGCAAGGAACAGATGAAATTGCAGATGTTTGCTCCTATTCTGGGAGCAGTCGGCTTTGTGATCGCGATTGTCCTTTACAAGCTGGTTAAGGCTCAGCCGGTTGGCGATGCGATAATGAAGGAAATCTCCGAGGATATCTATAACGGTGCCATGGCCTTTTTGGGTCGCGAGTATCGTGTCCTCGCAATCTTTATCGTCGTGGTTTTCTGCCTGATCGCTGTCGGCATGAACTTTCAGACGGCGTTGGCTTTTCTGGGTGGTGCGCTCTGTTCGATGACCTGTGGTTTCATCGGCATGAAGGCTGCGACCCGTGCCAATGTACGGACCACTGAAGCGGCGCGTGCCAGTGGCCAGGCCAAAGCTCTCGAGGTTTCGTTCAACGGCGGTGCCGTTATGGGACTGGCGGTTGCTTCTCTTGGTCTGGTTGGTGTCGGTGTGGCCTACATCTTTTTCGGTGGTGATGTCGAGACCGTGAAGTATATCAACGGCTTCGCCATGGGTGCTTCCTCGATTGCCCTGTTTGCGCGGGTTGGTGGCGGTATCTACACCAAGGCTGCTGATGTTGGTGCTGACCTGGTGGGTAAGGTCGAAGCCGGTATTCCCGAGGATGACCCACGTAACCCGGGTGTTATTGCTGATAACGTCGGTGACTGCGTCGGTGATACGGCTGGCATGGGTGCTGATATTTTCGAATCCTATGTCGGTTCGATTATTGCGACTATGGCGATTGCCGCCGCAGCCGGTCCGACTCTGCTGAGTAAACTGGGTGGGGGGGCAGAAATTCAGGCGAGTGTTATGGTTCTGCCGCTGATTCTGGCCATGGTCGGTCTGATCTTCTCCTTTATCGGTATTGGTTCGATGAAGGTTCTCAAATCGATGGATCCGGGCAAGGCTCTGCATTACACCACCTTTGTCGCTGCAGGTGGTTTTCTGGTTGCGGCCTTCTTTGTTATCAAGGCGTATGGAATTTCTACCGGAGTTTTCTGGGCGATTCTGGCCGGAACCCTGGCGGGGATTGCAATCGGTCAGATTACAGAATACTACACTGCCCATGCTCCGGTGTTGAGAATCGCTGAAGCGAGTAAAACCGGTCCGGCAACCAATATCATCCATGGTCTGGCGGTCGGTCTTGAGTCAACGGCGTTGCCGATTATCATTATCTGTCTCGCGATTTTCGTCGCCAATGCCTGTGCCGGTCTCTACGGTATCGGGATCGCGGCGGTTGGGATGCTGGCGACCGTCGGTGTCACCATGACCGTTGATGCTTATGGCCCGATTGCCGACAATGCCGGCGGTATTTCAGAGATGGCCGGTCTCGGTCCTGAGGTGCGGAAGATCACTGATGGCCTTGACGCGATCGGTAACACCACGGCTGCGATCGGTAAAGGATTCGCGATCGGCTCTGCGGCCCTGACGGCCCTGGCGCTCTTCTCCGCCTATGCAACAACCGTCGGGCTCAAGACGATTAACCTGATCGAGCCCAAGGTGGTTATCGGACTGTTGTTCGGCGGCGCACTGCCCTTCTTCATCGGAGCCTTGACCATGACCTCGGTTGGTCGTGCTGCGGGCAAGATGGTGGATGAGATCCGTCGTCAGTTCAGTGAGATTCCCGGCCTTCTTGAAGGGAAGGAAGGCGTTAAGCCCGATTCGCAGAAATGTATCGATATTTCTGCCGCTGCTGCGCTGAAGGAGATGGTTCTGCCTGGAGTCGTTGCCGTTGTGGCCCCGGTTGCGATGGGTTTTATTCTCGGTCCTGAGGCTCTTGGCGGGATGCTGGCCGGTGCAACTCTTGCCGGTGTATTGCTGGCACTGATGATGTCAAACGGCGGCGGTGCCTGGGATAATGCCAAAAAATATATCGAGCAGGGTAAGGTTGAGGGTGAAGAAAAGGGTGGTACCGCTCACGAAGCCGCGGTTATCGGCGACACTGTCGGCGACCCCTTCAAGGATACTTCCGGCCCGGCGATGAACATCCTTATCAAGCTGATGAGTGTTGTTGCTTTGGTTATTGCACCGCTTCTGGTCTGACAGATCTGAAAACAAACTGGTATCATCCGATAGCCGGGGTCTTGTGCCCCGGCTATCGGCATTTAAGAAGAGAGTAAAACTATGGGTTTCAAATGCGGAATCGTCGGTTTGCCGAATGTCGGCAAGTCGACTATCTTTAATGCGATCACTTCGGCGGGTGCGGAATCGGCCAACTATCCATTTTGCACCATTGAGCCAAACGTTGGGGTGGTTGCAGTCCCGGATACCAGGCTGGAAGCGCTGGCAAAAATTGTGGTACCGGAACGGGTTCTTCCGACCAGCATGGAATTTGTCGACATTGCTGGTTTGGTCAAGGGGGCCAGTCAAGGTGAAGGACTGGGCAACCAGTTCCTGGGGCATATCCGTCAGGTTGATGCTATTGCACATGTGGTGCGTTGTTTTGAAGACGATAATGTTGTTCATGTGGATGGCTCGATTGATCCGTTGCGTGATATTGAGGTCATTCAGACCGAGTTGAACCTGGCTGATCTTGACACGGTGGAAAAGCGTGTTCTCCGTTCGTCGAAGCAGGCCAAAAGTGGTGACAAGCAGATGCAGGCCGAGGTCGCGGTCCTGGAGAAAATCCGCATCGTGCTGAATGAAGGACTGCCGGCCAGTTCGGTCGAACTGGATGATGCTCAACGGACCATTATGCGCGGATTGCATCTGATTACCGCCAAGCCGGTCCTATATGTTGCCAATGTTGCTGAAGATGACCTGTCAGGAGAGCATCCCTTTGTCGCAAAGGTTGCAGAACATGCTGCCAGGGAAGGCGCCGTGATGGTCACCATTTGCGGCAAGATTGAAGCAGAAATCGCGGAACTTGAATCTGCGGAGAAGAATGAATTTCTGGCCGAACTCGGACTGGATGAAGCCGGACTGGATCGCATGATTCATGCTGGTTATCGATTGCTAGGATTGATTACCTATTTTACTGCCGGTGTCAAAGAGGTCAGGGCCTGGACTGTCCGAGACGGTGCCAAAGCTCCAGAGGCTGCAGGAGTGATTCATACCGATTTTGAAAAAGGCTTTATCCGTGCCGAGGTTATCGCTTATCAGGATTTCATCGACTGCCAGGGTGAGGCTGGAGCCCGGGAGAAAGGTCTTATGCGGTTGGAAGGCAAGGAGTATCCTGTCTCTGACGGTGATGTGATGCACTTTCGTTTCAACGTCTGAAACCCCACGACATAAAGAGCTTTTTTACAAGGCCGATACTTCAGCTTTTAAAGTATCGGCCTTTTTTTGAATAAATTCTTATTTAAAAACACACATGAAAAACACTTCTTTTGATATACTGTTGCTAATCTTGCTCTCACTATATCTTTGCTAAGGGGCATCCAGGGGTGTTTTTGTCAAAAAAAATAAATAAATTCACGGCAGTGGGAGTTTTTTCTGCTTTGTCAGGGCCTGCGATTGCTGTTGTTGAAGGTGCACGGAATGACTATCCTCGGGTGCTGCTGTGTGACCTCCTTCCGTCCGCTGGCTTGTTTAATGAGTATGTTCGTACTCACGATTTACGCCATGCGGCCTGTGTTGATGTTCTGGCCATGAATGTCTGCAGCTTGCTTCAGGTTGACCTCCAGGGGGTCAAAGAGGAAGAAAAGCGTGATGCCGCCCGTTGGCAGGTTCATGAACTGCTTGATTATTCAACCGAAGAGGCCGTTCTGGATGTGATCGAAGTCCCTGTTCTCGGAGAGAAAAATAATAGTAAAACCTTTGCCGTTGCGGCACCGGCGGCTACTCTCCGCAAGCGGGTAGAGCTACTTGTCTCCACCGGGATGCATCTTGATGCGATCGATATCCCGGAATTGGCGTTGCGAAACCTGCTGGAACTTTTTCCAAACGAACCACGCGGAATTTGCCTGCTCTGGATTCGGGAGCAGACCGGGTTGCTGGTTGTGTGCCGTGGCGGAACGTTCTATTTCTCCCGTTCTATAAATATCGGGCTTGAACAACTTCGGCAGACGATTCCGTCTTCAGTCGAGAATCCGCCGCCGGAAAATCTGCAATCTGAACTGGCCGGCATTGTTCTGGAGGTCCAACGTTCTCTCGATTATTGCGAAAGTAATTTCCGCTTGCCACCAGTTCCCAAAATTTTGCTTGCGGCCTGTGGTGAAGAACCGCAGGGTGTTCGCGAATATCTAGATCGATATCTGCAAGCGGATGTTGTGTCTGCCGATTTTCGGCAGGTGCTTGATTTCCCGGCTGAAATTGAACCCTCAACAGTGAATTTCTGCCTGCCGGCGTTGGGGGCTGCACTGCGTGCCGGAGGGCGAAAATGAAGCAACAGATCAATCTTTATCAGGAGAGTTTGATCGCAAAGAAGCCGCCCTTCCATGCCGGCCTGATGCTGAGGATCGGCACCGCTGCTGTCTTGATATTGCTGATTGTCTCATCTGTCCTGCGCTGGCAACAAAGTCGGGCTGCTGATCGGCTTGCCGTGCTGCAGGCGGAGCAGATAAGCCTGAATGCCGAATTACAGGATTTCCGCGTGCAGAACCCTCCACGCCAGAAAGATCCGTTGATTGAGGAACAGCTTGCAACGCTGCAGGCAGAGTTTGCAGGTCGCAGACCCTTGCTGACGTACTTTGAGCGTTTCGATCCGGGCATGTCGCTTGGGTTTTCGCCGGTGATTAGAGGCCTGGCTCAGTATCCTTTTAAAGGTGTCTGGCTGACGACTATCAGCCTGAATACGCTTGATCACCAAATTTTGCTGGCAGGGAGTGCGACCAAGGCGGATCTGGTTCCCGCGTATCTGCATCATCTGAGTGTGAATAAGGTTCTCAAAGGACATAATTTTGCCAGTTTGAAACTTGAACGACTTGAAGAAAAGATGGGCCAGGTCGATTTTCGCCTTGAATCTGAATTCGGAGTTGCCGATGAGAACTGATAAGAGGTCGCTACAGCTCTATGCCGAAATGCTTGATCGCCGCAGTGTGCGAGAGCGGGTTTTAATTCTGCTGACTTTTTTGGTTCTGCTCCTGGTTGCATGGAACTTCCTGATATTCGAACCTGCTCTTGCCGCCCGCCGCAAGACAGTCAGCGGAATCGGACAGCTCAAGAGTGAAATTCTACAGCTCAAAGCAGAGAAACAAATCATTCAGCAGCAGGCTGAAGTTGATCCAGATCGGGAGAATCGGCAACAGATTACTCAGTTACAAGAGCTCATCGGTGACTTTGATCGCAAGCTGGAGGCTCGGTTGATCAACCTGTTGTCGCCGCAGCAGATGCCGGTGCTTTTGCAGAAGATCCTCAAGCAGCAAAAGGGATTGCATCTGATTGCCATGGAGAACCTTCCTCCTGAATCCATATTGCCTCAGGCTGAAGGGGAAGCCCCGCGTCCTGGGCTTTATCGCCATGCTTTGAGCATGGAAGTGGAGGGGAGTTACCTGAGACTGCTGAACTATCTAGAAACCTTGGAACGGATGCCGCAGCGGGTGTTCTGGGACATTTTAACCATTGATAACAAAGGGTTTCCCGTTGCTCGCATTCATCTTCAGCTTCATACCTTGAGTCTGTCGGAGGACTGGATCGGTGTCTGAGATGTTTTACCCCAGTCTGATGTTGTTGCTGCTTTGCAGTGTAACGCCATCGGTAGTCACCGCAGGCCTCAATGATCCCATGCAACCACCTGCAGGGTATCGGGCTGTGGATGCTGCAGGGAGTAACAGGGCTGCTGACCGCGCCGGATGGGTGCTGCAATCGATCAAGCGCGGAGGTGGTCGTGACCTGGCCATGATCGATGGTGTCCTGGTTTCCCTGGGCGAAAGATACCGGGGAGCTCGTTTGACGAAGATCAATGCTGACGGGGTTGTTTTACAGCGACGTAGCGGCAGGGTACTGGTGCTGGAACTGACACCGGGAGTGCAGAAACAGGTGTCTGCAGAGATGGAGATAAGATCGAAATGAAAAGCAATGGTCTATGTGGATTGAGCATCCTGCTGCTGCTCCTGTGCGCGGGGTGTGCACCCAAGCCCCGCGGAGAGGAACCGCTTCGGGCGATCGACCGTGCGTTTGAGACGATCCCACCGGAACGGGTGAAAACGGCTCCGCCACCGCCGGAAATCAGTGCGGCCCTGTTGCCGAAAGCGGTCATGGACGCGCCGGACGAACAGCCCTTCAGGGAGTCCCGCTTCGACATTGCTGCTGATCGGGTGCCTGCAAGGGAATTTTTTCTCGGGCTGGTCAAGGGAACCAGTGACAACATGGTGGTACATCCAAAAGTCGACGGGCAGATAAGTCTCTCTCTGAAGGCTACCAGCGTGTCAGAAGTCCTTGAGGTCATCAGCAATGTCTACGGGTATCCCTATGTGAAAACCGGATCGGTCTATCAGGTCATGCCTCTTGGCTTGCAGGCAAAAACCTTCAATGTCGACTATATCAATCTGGTGCGGGTTGGAAAATCAGAAACCCGTGTAAGCTCCGGCCAGGTCAGCCAGATAAAAAACGAGGATTCAACAAAGGAGGAAGAGGTCGCAGGTAGCCGGATAGAAACCAGATCGACAGCGGATTTCTGGCAAGAGCTGGAGAAGGCTCTCCAAGGAATTGTCGGCAGTAAGGAGGGGCGGGCCGTGGTCGTTCAACCGCAATCCAGTGCGGTGGTCGTCGTGGCCATGCCGGAGGAACTACAGACGGTCGAGGCCTATTTGCAGGCGATTCAGCAGAACTTACGGCGTCAGGTTGTGATAGAGGCCCGGATCGTCGAAGTGACGCTCAATGATGGTTTTCAGTCCGGTGTCAACTGGGCGTTGCTGGCAGCAAAACATGACAACATGTCGGCCCTGGTCGGCCAGACAGGTGGCGGTCGGGTTTTTGATGCCGGCATGCCGACATCTACCGATTCGAGCGGTGGTGTCGGCCCGGGAGATACTCTGCCTGATACGTTGAAAACCATGGCCTTCGGCGGGGTTTTCAGCCTGGCTCTCGACTTCAACGACTTCAAGGCGTTTATTGATCTGCTGCAGGAGCAGGGAGATGTCCAGGTCCTGTCCAGTCCGCGCGTCAGTACGATGAATAACCAGAAGGCGGTGATCAAGGTCGGGACTGATGAATTCTTTCTGACCGATATTACCAGTAATACGGTGACCGGAACCTCAACCAATAATTCGGTCGATATTACGCTGACGCCCTTCTTTTCCGGGATTGCCCTCGATGTCACACCGCAGATCGATGCGCGTGGTGGTGTGGTGATGCATATCCACCCGACCGTCAGTGAAGTGAAGGATCAGACCAAGGAAATCAGCATATTCGGAGGGCAGAACAGTGGCAACCAGCTTTTGACTCTGCCATTGGCCAAAAGCACGGTTCGCGAATCTGACAGCGTTATTCGCGCCGAGAGCGGACAGATTGTCATGATCGGGGGATTGATGAAGGACAATCAGATAACGCAAGAAACCGGGGTGCCGTTACTCAGCAAAATTCCACTGATAGGTGGTCTTTTCCGCCATACCAAGAGCGTGGCACAGAAGAGTGAACTGGTGATTTTGTTGCGTCCGATGGTCATGACGAGCCAGGGGGACTGGAGGCAGTTGCTCGGAAAATCACGCCAGCGCATTCAGTAACTCAGCCCGCAGTTCAGACGTGAGTGGCTGGCAGAACCCTGAACGATATCCTAGAGGAACAATCGGCATGTATGAGCAGTTTTTCGGTTTAAAAGAGCTTCCTTTTTCGCTGACGCCGGATATCGGTTTCGTTTACCGATATTCCGGTCACCAGGAAGCCGTTAATGAGCTGCTGACAGGATTGCAGTCCGGTGAGGGATTTGTCGCCGTTATTGCTGAAGTTGGTACGGGCAAGACACTGCTCTGCCGTAAATTGCTGACCTTGTTGCCTGATAACTGGGCCTCGGCATATTTGCCCAACCCGCTCCTGACACCGGCGGAACTCTATCGCGAAATTGCTTGTGAATTGGGTGTTGAGGCGCAGAATACGGATAGCCTGCAAGAATTGCAGCGGACAATTTTTGAGCGGTTGGTGAAGGTTCACAAGTCCGGAGGCCAAACGGTGATCCTGATCGACGAAGCGCAGGCAATGTCGCAGCAAAGTCTTGAGGCACTGCGCCTGCTCAGTAACCTGGAAACAGAAAAGGCGAAACTGTTGCAGATTGTTTTTTTTGCCCAGCCCGAATTTGAAAAAAGACTGGGACGACACACCTTGCGGCAGTTGCGGCAGCGCATCACCTTTGTCTGTCAGCTCAAACCGATTGCGCGGACCGAGCTGGAAGGCTACCTGCGACACCGCCTGGCGGTTGCCGGATATAACGGCCCCGCGCTCTTTTCGGCCGCAGCAGTACGCAGAATCTATCGTAGCAGCGCTGGAAGCCCTCGCCTGATTAATATTCTGGCTCACAAGGCACTACTTGCAGCCTACGGAAAAGGGGGACGAAGAATTTCAACTCGTCAGGTGGCAGCGGCGGTTGCAGATACTGCCTCGGTGCAGATATCCTGCTTTGCCGGAATGTCTCAGACCCCGTTCTGGCTGGGGCTGATGACCTCATTGGCCCTGGCGCTGGTAATCGTTCTCCTGCTTAAGGGGGTTGCATGAGTCTGATCAATCAGGTTCTGCGGGATCTACAGGATCGTCAGGTCGCTGCCCCTTCTGTCGGCCTGCAGGAACAGATCCACCCGGTGAGGAAACAAAATCATCGTTTCGGTCTGCTTCCTCTGTTGTTGGGGGGATTTGTCCTTGCCGCATCCAGTTTGCAAATTTCTCTTCCGCGGGAGATCTGGAAGGACAGGAGCGGGGGGACTGTTCAGGTTCCGGTTGTCAGCGAAGCGCCTGATGTGGAGGTCAAGACTGTCGATGCCGGAGTTGCAAGTAACCGTCTGGCCGCCGTGCGCTTAAAAAGTTCGGCGCGGGCATCGCGTTTGCTGCTTGAGTTTTCACAAACGTCTAACCAGATTCCCGCGATTCAGATCGGCGCGCGCATGATGAGGATTCTGTTGCCCGGGTTGATTCCTGATATTGAAACCTTGCCGCAGCCGCTGGCGAACAATCCGCTGATTGGTCACCTGAACCTGTTACAGCGTAATCAGATCTGGCAGCTTGAGGTCCTTTTCAAGACCGATGTCGCGGTTGAAAGCCTGGTGCTTGAAGCCGATGCTCTGCATGGTGAACGGTTGGCTATTGACATCTTCAAACAGCTCGATTCGACAGTTGAGGTTGTTTCTTCACCACCCTTCTCCGCAGCGGACATTACGCAAGAACGGAAAAGTAAAAAGAATAAACCTGGACCGACCGTGGAGAAGCGAGATCGTATCCACTCTCTGCAGGAGAAGGCGGGAATTCTGTATCGACAGGGGAAGGAACTGGCCGGAAAGGGACAGTTATCAAGGGCGGTTCAGCGTTGGGCACAGGTTCTGCGTCTGGATCCCGGACATCTGCAGGCGCGGAAACAGCTTATTCTTGCCCTGTTGCCGGTTGATCGCCGCCGTGCGGACAGACTGTTTAAGGGGGGGGTGGCCCTGCACAAGCCGTTGGAATTTCGCAAGTGGTATGCCAGGGCGCTACTGCCTTTGGCTGGTCCGGTAGAGGCTGCGTCTATTCTGGATGGGGTTTCTGTCAGTAGCGCCGAAGATGCTGAATATCGGGCATTGCAGGCGGGGCTCTGGCAGCAGGGAGGATTCTACCCCAGGGCACAGATCGCTTATCTGGAGCTGTTGCAACAGTTCCCGGACAACGGACTCTACCGTTTCGGTCTGGCTGTTGCTCTGGATCAACAGAGCGAGGAAATCAGTGCCCTTGACGCCTATCGCAAGGCCGTAGAAGCCGGTCTGGAACTCAACCTGCAAGCATATGCTCAGGGTAGAATTAAGGTCCTTTCCGGGGTGACTGGAGCTGGAAGCTGATGGTGCAGCCGCGACAGAAAATCAGAATTGGTGACCTGCTGGTGAAGAATGGCGTCATCACCGAGGAGCAGCTGAACAAGGCCCTTGCGACCCAGAGATTGCAGGGCGGCAAGCTCGGCAATACTTTGGTCGAACTCGGTTATGTTACCTCCATGCAATTTCTCGAATTTCTGGCTGAGCAGTTGCAGGTTCCCTACATCGATCTGAAGTATTTCAACTACAGCAAAGAGACCGTCAAACTGTTGCCTGAAACCGCCGCCAGAAGATTTCGTTCCATGGTTCTCAAGGATGAGGGCGATCATTTACTGGTCGGTATGGCGGACCCGACAGATCTCTATGGTTTCGATGAATTGTGCAAGATACTCAAACGACCAGTCAGGATGGCAGTGGTCCGTGAGTCGGATCTGCTACGTTCGCTCGATACGGTCTACCGCCGCACCCAGGAAATCGAAAGTATCGCCGAGGAACTTGATGAAGAGCTGGCCGCCGGAGTCAGTAATCTTGAACAGCTGCTGGTTGAAACTGATGTCGAAGATGCCCCGGTGGTCCGTTTGCTGCGTTCCCTGTTCGAGGATGCTGTCCAGGTCGGTGCTTCAGATATCCATATCGAGCCTGACGAAAAGGTGTTACGGATTCGGCAACGGATAGACGGTGTTTTGCATGAACAGGAGATGAAGGAAAAACGCATTGCTCCCGCGCTGGTTTCGCGACTTAAGCTGGTGTGTGGACTCGATATCTCGGAAAAGCGTCTGCCGCTTGACGGCCGGTTCAATATCCGCGTCAAGGGCCGCAGTATCGATATCCGACTGTCAACCATGCCGGTTCAGTACGGAGAAACTGTTGTCATGCGCCTGCTCGACCAGTCGAGCGGTATCCTTCGGCTCGAACAAGTGGGGATGGATACCGAGATGCTCAAACGTTTTCGTCACCACCTGCATCGGCCCCATGGCCTGATTCTGGTTACCGGCCCGACCGGTAGCGGTAAAACGACAACCTTATATGCCGCACTCAGTGAATTGAACCGGGCCGAAAAGAAGATCATCACGGTTGAAGACCCGGTCGAATACCGATTGCCACGGATTAATCAGGTGCAGGTCCATACACGCATCGGTCTCGATTTTGCCCGGGTGTTGCGCTCCGGGTTGCGCCAGGATCCCGATATCATGATGGTCGGCGAAATGCGCGATGAGGAAACGGCCGAGATCGCGCTACGTGCTGCCATGACCGGGCACCTGGTGCTTTCGACCCTGCATACAAATGATGCCGTCAGTACGGCCTTGCGGTTGCTTGATATGGGCGCCGAGGGATTTCTGGTTGCCAGTTCTCTACGAACGGTATTGGCACAGCGGCTGGTACGCCGTATCTGTGAGAGCTGTGGCAGCACGGCGACCGATGATCCGGTTCTGCAGAACTGGCTTGATTGTTCTGCTGCGGGGGACAAGGTTTCAGCCTTCCGAAAAGGCCGGGGGTGTCCACTGTGCAACAACAGCGGTTATCGTGGCCGGGTCGGTATTTTCGAGTTGCTTGAGATTGACTCGGTCCTTGCCGATGCGCTGCGACGTGGTGCCAGCGCCGAGTTTGCCACCCTTGCGGCGGGCCAGAGAGGTTTTGTCAGTTTGACGGCCAGTGCGCTTGCTCTGGCCCGACAGGGAGTGACCAGCCTGGAGGAAGTGATCCGGGTGGCGGGTCAGGCAGAAGACGTGCCGCGTCTCGAAAATGTGCCGGTCGGGAGTTCCGCATGAGCCACTATCAGTATCGGGCCAGAAATTCTGACGGTCAGTTGTCGGAAGGAACGATTGAAGCGGTTTCCGCCGCTGTTGTCGCGGGTCAGTTGCAAACCGGTGGAATGATGCCACTGTCGATTGTTGAGGTGGCGGAACCACTGAAAAAGGGACTGAGAAAAGGCTTTGCTTTCGGTCGCGAACAACGGGTCGGACGTGATGAACGGATTCTGTTCTGTCGTCAGATGTATACCCTGACCAAAGCCGGGGTCCCGCTGGTTCGGGCATTGAAAGGTCTGGTGCAGACCTCGCGCAACCAGAAGCTGGCCGTAACTCTGAGTCGCGTGGTCGACAGCCTGGAAGCCGGTCAGGATCTTGCCGGATCCTTGAGTATGCATCCCGAAGTTTTTCCGCCCCTGTTGTGTCGTATGGTCCAGGTCGGTGAGCATTCAGGGCGGCTCGAAGAAGCATTTCTGGAGCTTGCCGGATATTTTGAGCGTGAGAAAGAGACGGTCAATCGGGTCAAGACCGCCCTGCGTTATCCCAGCTTCGTGGTGGTCGCAATTGTTGGTGCGGTTATTTTTCTCAGTCTGTTTGTGATCCCGGCTTTTGAAAAGATTTTCAGCAGTTTCGGGAGCCAGTTGCCGCTGCCGACCAGGATTCTGCTGGGTTTATCCGGCTTCATGATCAACTGGTGGCCGCTACTGCTGGTTGGATTTATCCTGGTGGTGGTCGGTTTTTCACAGCTGATAAAAACCGAGAAAGGGCGCTACCAGTGGGATCACTTCAAACTGAGGCTTCCGTTGGTCGGTGATATCGTGCTGCGCTCCCTGCTGATTCGCTTTTCACATGCGTTCAATATGGGCTTCACCTCGGGGGTGCCGCTGGTCCAGTCCCTTGCCTTTACCGCTCAGGCGATCGGCAACAGCTATGTCGGCAAGCGGATCGATAGAATGCGTACCAGCATCGAACGTGGTGAGACCCTGACCAACAGTGCGGCCCAGACGGAAATGTTTACTCCACTGGTTCTGCAGATGCTCGCTGTCGGTGAAGAGACCGGTGCGGTTGATGCGATGCTCAAGGATGTTGCCGAATATTACGAGCGTGAAGTCGACTATGATCTCAAGTTTTTATCGAGCATCATTGAGCCGATCCTGATTGTTGCGATTGGCGGCATGGTGTTGATCCTGGCGTTGGGTGTTTTTCTGCCGATGTGGGACCTGTCGAGCCTGGCGAGACGTTAGGGACGATGACACTGTTCGTACGACAGAACCGTCAGTTGAACTGGCGAGAAGAACAGGCCGGCTTCACGTTTCTGGAGCTGACAGTTGTTATTGTTGTCATCAGTATTCTTTTTTTGTTTGCCTATCAGCGTTATCTCGATTTGCTGGTCGATGTAGAAAAGGCTTCGGTAGCGCAAACCCTGGGGATTTTGCGCAGTGCGACCGGCATGAAGGTGGCGAAGTTGATTGTTGACGGCAAAATTGGTGCGCTGCCAGATTACGAGGGCAGCAATCCGGTAAAGCTGTTAGCCGAGGTTCCTGAAAATTACCGTGGGGAAACCGCGAACCCGCTGGTTTTTCGTGAACAGGACGGGATCTGGTTCTTCGATACCAAGGCCGGATTGTTGGTCTATCAGGTCAAGAACCGCGAGGCTTTTTTCAGTGAGATGGAAGGCTCGAATCAGGCACGGTTCAGGATGCAACTGGTTTATGAGGACAACAACAGAAATGGTCGTTTCGAGAGGGCTATTGATGATCTGGCCGGGCTTAGATTGCGGCCGGTGGATAACTATTCATGGTTAGAAAAAATAAAAAAGTAAATCTGTCGTTGACAACAGGAAAGAAAGGGCCTGGCGACAAATAAATAGATAACGGACTCGGAATCAACCCAAGAGATGCAGAAGGGAGAATATGATGAACAATCAGAAAGGTTTTACCTTGATCGAACTGGTCGTGGTGATCGTCATCCTCGGTATTCTGGCTGCCGTTGCCGTACCGCGCTTTGTAAACATGCAGGGCGACGCCCGGGCCGCAGCAGTTAACGGGGCGGCCGGAGCAATCAAGGGGGCCGGGGCCATAGCCCATGCCCAGGCACTGGTGAAAAATGTGACTGCCGGAACCATCGTCATGGAAGGGCAGAATGTCACGATCGTCAATGGCTATCCGGCGACGGCAACTGGCGGAATCGACAATGCGGTTGATGTCGATGGCTTCACTTTTTCGGCTGGAGTGTTCAGTCTGGACGGGTCTCCGACGCCGGCAACCTGCTCGGTGACTTACGCCCAGCCGACCGGTGCCAATCTGGCCCCGACTTACACCATTCAGACCGCCGGGTGCTTCTGACCTTCAGGGTCGACTGCGAGTTATTGCAGTCGACCCTGTTCTTCGCGGGGAGAAGATGGGTGGAGAACTGAAGTCTCAAAAAGGTTTTACCCTGGTTGAACTGGTGCTTGTTATTGTTCTGCTCGGGGTTATGGCCGCAGCCATCGTGCCGCGATTTTTTAATCTGACCGATTTTGAAGAGCGCGCATACTTCGATGAAGTGGTTGCTGCTTGTCGTTACGCGCAGAAACTGGCGGTTGTCAGTGGTTGCGATGTGAGGCTGGTTTTGTCGTCCGCCGGGTTTGCGCTGGGTAAGCGCCAAGCCTGTGATGACAGGAGTGCTTTTACGCGTGTCATACGTCTTCCGGGCAAGGATGTCGACATCGTTCCCCCACCGGGCGGAGTTGCCGTTTCCGCATTTACCGTCATATTCAGTCCGTTTGGTTCTGCCATGAACAGCAGCCGAGTTGTCTCCGATTTTTCTCTGAATGTTGGCAGTCGTAACTTCATGATCGTCGGAGAAACCGGCTATGTGGATACGCCATGAAGGGTCTTTCTGCGAGTCAGCGCGGTGTTACCCTGATTGAACTGATTATTGCGATTGTCGTGATATCAGTCGCATTAACCGGCGTGCTGCTGGTGATCAACTATACTACCGCACGGAGTGCCGATGCCCTGCTGGAGCATCAGGCGGTTGCGATCGCCGAAGCCTACCTGGAAGAAATCACCCTTAAGAACTATGCCGATCCGGATTCCGGAGTTGTCTGCGGAACGGGTGAGGCAAGTCGCGCTCTTTACGACAACGTCTGTGATTTCAATGGCCTGAGTGATTCCGGTGCTCGTGACCAGTTCGGCAATCTGATTGCCGGGCTTGAAAGTTATCTGGTGGTGGTGACTGTTGTTCCGCAAGGACTGGGCGGGATCACATCCGCTGATGCTCTACGGATTGAGGTTTCTGTCACCGATTCGGCGGGCAATAGTTTGAACCTTGCGGGTTACCGGACGAGGTATTGACTATGAAGTGTGCCGGAGGCTTTACCCTGATTGAAATGCTTGTGGTTATCCTGGTGGTGGCGATTGTCGGCGGGCTGGGAGTTCGGTTCCTGACCCAGCCAGCAGAAAGTTATGTCGCTCAGACCAGGCGTGCCCAGTTGATAGATTCGGCAGAGATGGCTATGCGGAGGATGCAGCGCGATATCCGTCAGGCATTACCCAACAGTTTGCGCGTGGCTGGCAGCGGGCGTTATCTGGAGTTGCTGCACACTGTCGATGGCGGCCGCTATCGCGCTGAAAGTGGCGGTCCAGGGAGCGATATTCTTGATTTCAGCGTTGCGGACAGCAGCTTTGATGTCCTTGGCAGCCTGCGCGCGGTTCCCGCTGTTGGCAGTGGTATTGTGATCTATAATTTGACGGCCAGCGGCAGTAGTGGCAACGCTTATTTACCGCTGGCTGACAACCTGATTCCACTTGCGGCTGGAAGTACTGTTGACCACCTCAATCTCGATCTGAGTGCAAATCCGACATTCCGCTATTCACGGCCCTCTCCGTTTCAGCGTTTTTTTGTGGTCGATGGCCCGGTCACCTATGCCTGTAATGCCGGACAACTCAATCGCTATTCCGGATATACACGGAGCGCAACACAGCCGGTGACTTCAACGGCACTGGGGGGGAGGGCATTGGTCACAGATTTTGTCGGGTCTTGTGACTTCAGTTATACTCCGGGGGTCAGCCAGCGGGCCGGGCTGGTCACTTTGCGGATGACCCTGACTGATGCCGGAGAGAGCGTCACCCTGCTGCATCAGGTTCATGTGGTGAATGCGCCATGAAGTGGCCAATTCAGAATCAGCATGGGTTCACCCTGATCGGAGTTGTTTTTATCCTGGTTGTTCTGGGGATATTCGGGGTTACGATGCTGATCTTAAGCAGTGTACAAACCGCGACCGGAACTTTTGCGTTACAGGGGACACGGGCCTATGCTGCCGCTCGCAGTGGAATCGAGTGGGGGATTAATCGTGCTTTGCCGCCGAACAATTCCTGTGTCGCGAGTTCTTTACTGACGATTGACGGATTCCAGGTGACTGTCGGTTGTGTCAGTGTCAGTATCACTGAAGGTTCATCGATCTATGCTGTGTATACGCTGACATCACTGGCCGAAATGGGAAGTTATGCTGGGGATGAGTACTTCTCCAGGCGACTTGAAGCCCGCGTGACCAACGCACAATAGATAAACAAGTTGAAAAAAAAGGCCCCGCCGGAAACCCGGCGGGGCCATTTTATGGCACTGAAGTGAACTTTCGGAACTACTCGCAGAGATCGATTTTGATGTCCCAGTTCTTGATTTTCATGGTGCCGTTTTCGGCCAGGTTCTGCTGCATCTTGAAACAGCGATCGAACAACTGCGGCTCGTGACCGACGCCGCGGGCCAGGCAGTCTTTCTTGGCCATGTCGAAGTACTCCTGAATGATCGGCTTGTACTCCGGATGGACGCACTTATCGATAATGACCTGGGCACGATCTTTCGGCGCCAGACCGCGTAAATCGGCCAGACCCTGCTCCGTAACCAGAACATCAAGGTCATGCTCGGTATGGTCGATATGCGGTGCCTTCGGAACCACGCAGGTGATACCGCGCGGATCGGTTTTCGACGGACGGGTCGAAGGAGCATGCATGATCTTCAGGTAACCGTTCCGCAGGAAATCGCCGGAACCGCCGAGACCATTGATCATGCGGGTGCCGCCGACCAGGGTCGAGTTGGCGTGGGCGTACATGTCGAATTCGACCGGGGTGTTCATGGCAATGACGCCCAGACGCCGGATCGGCTCGGGGGCGTTGGAGATCGAGATCGGACGCATCAGGATCTTGTCGGCATATTTGTCCCAGTTGTCGAAGAAGCGGGGAAAGCCTTTCTCTTCGGAAAGCGAAAGGGAGCAAGCCGAGGCAAAATCGAGTTTACCCGAGTCGAAGAAATCGAGCATGGTGTCCTGCAGAACCTCGGTGTAGACGGTCAGGTTCTTGAACGGACCCTTGGCCAGCCCGCCGACAACGGCATTGGCAATTGAGCCAACACCTGACTGCAGGGGCAGCAGGTTCTCAGGCAGACGACCACGCTTCACTTCATGGGAGAAGAAATCCATGATATGAGCAGCAATCGCCTCGGAGGTTTCATCCATATCGCTGAAGGCACGGCCTTTGTCACGATGCTTGGACTCTACCACGGCGATGACCCGGTCGGTATCGATCGGAACATAGGGGGTGCCGATACGAGTGTCGGCGCTGGTGACCAGCAACGGCTGGCGTGCCGGCGGCTTTTCCTGCATCAGGATGTCGTGCAGACCTTCAAACGAGGGCTGTCCGGTGTTGACTTCAAGGATAATCTTGTCGGCGACAGTGACCAGTTCGGGCACCAGGCCGCAAGAGGATGTCAGTGCCAGACCACCGTTTTCAGTAATGGCAGAAACTTCGATAATTGCGATATCGATGCGACCATTTTCCGTGTAGAAACCGTAGCCGAGATCCTGAGCAAAGTGCCCGAGGTGCTTGTCACCCATGCGGATCTTGCCGGTATTGATCCCTTTGGCGATATTTTTACCGGTCTGGTAGGGCCAGCGACGATCGAGCATGTCGAGAGTCGCCCAGCGGTCTTCGGTTTCGGCTCCGGCAGAAGCACCGACAAACAGGTTGTACTTGGTGGTGCCCTGCAGGTTGTTCTTCTCGACATGATCGGCCAGGGCGATCGGCACCGCTTTTGGGTAACCGGCCGGGGTGAAACCGGACCAGCCGATATTCATACCCGGCTTGAAGAACTGGACACAGTCTTCAGCCGACATGACTTTCTTCAGCAGTGATTTGCGACGAACGCGGTCTTCCAGTGTTCCGTACTTGGACATTCTCTCTCCTCCTCGTGAAAGGCGCTAAGGGTACGTGATTGGTCCCTTTTGGAATAGTTGGCTAAAACGGCGTGAACGAACCAGGTTTAAATCTCTAAGTATCTGATGATATTGAAGATTGTTTTTCTATCGTCGATGCGGTCTCAGCCTGTTAATAGCAGGTTAACTGGTCACTTATAGAATGACGTTATATGAAATGTCGTTTTTTATATAATGCTGTATACCGCAAGTCAAGCGAAAAGATAGAATAAGGGGGGATTTATCATTTCTGGTAAATCGAAGAATTAGGAGAGCTTCCTGCGCGAAAAAAGACCGCAGAATCGAGTATTTCTGCGGTCTGAAAACGCTCAGTAATTTTTTTCAAGAATTCTCTGTGATTTGATGACGTAGCGGCTGTTTGGAAATTGGTCAAACAGGGTATTGAAAGCGTCGGCGGCTTCTTTCTTTTTCTGCAGTTTGAGGTAGGCTGTGCCGAGATAAAAGAATGCCTCGTCGCGATAGTAGTAGTTGGGATATTTATCAAGAATTCCCTTAAGACGATTGATCGCCGCCTGATAATGACCGGTGCGCAGGTAGAAGCGTCCGACATAGACCTCGTGTTCGGCAAGACGGTTGCGACAGCGTTGGGCCAGGAAGCCTACAGTTTCTGCCCGTTTGCTTTTGGGATATTCTTTAAGCAGTCTGCGAAAGGTCTGCAGCGCTTTTTGCGTCGGGGTCTGCTCACGGTCCTTGCTGAGCATTTGCTTGTAGTAGGACATTCCCAGAAAATAAAGGACATCGGGAATGCGGTCATCCCGGGGGTGCTCTTTCAGAAATGCAGAATAGTTGGAGGCCGCCTCGATGTATTCTCCGGCGAGGTACTGAGCTTCCGCAATTTTCAGTTCGGCCAGCTTGTTAAGTTCCGGGGAATAGTAACTGTCACGAACCTTCTTCCATGAAGCAACCGCATCATCGTAAAGCTGGCGGTCGAAAAAGGTCTCGCCTTCTTTGAAGTAGTAATCAGCCGATCGGGGTGATGCGACAATCGTTGGATCACAAGCCGGAAGCAGTATCAGCAGCGCAAGGCACAACAACGGAAATCTGAACATGATTTGATAGGACCTATTCGTATGAATGCAGAAAACTGCCATGAAACTACGGAATCTTTGAGCCTTTGTCAATCATTGCCTGCCGCACGGGTCGACCGGGGATGATGATCATCCTCAGCCGTTATCCTATTTAATGAGATCTGGATGTGATGCTGTGAAAGTTGTCGAATAATCAGTGACAGCTGTTTGTATTGACAGGAAGTCAGTGCCTGGTCCCTATACAGTGTCCCCCCGTAAATCTGTGCGAATTTGTGACAGAGAGGTTCGTGGCTCAGTTCTGCCAATTCGAAAAGACCAAGATGAACCGGAAGCTGATGTTGTCCGGCAGATTTTCTGACTTGTCGCAGGTAGCGTTGCAGTAGGCGCTGACGACGGCACGAGCGGAAATAGTTTTTTCTACGCCAAAGAATCACGATTAGCAGCAGAATTCCCGGCAGCCACCAGCTGAGCTGGTTCGGCAGAGTGAGACGCACCTGCCGCAGATTCCGGCCGACCGAGAAAACCAGCCCGAGCTGTTTCTGCAGGTCGTAGGTAATGACCAGTCGGCTCCAGGCGGTGGCCAGATAGTCGCTGGTGGCTTGTGCCCAGCTGAACGGACCGCGAGCCAGTCCGGTGACCGCATCTCCGGCGTTAATTGCCAGCCGGCTCGGATCGATTCGCAGCCAGCGATTGTCATCATCGAGCACCTCGACCCAGACATGTGCCATATCTTCATCAACCAGGTAATAATCCCCCAACGCGTTGTAGCGTCCCCCCAGGTAGCCTCCGACCAGACGTGTCGGAACTCCGGATAGTCGCAACAGAAGGGCGAAAGATGATGCAAAGTATTCGCAGTAGCCGCGCTTGCTCTCAAAGAGGAAGGTTTCGACCGGGGTTGTGCTCAACTGCAGGTTGCGGGCAGCATAGGAAAGTTGTTGCCGGATGAAGAATTCTTTGGTTGCCAGAATCTTCGACCTGCGGTTGTTCTTCTTCGCAATTTCACCGGCAATTGCGGCAACACCGGGTGTAATATCCGATGGGGTGTACAGATAAAAGGTCCTGTCCGATGGATTTTTCAATTTCAGGGACCCGTGTCGTACCGAATTGACTGTATAGCGATTACGTTTGTCAAGGACACGACGGGCTTCAAAAACCCCATCGGCGAAGCGTTTATTGTCAATATCACCGAGAGTTAACGGCAGATCGAGACCCGGCAGGTAGCGGTCGGAACGTGGTTCGCTGAAGATAACCTGTGTTCGTGGGCTTGAGTTCGTGGTGACCAGTCTGTCCGGCGGTGGCGATTTGACGCGGAACCAGCTGCGTCCTTTGATCTGGTTCAGAACCAGACCGCGCCAGTAGAGTTCCTGCGGGTCTATTGCGGCCATGCGCGCGCGAAAAGCGGATTGGCCACTGCTGCCGAGGTTGGCCAGGCTGCCCGGATTGACTTCTTCGCTGAAACCGGCAGAGGGCACGCTTTCCGGGTTGAGGAAATTCCAGAGCGGATATTCGGTGCGGGGCAGGAGCACGAAGAAGAAAAACATCAGCAGCAGAGAACCGAGTGGCAGCAAGGCTCCGGTGCCCAGCAGGCGGTACCACTGCTTGCGGTTGAAGCACAGGGCCGGATCTGCGGAGTAAAAGCTTGTCAGGAGCAAACCGAAGGTCACCAGCCCCACTAGCAGGGCCAGCGCGACGAGGTAGCTGATACTCAGGCTGAGCAGCGAGGAGGCCGCCAGAACGAAAGTCGCCAGAACAAAAATCTGCAACAGATTACGGCCTGACTTTTCGGTGATAAGACGTACTGCCAATAGCAACACCAGCATGTTCACCAGTGGTTCGACAATATTGCTGCGTGACATCTGGCTCAGATAGAAAAAGAACAGCAGAAACAGCAGCAGGGTCGCAGGCAGCGGCTGCAGTAAACGACGATTGTGTCGGTCACTGATGAACCCGGCGATCAGGGCACCGACAATGCCTGTCTGCACGAAGCGGTCGAGAAAGGGAAAGGCCGGTGCCACACCGACCAGGGTCGCCAGGCTGGCGAGCAGTTGCAGGATCTTTTCAACGGCCATGGTACAGAGCCAGTTCAGTCAGCAGGCGGTGACGTTGACCACGACCGACCTGCGGGCGAATCAGCCGCCCGACCAGTCGCAGGCCCACCGGTCGCTGTTGGCGCAACTGGTTGATTGCCAGCCAGCTTGCACGACTGAGGCGTTGCTCGATATTGCCGTTGAGCTGTTCCAGTTCAATCACCAGGGGTTGCGAGCCCAACCCTTCATGTTGTTTCACCTTGAAGCTGTCGTGGCGGGCCGAAAGTTTCCAGTGGATGGCTTTGAGCGGTTCGCCGCCACGATAATCGTGGATACTGCGCAGGTCTCCACTGTCGCCGCTGGTTGCAGTTGTCAGTTGTTGTCGCTGTTCGTTGCGCCCTGTCGCTGGGAGCAGGACATTTGCAAGTGGTTGTGGAAAGACGATCAGTTGCTGGCCCAGGGGGATTCTGAGTGAGCGGACGAAAAAGTTGATCGGAAAACAGGAGCTCAGCCAGATATTTTCAATCTGTTTGCGGCCACGAACCGGCCAGGAGAGGGTCAGACTTTTCTCTGCGAATGAACCGGCGGGGAGCTGGGCAAAAAGCGGGTGCTCACCACCAAGGCTCACCCGGATCAGAAAGGCTGGCAGTCGCCGTCGATGGTTCTGGAGCCTGATGCCGATCAGAGTCGGCTGACCGGCAAAAATTTCCTGTGGAAGAACCAGCTTCAGGCTCAGTTTGCGCAGGTTCTGCTGGCCGAGCCAGCCGGAAATCGCCATAAAGCCGAGCAGAGCCGACACCAGCAGGTATAGCAGGTTGTTGCCGGTGTTGACCGCGGCAAAGCCGAGTAGCAGGGTCATGCCGATGTAGACCATGCCGGCACGGGTCAGTTTCAGACCAAAGGAACGACCAGATTCTGAAGCAGCGATCGGATAATCTCCTTTTTGTTCTGGGATTCATGTTCCGGGTGCAAAATCAGCCGGTGGGCAGTGACCGGAAGGGCGATTTTCTGAACATCCTCGGGAATAACAAATTCCCGTCCACTGAGCCAGGCTTCGGCGCGGGCCGCCCCGGCAAGATTAATACCGCCCCGGGTCGAGATTCCCGATAGCACCATCTGGTGGTTGCGACTCGCCTCGACCAGGTCATAGATGTACGCGGCAACTTTTTGCGACAGGTGCACCCGGGATACAGAGTCACGTGCTTCGAGAATTTGCGTGCGGCCGAGTCGTGGGGCGATCTGTTCAAGCTGGTGGCTGACACTGCCGTGACGGATAATCTGCTGTTCGAGTTCTGGTGGCGGATAGCCGATGTCGGTTACGGCCAGAAAGCGATCAAGCTGGGATTCCGGCAGGGCAAAGGTGCCGATCTGTTCGACCGGATTCTGGGTCGCAATGACCATGAAAGGGTCGGGCAGGCTGTAGGTGATACCTTCAACCGTGACACGCATCTCCTCCATCGCTTCGAGCATGGCACTCTGGGTTTTCGGCATGGCGCGATTGACCTCGTCGAGCAGTACCAGATTGCTGAAGACCGGGCCTTCGATAAATCGGAAACAGTTCTTTTCACGGTCAAAGATTGACAGCCCGGTAATGTCGGATGGCAAGAGGTCGCTGGTGCACTGAACGCGACCGAAACCGAGGCCGAGAACCTTTGATAGCGCCAGGGCCAGACTGGTTTTGCCCAGCCCGGGGATGTCCTCAAGCAACAGGTGCCCGCCGGTCAGCAGGCAGATCATGGCGACGCGCAGGGCGCGAACCTTGCCCTGCAGATAATTGTGCGAAAGGTCGTAGATAATTTCCAGAATACTGTCGCGGTGGGATGGGGGCATCGTCTCTCCGGCTGGTTTCAGGTTGGAACGCACTCTGCGCATATTATAGCCATAAACTCCGTTCCGGCGTTACCTGTCAGGTTCGGAGGACAAAAAAAGTCCACGGATGTGCAGGGGAATCTTGCGCAGCGGACCTTTGCCCCCTATGATGGAGGGGTGGAGGTCGCGAATGCGACGTCTGAGGGGACACCTTAACCCATACAACGCCGGCAGGATCATTTTATGCGGAGCTACAGCGATATTGATTACGGAACCCTGTTCGAAATGTTTTTGAACAGCCGGAGTAATTATGCTGACCGGACAGCGTTTATCTACCGTGCGGCAGGCAGTGAGTTCAGTGTCAGCTACGAGAAGTTTTACGATGATGTCGTGATCCTGACACGGGCCTTTGCGGCACGTGGGGTTAAGAAGGGCAGCCGGGTGTTGCTGCTGTCCGACAACCGCTATGGCTGGATCGTCACCGATATGGCCCTGGTGGCGCTGGGCGCGGTCAGCGTGCCGCGCGGCAGCGATACTCCGACAGCGGAGCTTGAGTTTATTCTTGAACATTCAGCCAGTGAATTTTTGGTGATAGAAACCGCTACGCTGCTCAAGGCTCATGAAGAAATGCTGCGTAAACACAAAAAACTGCGCGCGATCTTTTTGATTGAGGGGGAGAAGACCCACCGTTGGTTCGACAATATCTACAGTTACAACGATCTGCTCGAAGATCGCAGCCTGACTCGTGAAGAACTTGAGACTTTTGCCGCTCGTCGTCTGCAGTTGACCCAGGATGACCTGTTTACCCTGATCTATACCAGCGGGACCACCGGGGTGCCCAAGGGGGTGCGCCTGACACACCGCAACATTATGAACAATGTGCGTAACCTGCCGCAGTTGGTCGGTTTAAGCGAGAGTGATCGCTGGGTGTCGATTCTACCGAGCTGGCACATTTTTGAGCGTGCGGTAGAATATATGGCGCTGTCGCACGGCTGTTGTACGGTTTATTCAACGATTAAAACCTTTGCCGCCGATCTGGAGGAATATCGACCGACCCTGGTGGCCACGGTGCCGCGTCTTTGGGAGTCGCTGCATGCCAAAATCAACAGTACGCTCGAAAAGGAGAATCCCAAACGGGCGAAGATTTTCCGCACCCTGGTCAGTGTTTCGGCGACCACCAACCGTCAACGCAGGGTTCTCCGTGAGCAGTTACCGGCTTTCAAAAAGGAAATGTTTCTGTTCCGCTGGCTCCGCAAGTTGAAAGCTTGCGGCTATCTGCTGCTTCTGACATTACCGGACAGGCTGGCCAAATCCCGGTTACAGGCCGTGCAGCAGAAATTTGGCGGACAATTGAGGATGGCTATCAGTGGTGGGGGCAGTCTGCCGCCCTGGCTGGATGAGTGGATCGATGCGATCGGTATTCGGATTGTCAATGCCTACGGAATGACTGAATGTGCGCCCGCGATTGCCGGTCGCGCACTTAACTGCGACACCTTCGGGACGTTGGGATTGCCGGTTGAGGGAACCGAGCTGCGGATTGCTGACGAACAGGATCAGCCGCTGGCCGCCGGGATCGAGGGTGAAATACAGCTGCGCGGCGACCAGGTTTTCCCCAGCTACGAGGCGAATCCGGATGAGGATCGTAAGGCTTTTACCGAGGACGGTTTTTTTCGCACTGGGGATCTCGGCAAACTGACCTTGCGTGGTGAACTGGTGATTACCGGCCGATCCAAGGAGATTATCGTCCTGGCCAGCGGAGAAAATGTTGATCCCAGCCGGATCGAGTCGACCATTACCCGTCTGCCTTTCGTCAGTGATGCGGTGCTGGTCGGGCAGGACAAGAAAGGACTTGGTGCCTTGGTGGTGCCCGATTTCGACAAGTTGCGAGAGTTTGCCGCCAGCCGTCTTGATCTGGTGATTGAGAGTGCCGAGCAACTGAGGAGTAATCATCAGTTGCTCGAAAAAGCCAAGGCAGAAATGAACCGCCTGCTGCACAGTAAAAAAGGCTTCAAACCCTTTGAGAAACTGCAGAACATCCATTTTCTTGAAGGGGAGTTCAAACCCGGTGAAGAGCTGACCAACACCCTGAAAAAGAAACGTCATGTGATTGAAAAGAAGTATCGTGAACTGATTGGAAAGCTGTTGAAGTGACGCTCCATACAGCGTCCCTGGCGCTGGTCAGTTGATTCGTTCCTCAGTTAAGGTACATCATCGGGTGGGCCTTTTCGGCGGCACCACCCACTTGAATAAAGGTTTTCCTATGTGCAAGAGTTCCTACTCCCCCGGGCAGCAACTGTCCGGGTTTGTTGTTGATCGCGTCGATGAAATTCCCGGCATTAAGGCGCGGATGATCCGCCTGCACCATCAGAAAACCGGTGCTCGCTATATGCACCTTGAGCGTGCCGACAGCAATCGTCTGTTCGGGGTCGCCTTTCGCACCCCGCCTGATGATTCAACCGGCGTGGCGCATATCCTAGAGCACACCGCCCTCTGCGGTTCAAAGCGTTTCCCGGTACGTGACCCCTTCTTCTCGATGCTCAAGCGCAGTCTCAATACCTTCATGAACGCCATGACCGCCAGTGACTGGACGCTCTATCCCTTTGCCAGCCAGAACCGCAAGGATTTTGACAACCTGCTGTCGATCTATCTCGATGCGGCCTTCTTTCCCAACCTGACCGAGCGGGATTTTTCGCAAGAGGGGCACCGGCTCGAATTTACCGAAATGGAGAATCCACAGTCGCCGCTGGTCTACAAGGGGGTGGTCTACAATGAGATGAAGGGCGCGATGTCCGATCCTTCTTCCCTGTTGTCGAGCCGCCTGGGACGGGCGCTCTACCCGACTACCACCTACCGTCATAATTCGGGCGGTGAGCCGTCCGATATCCCTGGCCTCAGCTGGCAGCAACTGCGAGATTTCCACGCCCGCTTTTACCATCCATCCAATGCCTGGTGCTTCAGTTACGGTGATCTCGATCTGGCAGAACTGCTCGCAAAGGTTGATGAGCAAGCCCTGGCATGCTTTCAGCGGATTGAGCCGGACAGCGAAGTGCCACCGGAAAGCCGTTTCGATACCCCGCGGCAGGTGCGTGAAACCTATCCGCTGGATGTCGGCGAAGATCCGCAAGGGCGTTCGATGGTGCAACTGGCCTGGTTGACCTGTGACATCGGCGAGAGTGTCGAGCGTCTGGGACTGTCGCTGCTCTCGACCCTGTTGCTCGGTAATCCGGCAACGCCGCTCTACAAGGCATTGATCGATTCGGGATTAGGGGCCAATCTGACTCCCGGTTGCGGTTTTCGGGACGATAACCGCACGACCTGTTTTGCGGTCGGCCTGCAGGGGACGGACCCCGATAAATTAGAGCAGATCGAGACCCTGATTCTGCAGACCCTTGAAGAGATTGCGACCGCAGGTTTTTCCTCCGAACGGATCGAGGGGGCGATTCATCGTCTCGAGTTCTCCAATCGCGAAGTGACAGGCGATTCTTATCCCTACGGGCTGTTGTTGCTGATGCGGATGCTTGGCCCCTGGCTGCATGGCGGTGAGCCGCTGGCGGCGCTCGACTTTGATACCCAGCTGCTGCAGTTGCGCAAAAAACTGGCCGCAGGCCCTTATCTGGTGCAATTGCTGCGGCGCTGGCTGCTCGATAATCCGCATCGGGTGACCCTGCTGCTGGAGCCGGATCAGCAGCTGCGTGAGCGTGAAGAGCGGGCCTTGCAGGAAAAACTGGCCCGGCAAGCGGCACGTTTGGATGAGGCACAGAAACAGACGATCATCGCGCAGGCAAAAGCCTTGCAGGATTCGCAGGAAGAAGACGAGGATCTTTCCTGTCTGCCGACTCTGGAATTAAGCGATATTGATTCCTGCGAGGCGCAGATTAGGGTGCGCGAAGACGCGCTGGATGGGGCTCCCTTGCTCTTTTGCGATCAACCGACCAACGGCCTCGGCTTTGTGGCTCTTAATCTGCCGATTGACAGTTTGCCGGATGAGTTACTGCCGCTGTTGCCGGTTTTCAGTGCACTTCTGACCCAGGTCGGTACCGGGAAATATAGTTATGTTGAGTTGGCGCAGCAGATTGAGGCCGTATCCGGCGGTATAGGCGCGCGGACCTCGTTGCTAGAAGACCCGCAGGAAAACACCGAATTCACAGCGAGCTTTGAGGTCAAGGGCAAGGCCCTGCAGCGCAATGCGACCGCTTTGTGTGAATTACTCGGCGAGATTATGACCGGGATCAATTTCTCCGATATCGGACGAATCCGGCAGGTCCTCGATCAGTTGCGGATTTCGCTGGCCAACTCGGTTCCCTCCTCCGGCCATTCCTATGCTGCACGTGCGGCGGCGGCCCATTTGACCCCGGCCGCCCGGCTGCGTGAACTCTGGTCCGGGCTGGAGCAGGTGGCATTGGTGCATGAGCTGGCCGCTCAGGATGACCAGCAGCTGCAACAGACTGCTGAGCGCTTGCAGCAGATTGCAGCGCTGCTCTTTACCCGTGAGGGACTTCAGCTGGCACTGACCGCCGAGGCGGAACAATACGAAGATTTTCGTGCCCCGCTTGAAAGCTTGCTGCAGCGCCTACCGGCGGCAAAGGCGCTCTCCGGTCCAACCGCGCAACTGGGCGCCGTGCCGCAACGCCAGGGCTGGATCTATTCCGTACCGGTCAGCTATGTGACTCGGGTTTTTGCCACTCCGGCCTATCATCATCCCGACAGCGCTGCGCTGACCGTGCTGGCCAAACTGCTGCGCGCCGAATATCTGCATCGCGAGATTCGCGAAAAGGGGGGGGCTTATGGCGGGCTGGCCGGGCATAATGCCGAGGCCGGGCTCTTTTCCTTCCTGTCCTATCGCGATCCACACCTTGAGCGAACCCTGCGGGTTTATGAGGATGCCATCGACTGGGTGGAGGCCGGAGGCTTCAGTGATCAGGCGGTCACGGAAGCGATTCTGGCGGTTTTCAGTGATCTTGATCGCCCACTGTCACCGGCAGGTAACGGAGCGCGTGAGTTTGCCAATCGACGTCAGGGTCTGACCCTTGAGATGCGCAACCGGATGCGGCAGCGTCTGCTGGCGGTTGATCGGGAACAGTTGATTGCAGCGGCAAAGCGCTGGCTGGTTGAAGAGGCTCGCAGTGCCGTCTCGGTTCTGGCCGGGGAAGAGGCTCTTGTCGCCTTCAATAAGGCACATCCGCAACAGACTCTGGAACTGAAACGTTTTAACGCGCATTCTTAGAAGAGTGATCCATAGCTATGTCTGACAGAACTTTTTTTGCCACCGCCGCGCGCGGTCTTGAGCCTTTGCTGGTCGATGAACTGAGCTCTTTCGGCGCCCTGGAGGTTGTCGAAGCGATTGGCGGGGTCCACTTCAAGGGTCCGCTGAGCGTTGCCTTACGGGCCTGCCTCTGGTCCCGTCTGGCCAGTCGTATTCTGGCACCGATCAGCGAGTTTGAGGCCGAAACCACCGACCAGCTTTACGCGGCGGTGCGTCAGATTGACTGGCGACAGCAGCTGGGTCCCGGTGGCAGTCTGGCGGTCGATGCCCATGTGGCGCAGTCGAAGATTGATCATTCGCGTTATGCGCTGTTGCGGGTCAAGGATGCGGTGGTCGATCAGCTACGCGACCTCAACGGTGAGCGGCCGGATATCGCGTTGGTGAAACCCGACCTGCGGCTGAATCTTTACCTGTTTCGCAACCGGGCGACCCTGAGTGTCGATCTCAGTGGATCAAGCCTGCACAAACGCGGCTATCGCAGCGATGGCCTGGGAGCCCCGCTGAAAGAGAATCTGGCGGCGGCGATTCTGCTCGATTGCGGCTGGCCGCAGATACATGCCGCCGGTGGGGCTTTTGTTGATCCGATGTGCGGCTCGGGGACCCTGCCGCTGGAAGCGGCATTGATCGCCACCGATTGCGCGCCCGGATTGTTGCGTAACCATTTCGGATTTCTGGGCTGGCGACAGTTTGACGGTCGTGACTGGGATGAACTGCTGCAGGAAGCTGAAGAGCGCAAGGCCGCCGGTCTGGTGCATCGTCAGCCACCAATCATCGGTTATGATGAAAATACCCGTGCCATCCGCCAGGCTTGGGAACATGCTCGAACTGCCGGAGTTGATCGCTGGCTTCACTTTGAGCGTCGTGAACTGGCACTGATTGAAAAACCGGCGGCCGACAGCGGCCTGCTGGCGATCAATCCGCCCTATGGTGAACGTCTGGGGGAATTGAGTCAGTTACCACCGCTTTATAACAAGCTTGGTGAGCAGATGATCGGTTTTTCCGGCTGGCAGGCCGGGGTGATCACCAGTCAGGTCGAGCTCGGCCGTGCCATCGGTCTGCGGGCTCATCGCCGCACACCGCTCTACAACGGTGCCCTCAAGTGTCAGTTGCTCCATTTTCAGCTGGACGAAACAAACCACTGGAAATCACTGGCCGCCGGGGCGGGCCGTCCTGCGGCGCGTAAACTCTCGGCCGAGGCCGAAATGCTGGCCAACCGTTTACGTAAAAACCGCAAGAAACTGGCGCGCTGGGTCAAGGCGGAACAGCTCGATTGTTACCGGCTTTACGACGCGGATCTGCCGGAATTCAATCTGGCGATCGATCTCTACGGGGATGAAATTCATCTGCAGGAATACCAGGCACCCAAGGACATTCCGCCGCAGAAGGCCGAACGGCGGGTGCGTGATGCGGTCGCGGCCCTGATGCAGATTTTTGAGTTGGGAAGCGACGCAATTCATGTCAAGCAACGGATGCGGCAGAAGGGCAAAAGCCAGTATCAACGCCAGGATCGGCGTGGTCTGTTCAAGGAAGTGCGTGAGGGAGAACTGAAATTTCTGGTTAACCTCAGCGATTATCTCGATACCGGACTCTTCCTTGATCATCGCTCGACCCGTCAGCTGCTGCAGTCACTGTCTTCCGGTAAACGGTTTCTGAATCTGTTTGCCTATACCGGCACCGCCAGCGTCTATGCCGCTGCTGGGGGGGCACTCGAAACCACCACGGTCGATATGTCGCGCACCTATCTGGAGTGGGCGCAGAAGAATTTGGCGCTGAACGGTTTTGAAGATGCTCGGCATCAGCTGGTGCAGGCCGATTGTCTGGCCTGGCTCGAACAGCCGCAAACGAAGTATGATCTTATTTTTCTCGATCCACCGACCTTTTCCAACTCAAAGGGGATGAAAGGCACCTTCGATATTCAGCGTGATCATGTTAAGCTGCTGCAGCGTGTCAGTGAATTGCTGACCCCGCAGGGAGTGCTGATCTTTTCAAACAATCTGCGGAGTTTCAAGATGCAGGCTGATCAGTTACCCGGTCTGAAGATCGAGGAGGTCAGTGGCCGAACTCTGCCGCCAGATTTTGCGCGGAATTCGCGTATCCATAATTGTTGGCGTATTGAACAAGCGTAAGGGCTTCTTTTGTTTCTGCGCTCGGTTGGGGAGAAAATAAAATGCAATACCTGCTGATTCTGGTGGTTTTGCTGCTATCGGGTTGCGGGCTCAGTGAGATGCCGCAGCATATGGCGCAGGCAACACTCAACCAGACTGATCCTGAAACCGTTGCTGAAGCGGCCCCGGCTTATCTATTATTATTTGACAGTCTGATCGAGTCCGACCCGAACGATGTTGGCTACCTGCGGGATGCGGCCGGGCTCTATGCCCTGTTCGGCGATCTGATGGTCACGGATGCTGCACGCGCGAAACTGCTCAGTGAACGTTCCTTCGATTATGCCAATCGCGCCATCTGCAATGACGAAGATGACCTCTGCGGCCTGTCACAACTTTCCTTCGATCCCTTTGTTGCCAGAATGGGCAATTTCGACGAGCTCGATCCGGCGCTGCGGTTGGTTTATCTGCAGAGCTGGCTGGTTTACC
>JAJRWF010000016.1 GCA_024276905.1 Deltaproteobacteria bacterium
GTTCAACCAGATTCCGGCGGCGCTCTAAGGCTGCACGCTGGTTAATATAGCCCTTGTCGGTGATCTCGCCAGCGTCACTGTCCGGTGGTTCGCTCATCAGCGTGATGCGGGCGATGCGGGTTGATGATCCCTGTTGAGCGGCGTTGTATTTTCCCAGTGCCTGGTGCAGAAAACTTTCGACTTCGGGGCGGCGGATCAGTTCCTGCGGAGAAATATCCTCCGCAAGGTCTTTGCACAATTTTTGACAGGCGGCAAGATTCGGCCAGCCGAGAATCCCGACCGTTTCACGGTCATGACCGGTGACCAGCGCAAACTGCAATACCGGTGCGGCGGCTGCCAGCACTGCAACCCGCAGCAGACCGACTCGCACCCAGGTGCCGCTGATCAGTTTGAAATCTTCTGCCACCCGGCCGTCGAAGGAGATCCCTTTACCCGGATCATCGGGATCAACAAAGCGCCCGGCATCGCCGATCAGATAGTAGCCGTCCTCATCAAACGCAGCGGCGGTCAGATCGGGGCGGCGAAAATAGCCGGGGGTGACATTGGGGCCTTTGACGCGCAGTTCGTAGCTGTCGCCGTTCGGGATCATTTTGAGGGAAACCCCGGGGCAGGGGATACCGATCACCCCGGCTTTTTCGAGCGGAAAGTGAGCGGCGGTTGCCAGCGGCGAGGTCTCGGTTGAGCCCCAGGATGAGGTCATCAGCACCTTCTTGCCGGTCGCCTGAATTGCGACCTTTTCCAGGCGTTCCCACAGATCCTGCGGCAGGGCCGCCCCGGCATAGAAGATCAGCTGCAAGTTTTTGAAAAAATTGTTGCGCAGCGCTTCATCCTGTTCGAGGTGTGGCAAGAGCATGGCGTAACCGACCGGTACGTTGAAATAGATGGTCGGGGAGATTTCCGCCAGATTTTTAACCGTCTGTTCGACCAGCCCCGGTGCCGGTTTGCCACCGTCGATATAGAGGGTGCCACCCTGATTGAGGACCAGGTTGAAATTATGATTGCCGCCGAAGGTATGGTTCCAGGGCAGCCAGTCGACCAGCACCGGCGGGGTCTGATCGGTAAAGGGCCAGATCTGGGCGAGCATTTGTTGATTGGCACAGAGCATTCCGTGGGTATTGATCACGCCTTTGGGCTGGCCGGTCGAGCCGGAGGTATAGAGGATTTTAGCAACGGTCTGACCGGCAACCAGGGCCGCGGCCTGTTCTACGGCTGGAGTGATCTGCGTTGCGAGCAGATCGGCAAAGGGGGTGGTCGCTATTTCGGCACCTGTTCCCTGACTGGCGACCAGTTCGATTCCGGCCAGATCGAGGTTGGCCAGAGGCGCAGCGAAAATCTCAGCATCGGCAACATAGACCATCCCCGGCCGGATCTCATCGAAGATATGCCGCAGTTTACCGTGATCCTTGCTCAGGAGTGAGTAGGGGACCGAGACCGGCACCACCGGCACTCCGGCGATGAAGCAGCCGAGCATCAGCAGGGCATGATCGACCGAATTCCCGGAGAGGATCATTACGGGTTGATAGGGTCCAAGTTGGCGATTCAGCAGCGCCTGGGCGATAGCATCTGCCTGTTGCTCGACTTCGGCGTAATTCAGTTGTCGCCAGTCGCCAGCGGGTCGTCGTTCAGCGAGAAAAACACGCTCGGGGGTTTGCCGGGCCCAGTGGCGCAGCATCTGTCCGAGATGTTCGCGACAGGGTTTCAGCGGGCTGGCTGAAGAAAAGACAAAACCGGATTCGGGGGAGCCTTCAAGAGAGATACGGGGCGGGGCAAAATCGAGCGATGCGAATTCGACAGGGTTCACGGCGGACCTCCAGATCAGGGTATAACATCAGTTCAGAATGGATAAGCTCCTGCTTCGGTTGCGGCCAGAGCCAGCTGTTGTTTGGCTTCCAGCAAACCGGTTGTGGAATAACTGCAAAGTCGGGTGATCGTTTGCTGCATCGCAGGGTCTGTGTACGCGGCACAACGATTTGCTGCTGACTGGAAACGGGATGCTGCATCAAAGGCCGCCACCTTGACCAGGGATTCTAGTGATTGCTGCTGCCGCGGGCTGGCGGTCGGAAAGTTTTTATCCGCCCGCAACAGTGCGCTTTCCAAAGCAAATATGCCGATAGCCAGATCCCCCAGCGCGAGCAAAATTTCCTGTTGCTGGAGATTCTCTTTTGCGGCGTCGAGCAACAACAGGAGCGTTTTTTTCTGTCCGATCAGCAGTTGAAATTCAGCCTTGAACCGGGTGTGATCGAGGGCCGTTTCAGGGTCGTCAGGGGTTTTGGCCGTATCAATCCCTTCTTGCAGATTCAGGGCTCCACCGGCAGCTCGGCGCAGCAGCAGGGTTGGGATCAGCAGCCGGTTGATCTCGTTGGTGCCCTCGAAGATCCGGTTGATCCGCTCATCGCGGTAGAAGCGTTCAATCGGATAGTCGCGGATATAGCCGTAGCCGCCGTGGATCTGCAGTGCTTCATCCGCCACCAGGGCCAGACAGTTGGTACAGAACACCTTGGCGATCGCACACTCGGCGGCATATTCCTCAATCGCCTGCTGATAGTCGCGGTAGTAATCTTTGCTCTTGCGATCGAGAGTCGCGATCCGCTCATCAAGCAGTCCGGCGACCCGGTACAGAAGCGCTTCAGCACAAAAGAGCGCGGCGCTCAGATCGGCCAGTTTTTCACGGATCGCGCCGAATTCTGCCAGAGTCTGGCCGAACTGTTTGCGTTCGACAGCGTAGGTGGCGGCTTCGGCAAGGGCGGCTTTGGCCGCGCCGACGACAGTCGCGGAGAGTTTCAAGCGGCCGATATTGAGCACATTGAAGGCGATTTTGTGCCCCTTGCCCGCTTCGCCGAGCAGGTTTTTGACCGGCACGCGGACATCCTCCAGCACCACCTGAGCGGTCGAAGTGCCCTTGAGCCCCATTTTTTTCTCTTCGCTGCCGATCGAGAGACCGGGCATGTCACGTTCGACCAGAAAAGCCGAGAACTGCTGACCGTCAATCTTGGCAAAGACGGTGAACAGATCGGCAAAGGCGGCGTTGGTGATGAACTGCTTGACCCCGTTGAGCAGATAACAGGACCCGTCTTCCGACAGGGTGGCAGTGGTGCGGGCGCTTAGGGGATCACTGCCGCAATCTGGTTCAGTCAGGCAATAGGCCGCGATCCATTCACCGCTGGTGAGTTTGGGCAGATACTGCTGTTTCTGTAAGCTGGTGCCGTAATAGACCAGCGGCAGCGATCCGATCCCGGTCTGACCGCTGGAGGTGATGGCGAAAGAGCCGCTCGGACCGATCTTTTCCGCCACCAGCATGCTGGTCACCTTGTCGAGTTCCAGTCCTCCATCTTCTTCGGGGATATCGACCAGAAACAGACCCAGATCGGCGCAGCTGCGCAGTTTTTCGACCATCAGCGCAAAGTCCTGCCCCTCAAGTTGTTCCAGTACTGGCAGGATTTCGTTGTTGACGAAGGCCTCGGTCGTTGCGGCGATCTGACGGTGTTCGGAGTTGAAATCTTCAGGGGTGAACAGTTGTGATCCCGGAGTTTCTGCCAACAGAAATTCCCCGCCCCTTGCCAGGTTTTTACTTGTCATGCCGGTCGCGTCCTTTGGAAAAGAGAGTCCCCGCAGTCTAAACGATCAGAACCGGACAGGCGACATTGTGAATGACATAATTGACAACCTGGCCGAAAAGCAGGTTGCGCAGCTCCCCTTCTGTGTTTCTGCCGACAACCAGCAGATCATAGTCGCCATTGTCGGCAGTCCGGCAGATTGTTTCACGCGCCGGTCCTTCTTTGAGCAGTGTTTCAACTTCGATTCCCTCTGCGGCAAACAACTGTTTCTGATCCTGCAGGAATGTTTCGGCTTCCTGCCGGGCACGGTCCTCAAACTGACTGAAAGTGACTTCCGGAAAGCCGCGCGCGGAGAGTCTGCCCAGATCCAGAACGTGCAGCAGGGTCAAAGGAAAAAGAATCTTTTCCTTTTGTGCAATCAGGTTCGTTACGGTTTGGGAGGCGATTGGTGAGCCATCAAGGGGAACCAGTACTTTTCGATCTTTCATGTGGATGTCCCTGTTTTTGTAGAGGATACAAAAGGGTCGGCATCGATATTCGGCGTTTTCGGCACCTGACACAGGTTTTTAGAGAAGGCACTGCCTGCATCTTCGCCCTGCTTGAGTTCGGTCTGTAACTCCAGCCAGTAACGCCACGATAACTCATCGGGCTTGTAAGGAAAAGCAGATTCCTGTAGTTTTTCCGCTGGTTTCGCCCTGCGAAACATTTTGCCGTGTGTGATCGTAACCGCTAAACGTTTTTGCTCAACACCAGACGTTGTGAGGGGACAAAACCACACCCCTGCAGAAATTTGTGCAGTTCGGCCTGATTCCACTGGATTTGGGTGTGCAGCGACTCGACCTGCAGGATTGAAAGGTTGATCAGCAGTTGTGACAGCAGGGCCTGCCCGACGCCGGTGCCTTTTTCTGCCGGATGAACACCGATGGTATCGATGACCGCGGTCGGGATCGGCTTGCCGAACTCACCGTAATCGACGCGGGCCATAATAAACCCGGCGACCAGATCCTTCTTTTCGGCGACCAGCGAAACGCGGATGCCGGACTCGACCAGCATCTCCTGAAATTTTCGGTGGTAGTAGGCAGTCCTGTCCTGATGGGAGAATTTCCGGTCGAGGCGAACTACCGCGGTCAAATCCTCTTCATTGAGGGAGCGGATCAGTGCTTTGTCGCGACAGAGGGTGTCGAAATCATTGCCGCCGACCCCATGAACCTGCCACTGGCCATCCATCTTGACCTGCGACATTTCCTCGACTCTCTCCGGGAGTGTCGAGGTGTCGCGGGTCACAATCTGGATCGGTGCCAGCTTGAATCCTGCGGAGGAGAAGAAGCCGGTCATGTCGTGATCCGCCCAGTTGATCTCGGTGCGCAACGTGGTGATGTTTTTTTTGGCCATTCGTTGCTCAATTCCAGCCAGCAACATTTTGCCGATCCCTTGTCCCTGCGCCTCAGGATCAACCCCGAGAGCATCGATGACAGTGACCGTTTGCGCAGAACCGAAATCACCCTCCTGTGTCCGGGCGAAGGCAAAGCCGCGTAAACGATCGCCGTCGCAGGCCGCACAGGTGACAAAGGCTTCGGGGGCAGCCATGGCGACCGTCAGGCGCTTCTCGTAGAAGCCGCGCCGTGGCTGGCCGATAATCCGGCTGTCGATGGTCGAAACCTGCTCAATATCCTCAGGACAAAGAGACCTGAAACTCAGTTTGCTCATAGTTGTTTTCTCCCTTTTCGACAGATCAGGATGCTTTGGGCAGCTGACCGCGTTCTTTCAACTTCTGATGGCGGAATGCGCCCCACAGGGCCGCGCCGATCGCTCCAGCAAAAATCGAATCGGGATGAGCGGTGACTTTGGTGCCGATATTCTGCTTGTCCATCCCGTCCTGGATCGCTTTGACCAGTCCGACATCCAGGGCCAGGCCACCGGTCATCATCACCACGCCTTGCTGAACACCGATCGATTTAAGCAGTTTGATCAGCCGGTCGGCCATCGATTCATGAATGCCGCGCAGAATGTCGCTGGGAGCGATGGAGCGCGAGACCATGTTGATCACGTCAGTCTCGGCCAGCACCGCGCAGATACCGCTGACCTTCTCCGGGTTGGTCGATTGCAGCGACAGGCTGCCGATCTCGTCCTGGCCGATGCCCAGGTAGCGGGCAATGTTTTCCAGGAATTGGCCGGAGCCCGAAGCGCACTGACTGGTCATGCGATAGGTCAGTACCTTGCTCTTTTCATCGATACTGATCGCACGGCCGTTAAGCGCGCCGATGTCGAGCACTGCACGGGCTTCGGGGTTCAGGTAGATGGCGCCACGCGCATGGGTGGTCATCGAATAGAAGTGACCGGTGGTGCCCTTGAGGGTTTCGCCTTCGCCGGTACTGGCAATGTAATTGACCTGCTCGCGCTTCAGCCCGGCCTGTTCCAGCACTGATTCAACCGATTCTTCAACCAGGGTATGGGCGTCACGCTGACGAATTCGTGCATCCCAACGCGCCAGCCATTCGTTCTGTTCACCCTCGACCCGA
>JAJRWF010000017.1 GCA_024276905.1 Deltaproteobacteria bacterium
CGGACTATACTCTGCAGCAGTTACCGGAACTGTTGCGCCGCACCCCTGACGCGGCAACGGTCATGCTGGGGGGGCAACTGGGCGCCGCGCAACTGGTCAAGGCGCCCGCTCCGGAATCAGCGGTTCTGTATCTCGATCCACAGCAGCAACTCAAACTGATGCTGCAGCTGCACCTGACTCCCGACCCGAACGGCCAGATCACCTTGCTGGCCCCTTTCGGCAAACAAAACCTCTGGAACGGCTGGCAGCCTGAAGGTCTGAGCCTGGTCGACCCCCTGTTGACCTATGCCGAACTGGCCGGCGACAATCATTACGCCAACGCCGCAGACAAACTCTATACCCAGCACCTGCTGCCACGGCTGGCGGAGAGCTGAATCTTGTCCTTTTAGGCCGCAGATGCTAGATTTGCATCCTTCTTTCAACCCTTAGGTCCGGTGACGCATGGCCGCAGACAGACTGACCCTGACAATCCTCGGCTCGGGCACCAGCACCGGCATTCCGGTGATCGGGTGCGACTGTCCGGTCTGCCATTCAGAGGACCGGCGCAACCGGCGCAGTCGCTGCAGTGCCCTGCTCAGCTACCGGGGCATAAATATCCTCATTGATACCGCAACAGATCTGCGCCAACAAATGCTGCGTGGAAATATTCGCCGGATCGATGCGGTTCTCTATACCCACCACCATGCCGACCACCTGCACGGTATCGATGATCTGCGTGCCTTCACCCTGCGTGCAAATCACGCGATTCCACTGTATGGATCAGCCTCCACACTGGAAAAAATCCGCAGCAACTTCGCCTATATTTTGACCCGCAAGACGAATCGGGTTACATACCATTGTTAAAAACCTGCCCGGTTGCCGGAATTTTCGAACTTTTTGATCTTTCACTGATCCCGGTCCCGCTTTTGCACGGATCCATGGAAGTCTTCGGTTACCGGATTGGACCACTCGCTTACCTGACGGACTGCAACGCTATTCCGGAGGCATCGCACAAGCTGCTTGAAGGGATCGAGTTTCTGGTGATTGATGGCCTGCGCATCAAAGCGCACCCCACGCACTTTAATATCACGCAGGCGGTGGCCATGGCCCGGAAAATCGGCGCACGGAAAACCTGGCTGACACATCTCAGCCACGAGATTGACCACCAGCGCCACGAACAGGAACTGCCGCCCGGGATTGCCCTGGCCTATGACGGGTTACAAATCGAGATTCAACTGACTGACTGCCGAAGAACGAACTGATGAAGACTGAACTTCGCCTGCACGGGCACATTGATGACAGCATCGAGTTTTTCGCTACTGCCGCCGGCAGCGACTGTTCACGCCCGCAGTTTTACCAGCAGCATGGCGACACCCTGCGTTTTTTTGCGCCCGGCAACGAATTCATTCTTACCCCACAGGGCGTCAGTCACCGCGGCAACGGCGGTTCCTTCTGCGAATACATGTTCGGTGTCGAACAACCGCTGGCCGATCTGGCCAAAACCGAGATCCGCAACCGCCTGATCCTCTACGGCACCAGTTACGACCAGAACGAACGCCTGATCTTCAGCAATAAAACCGAAGGGACTCACAGCTTCAATCGCCTGTTTCTCGATGGTCACGCAGTCTACAGCACCTTTTTCTTTGTCCACGATATAAACCAGGACAGCATCGAGCAACAACAACGCCAGATCCTGCAACGCCTGGGCAAAACCTTCAAACGCACCCGGCAGATCAGTGAGATCGATGATGCGCGTCTCTGTGCCGAGCTCCTGCAAAAACTGCCCGCGACGGCGTCAATCTACCTCTTTCGCCTGATCCACAAAAAACACCGCTGTTACCAGGATCGCTTCCGAGAACTCTATTTCGAAAACCACAGCCTCGGCACTGCGGCTCGCGCCGAACTGGAGGCCCTGGCCAAAACGCTCAAGATCAACCGCTACCAGCAGGAGCGGATTCGCATTGATGTCATGTATCGCCACCGCGATAACTACCGGATCGTCGATGAATACAAAAAAGTCCTGATTTCCTGTCACCAGAAGGGCCAAATCGACGAAGAATCCAATGCCCGGCTGACCCGACTCAAAACCCTGTCCGTTCGTCAGGACATCCCGGCCGCCCTGTTTCTCGCGCTTGATGAACTGCTCAAAGCCAAAGAGCTGGAAACCCCGCGCGAAAAACCCTATATTTCGGCGACCAGACAGATCCTGCAGGGCCTGCTGCTACAGGAGAGTCGCTTCGAAACCAGCATCGACCATCAGGACATGGTCACTCTGCTTGAAGCCAAGCAACTTGCCGCCAAGAACCGCGATCACACCTTCGAGCACCTGCTGCTCGAAACCGGCAAGATCTGTGATGAAAAAATCCGCGACGGCGCCGACCTTTCATTGCTGGAAAATTTTTCCTATATCATTACCTTCTTTGATCGTTTTGACAGCAGTTCGCAACAGGTCAACCGCCTGGCCTTCATGGAAGACTACCTGCTCAGCGAAGAGGTAACCCGGAGTCTGCTCGGAAGCCGCGAAGCCTTCGACGTACTGCAACCCGGCCTGTTTGACAAACTTTTTTTCAGCGCGATTGAAGACAATGACTATCTCGGCCGCTTCGGCCGTCGCAAGGTCAAGTTGCTGCGCCGCGGCCTCGAAAGAATCGTCGCCGATCAGCAGAGCATCCCCGGCCTGATCGACAAACTTGAACAACTCAATGCAGAAAGCGAACTCTACCGGCTGGTCCTTGTCCACGCCAAAGAAAGAATTCGCAATTTTTACTCCCGTTACTACACCCGCAGCGAACAGAAAGAACTTCTCGCTGAAATCAACCACGAGCTCAAGGACAAGCAGGTCCTCAACCAGGAGATCCCCGCAGATCTGTTTGATGATGTGGTGATGCATATCAAGAAAGAAGCGGTCTACCTGCACAATCTGCTGCCGCAGATCGTTTCAGAGAAGGATCAGGGGCTGCGCAATGATTTCCTGATTAACAGCGGCCTTGATCGCTTTACCATCGAAGAGATTGAGCGCGAATATTTTGCCCGCAACGACCTTGATCCCAATGCCCTGATTCAACTGCGCGCGGGGTAAACACCGTCACCTCTCCTGGGGGACCCATGCCAACTGTTGCACTCGACCGGGTTCGTAATATCGGCATCATCTCGCACATTGATGCGGGGAAAACAACCGTTTCTGAGCGAATCCTCTTCTACACCGGCGAAATTCACAAGATGGGCGAAGTGCATGATGGCGCTTCAACCATGGACTGGATGGAGCAGGAACAGCAACGCGGTATCACCATCACCGCCAGTGCGACCAGTTGCCACTGGCAGGACCTGCTGATCAACCTGATTGACACTCCCGGGCATATCGATTTCACCATCGAGGTTGAACGTTCCCTGCGCGCACTCGATGGCGCCATTGCTATCTTCAGCGCCGTCGAAGGCGTTCAGCCACAGAGCGAATCGGTCTGGCGTCAGGCCGACCGCTACCAGGTCCCGCGCATCTGCCTGATCAACAAGATGGATCGTATCGGCGCCGACCATAACCGGGTCCTGGCCGAACTGGCCGAAAAACTCTCCGCCCGCCCCCTGCTGCTGCAACTACCGCTCGGCCAGGAAGAGGCGTTCTCCGGAGTTATCGACATTATCCGCCGCCGCCAGATTATTTTTTCGGACCAGGACCAAGGGCGTCAGCTGCAGAACGAACCGGTCGACCCGGCACTGACGGACAAAATTAACCGCTACCGGGAACAGCTTGTCGAAGCGGCGGCCGATTTCGATGAACAGATCATGGCCGACTACCTGGAGGGACAACCGGTTGCAGACGAACCGTTACTGGCGGCGCTGCGTCAAGGCACCATCAGCGGTAAAATTTTCCCGGTCCTGCTCGGTTCCGCATTGCGCAACAAAGGGATTCAACCACTGCTCGACGCGGTCGGCCAGTTTCTGCCCTCGCCGCTCGACAGCCTGCCCGCCCGGGGGATAAATCCCGCAACCGGCCACACAGAAATTATCCGCTGCGATCCCGCCGGACCGCTCTGCGCCCTGGCCTTCAAAGTTCTGGCGGATGAAGGACGCAAGCTGACCTTTCTGCGCCTCTATTCAGGAAACCTGAAACCGGGAGACAGCCTGCTGGTCGGCAACCGTGATCAGCCCGAAAAACTGGCCCGGCTGTTTCGTATGCATTCCCACAAGCGAGAGCGGATTGAACACGCCAGCGCCGGTGATATTGTCGCCGCCACCGGGCTCAAATCCGTACTGACCGGCGACACCCTCTGCCGCAATGAACACCCGCTGCAACTGGCCGGACTCGAATATCCCGAACCGGTTGTCTCCCTCGCCGTTGAACCACGCGGGATCGACGACCGTGAAAAACTCGGACCTGTCCTCGAAAAACTGCAATGGGAAGATCCGACCTTCAGAGTCAGGGAAGACCCGGATACCGGGCAGACCCTGCTCACCGGCATGGGTGAACTGCACCTTGAAGTCATCGTGCAGCGCCTTCAAAGCGACTTCAGTGTGCAGGTGAATACCGGCAGACCACAGGTGGTCTATCGTGAAACCCTGCAGCAATCAGCCGAACACCATGAAATTTTTGAACGTGAAATTGAAGGTCGTCTCAATCAGGGCGAGGTCCGCCTGCAGGTCAATCCCCTGCCGCGCCGCAGCGGTATCCAGATCGAAATTCCAGACCAACTCAGCGAAATTCTGCCCGAAGAGATTTCTACCGTTCTTACTGAAGAGATCGAACAAGCCTGCCAATCCGGCCCGGTGGCCGGTTATCCCCTGACCGATCTACAGATCAAACTTGACGACCTGCCCTACGACTCTGCAATCACAACCCCTCTCGGAATTCAGGCGGCACTGCGCCTTGCCATCTCCCAGGCGGTTCGCAAAGGCGTACCCACCCTGCTTGAACCGGTGATGGAAATCGAACTGACAACCCCGAGTGAACATACCGGCCGGGTCATGGGCAGCCTGCAGCAAAAGGGCGGCCAGGTCGCAGGTATCACCACCCACGGAGATCAGGATACTATCCGCGCCGTCATCCCACTCACCCGCATGTTCGGCTACATGACCGAACTGCGCAGCGCCACCAAAGGCCGCGGCAGCTTCACCATGGAATTTTCACATTTCGACCAGTCCCCGGAAGAGACCCTGCAACGCTTCGGGCTCTGAAGCAGAAGAAAAATGATTGTATTATTCGGACCTGAATTGTTATAAAAACAGCTAAACAGATTTCTTTGGGGGAGGAAAACCGAAACGATAACCGTTCGCATGGCTGCACAACAGCATCATACGAGCGGTTTTTTCGTCCGGAGGGGGGAGAATGAAAACCAGGGTCAGTCTGAGACCAGGCGACAAAGGAACCAAGCAGCTCCACGCCAAATACGGCGACCAACTGGTCTGTGTGCGCTACCGCTACGATCCCAAAGCGCGGATGCGCTACAAAACCGTCGAACTGATTGTCGACGCCAAGCCCTACGTGCCCGAAAACAGCGCAAAATACTTTGCCGACGTTTCGGTCGTCATCGAATACCACGAAAAAGGGTTGCGGGATCGGGCCAAAGCCATCGGCGCCCGCTGGGACCCCGAGAAAAAAATCTGGCGGATGCGTTTTAAAGATGCACTCGATCTGAACCTGCAGGATCGCATACTGCCAGAAAAGAATAGTCTCTAATGGTTTATAGACAGCATATCTATAAGCCAGAACATATATTTACAAACCCGGTCAGCAGGCCTATAAACCGCTTATAGATCTGTAAGCACCGCCTAATCCCTGTTATGCTCTTAAAAGATTATGAAAATACCTGACACAAGAAAAAACTTCCGCTGTAAAAACTGTGAAATTGTCTGCTTTCACAAACGACTATCAAGCGGAAACATTTCTTCCGACAATCAAGAGCACCTAGATGGGTCACG
>JAJRWF010000018.1 GCA_024276905.1 Deltaproteobacteria bacterium
ATGATGATGCCCCGGAAACTCAAAAAGCCGCTGAATCAGTCCTCTGCTGATGAGCGGCTTTTTGTCATTTTTCAGATTCAGCCAATCTCATCTCTTAAGGAGGTCGTGCATGGAAAAGCTGATTCGGATTGAGCCGGCGAAATGTGTCGGCTGCAAAACCTGTGAACTGGCCTGTTCGTTCAAGAACGCTGGAGAGTTTTCCCCCAGCAAATCCCGCATTGTCAACGAAGTGTTCCTTGAAGAAGCCAAATTCATCACCGTAACCTGTATGCAATGTGATGATCCCTGGTGCCTTAAATCCTGTCCCAAGGCGGCAATCAGCAAGGATGCGGTATCGGGCGTGGTAACGGTGGACGAGATCAGATGCGTCGGCTGTCGCACCTGTGTCAGCGCCTGCCCCTTCGGCATGATTCAATACCGTGCCGATACCCGCAAAGCCGACAAATGCAATCTCTGCAACGGGGACACCCCCGAATGTGTCGTCTTCTGTCCGACCAACTGCCTGACCTTTGCGCAAGAAGACAAGCCGCTGCGGGAGAAAGTCCTGCGTTTCGTCAACACCATGAAAGACGGGCAAATGGAGGCATAACATGGCAGGGAAACTGTTACGCGTCAACTTGACGACAAGAAGCTGCGGTATCGAAACGATCAACGAAGCCTGGGCCGCCGACTACATAGGTGGCCGGGGTCTGGCCTCCAAATACCTGAGCGAAGAAATTTCACCCCAGGTCGACCCGTTGAGTCCCGACAATAAATTGATTTTTGCCACCGGACCGCTCACCGGCACTTATGGTGGCGCCAACGGTCGTTACATGGCCGTCACCAAATCACCGCTGACCGGCACTATTGCCAGTTCAAATTCGGGTGGTTATTTCCCCAGCGAGCTCCGCTATGCCGGCTTCGATATGATCATTTTCGAAGGTAAGGCGGCCGAACCGGTCTGCTTGCAGATCTACAACCAACAGGTCGAAATCGTTGACGCCGCACATCTGTGGGGAAAATCAACCCAGGAAACTGAGGATGCGCTGCGGCAGGAATTTCACGGCGATGCTAAGGTGGCCTGTATCGGTCCGGCGGGAGAGAATCAGGTTCATTTTGCCTGTATCGTCAATGACAAGCATCGTGCAGCCGGTCGCAGCGGGGTCGGCATGGTCATGGGAAGCAAGAACCTCAAAGCGGTTGCGGTGCGCGGCACAGGCGGGGTGCGGGTCGCAAATCCCGAGGCCTACCGCGAAGCTTCCCGTGAAGCCTACAGTATGCTCAAGCAAAACCCGGTCACCGGCGAAGGGCTGGGGGCGCTCGGCACGGCGGTACTGGTCAACGTCATCAACCAGAGCGGCGCGCTGCCGACCCGAAATTTTCAGTCCGGAACCTTTGCCGAGGCCGAGGAAATCTCAGGTGAGAAACTGGCCGAGACCTACCTCAAACGCAACAAAAGCTGTATGGGCTGCATCATCGGCTGCGGGCGGGTGACCAAACTCGCCGGCGCCCGTTTCAGTGGCGACGGTGAAGGCCCTGAGTACGAAACTCTCTGGTCCTTCGGTGCCACCTGCGGCATCTCCGATCTGGCGGCAGTGACCAAAGCCAACTATCTCTGCAACGAGTACGGCATGGACACCATCACCGCCGGGGCGACGGTCGCTTGCGCCATGGAGCTGTTTGAGAAGGGGCTTGTTTCTGAAGAAGAAATCGGTATGCCGCTGAATTTCGGCGACAGTGACGCGATGGTCAAACTGATCGAGATGACCGGCAAAGGTGAGGGGTTCGGCAAGAAAATCGCCCTTGGCTCCTACCGTCTGGCCGAGAGCTACGGCGCCCCCGAGCTCTCCATGACGGTCAAGAAACAGGAATTCCCGGCCTACGACGGGCGCGGTATTCAGGGCATCGGCCTCAACTACGCCACCAGCAACCGGGGTGCTTGTCATGTCCGCGGCTACATGGTTTCCCCGGAGATTCTCGGTCTGCCGGAAAAACTCGACCCGCAGGCGACCGAAGGCAAGGCGACCTGGACCAAGATTTTTCAGGATTTCACTGCCGTGGTCGACTCGTCCGGGGTCTGTCTCTTCACCACCTTCGCTATCGGCGCACCACAATTCGTCAACTTCTGCAATGCCGCCACCGGGAGTACATTCAGCGACGAAGCCCTGCTCGAAGTCGGAGATCGGATCTACAACCTTGAACGGATGTTCAATCTCAAAGCGGGTATCGATCCCTCCCAGGATACCTTGCCGAAACGGCTGCTCAGCGAACCCTTGCCTGATGGACCGATGGCAGGCCAGGTTTCGAAGGTCCCGGAGATGCTGCCGGTCTATTATCAGGAACGGGGCTGGAGTGCTGAAGGGATTCCGACCGACGAGAAGCTGGCGTCACTGGGACTCTGAGTAAAGACCTGTCCTTACCGAGGGAAGCCTGCATGATGCAGGCTTCCCTTTTCACTCAAAAGGTGCTTTATGTCCGATCATTTTGATCTGGTGATTGTCGGCAACAGTGCGGCAGGCCTGCAGGCGGTCCGTACCGTCCGCAAACACAATGACAAACTTTCTGTTGCCATAATCGACCGCGAGGATTGCCCGGCCTACTCACGGGTCATGACCCCTTACTTTATCGGCGACAAGATTCCGAGGGAAGACCTGTTCATTGTCGATAAATCCTTTTATCGGCAGATGAGTGTCACCCCGCTGTTCGGTCAGTCGGTGGAACAGATAAACACCGGTCAGCAGAAGCTGACCCTGACCGACGGCCGTCAGATCGACTATGGCAAACTGCTGCTGGCAACTGGAGCGGAAGCCCGCAGCCTGACGCTCAGCTCGGAGCGAGCCCAGACCCTGCGTCATATGGCCGATGCCGAAAAGCTTGCCAGAATGATCGGTTCGGCACACAGCATCACCGCCATCGGTGCCGGGCTGGTGAGCCTGCCACTCCTCTCCCATGCGGCCTCCGGGATCGAAAAACACCTGGTGGTCGGATCCGGACGGGTTTTTAGCCGGGTGGTCGACGCCGAGGCATCTGCGGTTCTGGAAGAACATTTTCGGCAGGCGGGACTGCAGATGCATCTGCAAGACGATGTCGAAACCATCACCGAAAAGGAGCAGTTGCACTTGACCCTGACCTCAGGCAGACAACTCGTCACCGACCTGTTGATTGTCGGTAAAGGCGTTACCCCGAATCTCGATCTGGCGCGCGAGGCCGGGCTGCAGGTCAATGACGGCGTGCTGATCGACGCCCATTGCCGTACCGGCAACCCCTGCATTTATGCTGCCGGAGATGTCGCCGAGGGAAAAGATTTCATCACCGGCAAACCGACCATTCAGGGCAACTGGGTCACTGCCGTGGAACAGGCCGAAATCGCTGCGCTCAATATGCTTGGGCGGGTCTGTACCTACGAGGGGAGCTTGAAAAATAATATCACCGAAGTTTTCGGCATCGATGTCGCGGCGGTCGGCTACTGTCAAGACGATGCAGCCCGTACGGTCACGTGCCACAACCGGGCCACCGGACGCTTTCGCAAAGTGTTCCTCAATGACAAAGACCGGGTCATCGGCGCGACCATGATCGGCGAAACCAACGATGCCGGCTGCTACTACCAGATGGTGCGCACCCGCTCAGAGTTCCCCGGTGAAGCGATGCTCAGCGGCTCGTACAGATATACCGACATCCTGCAGCGTCTGGAATAATTCCAATAGAACCAACGATCTTTATTGCAGGGTCACCCATAGATATCGGGGTTCCAAAATGGTGAAAGTTCAGTTCTACAGTTTGATTCGCCTGCTGCTCAAGACCGAAAGCCTCCTTGTCCCCTGGGCGCCGGATGACAGGGTTCATCACATCCTGCACAAGGCTCAGAAGGCCGTCTCAACACCGTTTCTGCATAAACTGCTCGATGAACAGGGCGCGTTGCATCCGGGCACCATCATCCTGATCAACCGGCACAATATCCTCCACCTGGACAAGCTGCAGAGCGTCGTGCGCGATGATGATCTGGTGGCGCTCTTCCCGCCGGGGGCTGGTGGCTAGTGGACAGCACAGCGCGCTATGCGCGGCAGCTGCTCTTCTGGGGCGAAGAGAAACAACGGCAGATCGGCGAATCCACCCTGTTGATCGCCGGGGTCGGCGGTCTGGGTGCGACCGTCAGCCAGCTGCTGGCGCGCGCCGGGATCGGCAAACTCTATCTGGTCGATGACGGCCTGCTCGATCTGCCCGACCTGAATCGCCAGACCCTGTATGGCGAGCAGGACCTCGGCAAAAAAAAGGTTCATATCGCCGCGGAAAGACTCGCCTGTATCAATTCCACCCTCAAAATTTCGGTTCTCGATCAACACATTGACGACAGTTTTCAAGTCCCGGACGACGTCGATGCCGTCGCTGATTGCCTCGACAACTTCACCACCCGCTTTGCTCTGTACAAGGCAACTGTACCTGGAACCTTCTTTGTTCACGGTGGCCTGAACGGCGCCAATGGACAGGTCCTGACTCTGAAAAAGGGCGCGTCACAATCACTGGAAACAATTTTCGCCGGAGCCCGGCAACCACAAGGAAAAATCCCGGTTACCCCCGACAATGTGGTGGTGATCGCCGGGCTGATGACGAATGAATTATTTCATCTGCTGTGGGATAAACCGAAACTGCTGAACCGGTTTCTGATCGTTGGCTTCGACGATTTCCATACCGCGTTTCTGGAGGTTTAGAAACCATTTTGGCTCATTGCACTCAACCCAACCGACGAAGTTTGGCATTGCGCTGCGCCAGGACCTGTTCGATCCACCCGATAATAACCGGCGTATCAAACTGACAACGATATTCTTGCGCCAAGCCCGGCGCGACAGCTTCAACCCGTTCAACCAGGGCCGACAGCTCCCTTTTCACCACGCGCAACCCAATCCCGAGCTGATCCGCAAAACCAGCCAGATCAGCAGCCGACAAATAGCGCGGATCTTTCCGTCCGCCCATACGCATGGCAAACTTGTTGTTCACCCGCGGCTCATAAACCGCAGTCGAAATCAAATCGTAAAAGGGGGCCAGCCGTACCTGACCCTCAGCATAAAGAAACGAAATGTTTTTGCCATGAGCATCAGCGTTACCGATCAGAAAGTTAAACAGAGCCCAACGCAAAAGTGCGGCGACATCGGTCAAGGGTTCATCAGACCAGTCGCGCAGAAGTTCAAAGCAGGCGGCAAAACCGGGACCACCCTCTTTTTCATACTTGCAGGCCGATTCGACCCCCAGGGCCTGACAAAAATCCTCTTGATGCAGACGGATTAAACCTTCGGCAGTCTTGCGCCGATCGTAGCGCTCCACCAGGTAGACCTCTGACCCGGCGATATTCACAACCTTTGCGAAAGGCACATTCAACCCGACCCGCTGTGCCAGATTCATGCAGAAAGCTTCATTGACAACCGTATTTTCCAGATTGTGGATCGGTATTTTGAGGATATGCGTTGATGCTGCCTCCCCTGTCGGAACAGAGAAACGCTCGCCATCGAAATAGACCGGCAACTTGTTCTGCGCCCCGGCCAGCGACAACCGTACCCCTTCTTCATCAGTCAGAAATGGATGATGCGGCAGATCCACCAGTTTAACCGCCAGTTCCGCTTCGCTGATTGTGCGATATCCCCCAGCCCCCTCGGGAACCTGACCAACCGGCAACAACTGAACCGCGCCTGCACAATCGCCGCCGAGTTCTGTCAGCAGGGCAAAAATATTCTCCTGCGAAACTCCCAGCCTGCGGGCAAGCTGCACCCGTACATCCCCCTCGGGCAGCAGATTTTCAAAAAAAGCCCGGGTCGGCCCGGCGGCAAAAGACCGGTCAGCCCCGGCCAGTGGCAAATGACGCGACAAGGGCTGCGGAGCCGCTGATTGCAGATATTCTGCCCGATAATGAAACGACAGCCCTCCATCGATCTGTACCAGTTGCCCGACCTGTTGACGATGCAGATAAACGTCAAGCGGTTCCATTTAACGACCCTTGAATGGTGCGGCAGAACGGGGATAGATATAAACCTCAAGTCCCATCGATTTTAAAACCTGCAACACGCGACCGATTTCAGCGGTCTCTTTACCGTTTTCCAGCTGAGAAAGAAATTTGGTTCCCACCCCCGACAGCCCGGCGGCATCTTCTTGCAACACACCGAGTTGCCTGCGCTTGTTGCGGACCAGTCGCCCGATGGCAGCAACCGATGTCACCCGCCCATAATCCGCGTCATCAGCCCCGTTTTTTTCTGTCATCTCTCGTCCCGTCAGCAGAATGTTTTTTGTCCGTACGGGAATTTTTATGCAAACAGCACCAGCAAGTCAAGAAATTTGTTCGTTCGAACATAATATGCCCAAATCTGGACTCTTTCGTAGATCTTGCCCGCTCGGACATATTTTGTGTCATAGAAACTCTACGAAACTGATTTTTAACCACAGCGTAGGCTGGGCTGAACAAAAACCCTACAACCCTTCTCCAGTGGCCGCAGGCGGATGAGGAGGAATTTCAGCGCGTGGCTGAAGTTTAGGGTACAGGCTCCTACCCTCTCTCAGCACGCACCGAGATACGAAACTTATGATCTCATGAACGTCCTCCCTCCGGACTGATGATAAATGAGTTATTTCCCCTGCTGTGGGATGAACCGAAATTGCTGAACCGGGTTCTGATCGTTAGCTTCGACGATTTCCATACCGCGTTTCTGGAGGTTTGAGGCTAACCTACTTTTTACGACTGCGCGGATGGGCCTCATCGTAGATTGCAGTCAAGTGGCTGAGACTGACCTGAGTATATTTCTGGGTGGTCGAAAGCGACGCATGACCGAGCAGTTCCTGAATCGCCCGCAGATCGGCGCCACCATCGAGCAGGTGGGTGGCAAAGGAATGGCGCAACGCGTGGGGGCTGGCATCGGTACGCAAGTTTGCTTGCAGCAAATGTTTTTTCATCAGCCGCTGGACGCTGCGCGGGGTTAATCGTCCGTTGCGTGCATTAAGGAACAGGGCTTCGTCAACGGCTGGCCGACCACGAGAATCCAGATAATCCTGCAAGGCACTGAGCGCGGTACTGCCGATCGGCACAAGGCGCTCCTTGTTACCCTTACCCAACACCCGCACCAACTGCTGCGCCAAATCAAGCGAACCGACATTGAGTGCGGTCAACTCACCGACCCGCAAACCACTGGAATAGATCAGCTCGAAGATGGCCTGATCCCGCAGAAGATGAGCATTCTGCTTTTGCCGGGGGTCATCCAGCAGACGGGTTACTTCATCAACCGACAGGGTTTTCGGCAAATATTTTTCCTGCCGTGGTGTGGCCAGCACATCGGCCGGAGAGGTTTCAAGAACCCCCTGCCTCACCAGGTAACGAAAAAACGTTCTGAGCGCCGAAAGTTTGCGTCCGATACTGGTGCGGCTATTTTTCTGGTGAAGGCGGGCAAGGTAGCGTCGTAATATCCGCACATCGATCCGGGTCAGAGACTGAGCAGCGCCCGATGCCAACTGCTCCTGTTGCAGAAAACACAGAAATTGCTGCAGATCACGACCATAAGCATCCAGAGTGCGCGGCGAAAGATTACGCTCGACATCAAGATGCTGTAAAAATGCGTCAATCCGTTGCTGCATCCTGCCCCCGTTTTATTGACCACCCATTTCCCGCATGGCATACTTCGTTGAGCACCTTGGCAACATGACATCAACCTGCTGGCTCAACCGAGAGGCCCGTGCCCCATGACCATTATTTTTATCGCCCTGCTGTTGTTGTTGCTGGGAGAAACCCTCGTTGTGATCCTCTCTTATAGCATGTGCTGGTATGAGTATGCCAACAGCAACCCACTGCTGATGGCCGAGCGTTTTCGGTTGCGTTCCCTGTGGCTGGCGACAGCGTTGATCGCTCAGGAAATTTTTTTCAATTTCCTGACTCTGTTGCTGCTTCCATTTGGTCTCTGGGCGCCGCGCAAACTGCCCCAGCATCCTGACGAAACACCGGTTCTGTTACTCCACGGCCTGTTTATAAACCGCGCCGGATGGTTCTGGTTCAAGTGGGCGTTGCGACGCCGCGGCTTCCGGAATCTGGTCACCATCAACCTCTCCTCCTATCACAATGAGGAAACCCTGACCGAGCAGGTGGCAAAGCGAGTTGATGAACTGCGCCTCAGCCTGAATGTTGAACGGGTGCATCTGGTCGGTCATTCGATGGGCGGAATTATCGCCCGCAATTATCTGCAGTTGCGCGGGGGGGAGAACAAGGTCGACCGCTGTGTTTTCCTCGGCACCCCCCACGCCGGCTCCAAGCTGGCCCCTTTTGCGCTTTCCCCGTTGAGTAACGCGCTGGTGCCGAATTCCGAGTTTCTGAAAAGACTCGCGGCCGCGAAGCCGCCCCAAAAAACCAAAATGTTCAACATCTACAGCCTCAAGGACAACATGGTTGTCCCGGCCGACTCATCCCATCTCGACTGGCTCGACAATACCGTCCTCGATCGTATCGGCCATACCGCCATGCTTTACCGCCGCAAGCCGATTGAGGCCGTAGCGGCAGCCCTGAGACCTGCTGATGAAAATCGTTGAACTTAACGTCCGGAGCCACAAGCGCTGCGAGATGATCGACATCACGGCCGAAATCGGGCGAATCCTGCGCGAAAAAGAGCTGCGCAACGGGACCATCACCCTCTACACCCCGCATACGACGGCCGCCATCACTATCAACGAAAATGCTGACCCGGATGTTCTCCATGACATGCTTTACGGGTTATCGAAACTGGTGCCCCTAGATCCACAATTCCAACATGCCGAGGGCAACAGTGACGCCCACATCAAAGGCAGCTTGATCGGTGCCAGCGAAATACTGCTGGTTGAAGCGGGCAAGCTGCAACTCGGGACCTGGCAGGGGGTCTATTTTTGTGAGTTTGACGGTCCCCGTTCCCGCCGGGTCAAGATCAAGCTGAGTGAAAGCTGACATGCCGGAATCGACGACAGACAATCGAGTCAGCCTGCAGGCCCTTGCTGACTACGCCCCGGATCAGGTCAGAACCGGCCTCGAACAACTGCTGGAACCACTTGGTGGCATGAACAGATTTGTCCGGCCCGGACAGAGAGTTCTGCTGAAACCGAACCTTCTGGCTGGCAAACCCCCTGAAAAAGCGGTGACCACCCATCCGCTGCTGGTTCGTGCAGTAGCGGAACAGGTCCAGCAAGCAGGTGGCAAGGTTTTTCTCGGTGATTCTCCGGGAATCGGCAATGCCGCCAGTGTTGCCCGCAAGTGCGGCATTATGGCAGTCGTTGAAGAACTCGGCATCGATTTCACCCCCTTTGAAAAATCGGTCAAAATTCACCCTCGGGGGCGAACCTTTCAGGAACTTGAAATCGCCGCCGATCTGCTGGAAGCCGATGTTGTCATCAATCTGCCGAAACTGAAAACCCATCAGATGATGGGGCTGACCTGTGCTGTCAAAAATATGTTCGGTGCGGTTGTCGGGCTGCGCAAATCGCGTCTGCACCTGCAGGCCGGCAGCGACAAAGCACTGTTCGCTCTGATGCTGCTTGAACTCTGCGAGCAACTCAAACCGGCACTGTCAATCGTCGATGCGGTGGTTGGAATGGAGGGAGACGGTCCAGGCAGCGGCACTCCGGTACCAATCGGTGCCCTGATTGCCGGGACCAACCCCTTGGCGGTCGATGCCGTTGCCACCGGACTGGTCGGGCTGAAACCGGAACAGGTCTGGACTCAGAAGCTGGCGCTTGAAACCAGGCGAAGCGGCGCGGAGCTGGACAACGTAGAGATATGCGGCGCCACCTTGGCAGCGCTGCAAATTTCAGGATTCAAAGCGGCCAAAAACACCGACATCAATGGCTGCATGCCTGATTTCATGCAACGCTTTCTCAAACAAGCCCTGACCGCACGACCGCGGCCCGACCATAACATTTGCACCCGTTGCGGCATCTGTGTGAAACACTGCCCCCCCGAAGCGATGACAATCGATAAGCAGAAACTGCAGATCAACTACAAAACCTGCATCCGCTGCTTCTGCTGTCAGGAGCTCTGTCCGCAGGGGGCGCTCGAAACAGAACAGGGCTGGCTGCTCAAGTTACGCAAATAAAAAGGTCGGATGACAGGCGTCAGCCGACCTTTTGCGAACCGGAATTTGTGTTGACTCAGCGAACCTGAACCACTTCTTTGACCTCAGGGAGATTCTCCATCAGAGTCTTCTCAATCCCCATCTTCAGAGTCATGGTCGACATCGGGCAAGAACCGCAAGCCCCGGTCAGGCGCACACTGACGACACCCTCATCGGAGACATCGACCAATTCAACATCGCCGCCGTCAGCTTGCAGTGCGGGACGAACCTGATTCAAAACTTCTTCAACCTGTGCTTTCATGTGATATTTCCTCTCAAAATAGCGGTAAAAATCTTCTTGGTGACAATTATAGTCACAATGCCGACTGGGCGGCAAGCCAAGACTTAAAATGCTCCGGGCGGCAGTCCGATCTCCCGGATCGGGCGCGCACAAAGCAGGTCCGGTGAGCCCAATCCCTTGCCCTGCAACAGGACCTTGAAACTCTCGCCCATCCCGCCCTCCGGCATAATCAAATTCTTCAGCGTCATCCGTAGGGCCTGCGCTTTTTGCGGGTCAGTCTCCAGGGCCTGGAGCCGTATCAGCTCTTCCAGGAAGCCGAGGCCCATCAGAAAACGATACTGCTCACCGAAGTAGAGGGTTTCGAGACCCTGCTCGCCACCGATCATTTCCAGCAGGGAAAAATTGATATGGGCGGTAATATCCTGACAACCGATATGCTGATATGGATTGTCACTCGACTGATGGCGATGGTAGCAAAGCAGGGTTCCGGCCCGCCGCCAGGGTGCCAGCAGCTCTGCTGCCGGGTAGCCGTAATCAATCGTCAGAACTGCTCCGCGCTGCAGAAGCCGACCGACCTGCCTGATCCAGTCAAGAGCGGCCAGATTCACCTCCGCCCGGTTGCCCTCAACCAGCGGTTGTTGTGAGAGTTCAAAATAATCGTTCAGCCGTTGATCTGTCAGCGGGCCCAGTTCTTCGGCAAAATCCGCGCCAGTGCAGGTGACCATGACCTCCTGCAGTTCGTTGTTCTTCTTCTCGACCAGATGCACCGGAAAGGCATCGACCAGTTCATTGCTGAGGAAGCACCCGGCAAAAGGCTCCAGATCGGAAAATGTCCACCAGCTGACCCGCCCGGCAGCGACATGGACAGCCAAGCGCTGCCGTTGTTTGCCCCGATGATCAGAACTGACCTCAATTATCCGGTAATCAAGTTGTGCATAGAGCTCAGGAAATTCCTCGGCCAGAGCATCAAGCAGATCAAGGCAAAGATAACCCTCACCTGCGCCCTGTTCGACCAGGGTAAAAGGCCCCTCCCCCATCAGTTGCCAGAGCTGTCCGATCTGGCGGGCAATCAGGCGCCCGAACAGGGAGTGAACACTCGAAGAGGTAAAAAAATCACCCTGCTTGCCGATCCGATTACGGGTCGAGGTGTAATAACCATACTGCTGGTGATAGAGACATAGCTCCATGTAGCGGGCAAAACTGATCGCCCCTTGTTGTGCGATCTGACGAACAATTTCAGCTTTGAGTTCCGGCGATTCCGTGATTTCCAGATGGCTCATCCTGTGATACCTCGCAACGAGAGAAAATAGCGCGAGATTATAACCAGCAGACGGATTCGAAGACAAGCCCCGGCGTGGGAACGCTTCAGGGCGGCCCTTTAAGAACCGGAAACTTCCGTAACTGCCAGGCCCATATGCCGCCGTTGAGGTTGTAAACTGCGGAATAACCCTGGCGCGCCAGATACTCCGACACCTTGGAGCTGCGTGCCCCAACAGCGCAATAGACCAGCAAGGGTTGATCCTCAGGAATTTCTGCACTCCGGGCCAGAACTTCATCTATCGGGATCAGATGTGCACCGGCCAGTCGAACCTGTAAATATTCCTGAGACGTTCTGACATCGAGCAAAAAAACATCCTCGTTTTCCTGCAACATTTTCCGGGCGGTGGTCGCATCAATATTTTGCACGATCGCAGCCTGTACTGGCGTCAACATCTGGGCAACCAGTACTACGGTAATAATTGTTTTTCTCATCAAAGAAAAGCTCCTCGGGGGAAAGGCACAGCGGCTGAATATATTCAGCTTCCCATATGTCTCTCGTCACTGTCAACTGCCCCCAGGATGAATTCGTCCTAACCTGCAAATCCAGCCACACTGTCGATCTAATCTTTGTGCTGGTCATATATCCGCGGATCGAGTATAAAGGAAACTCCTTCATCCTCGGAGAATCTGGCATTGAGTTTAAAAGAAATTCAA
>JAJRWF010000160.1 GCA_024276905.1 Deltaproteobacteria bacterium
GCCAGATCCCGCACCAGCTTGCCGGAATCCGCCCCGAGCAATTTCTCTGCCGGCGGATTCATCAACAGGGTATTGCCCAGAGGGTCGGTCACAACCAGTCCGTCGGGCACCGAACGCAACATGACATCAATACGGCGACGGGCATTCTCTGCCTGGATCAGGGCCTTCTCTCGTGCATTACGCACTGCAATCAATTCGGTGATGTCCTTGAGGATACAGACCACTCCAAGTCCATCAATATCGCGCCCTCCCGGGGCACTCGAAAAAAGGACTGCGATCTCTTCTCCCCGGCTGTTCCGGACCCGGGTTTCGAGGTTGCTGACCGGAGAAACCAGCAGACCCCTGACGAATTCAGCGCGCTGCAAAACAACAGGTGGTTCCGGAAAAAGGTCGGCCAGAGGTCGATTGATCATCATGGCCGCCGCACAAGAGAAGAGATCGAGGGCCGCCTGATTGACCTGGACAAGTTGTCCTTGACGATCTGTCACCAGCAACGGATCGATGACGGTTTCGATGATTTTCTGTAGAGAATCCCGTGAGCGCCGATGATCATTCAGGTCAATAACCATACAGTTGAAAGCATTATTAAGCCGATTGAATTCGTCACTCGAATCGAGCGGCAACTGGTGACTGTAATCTCCCTGTCCGACGCGTTCGGCAAAATCGACCAGTTGATCAATATTGCGGGTCAAAAGGCCCGTTATCTTCCAGGAAAAAAACACTCCGAAGAGAGTCACCACCAGACAAATAACGACTGCCAGTCCCCGCTGTTTATTGATTTCGGCACGATAGATTGACCAGGGAACCCGGGCCATGACACGCCAGTTTTCACCGGGAACAGGGCTTGAGACCAGCATCAGGTCCTCACCGAAGAGCTGATGACGGGTGGGAATATCTCCAACCTCAAACGGCATCTGTTGAAACGTCAACTCCGGCTGCTGGTAGGTCAGTAATTCACCCTGCTCTGAGATAAGCGCCAGCGAAGCCTCATCATTTCTGGCAATATCACTCAGCTTTTGCTCAAAAAATTTCAACGGCAGGGTCAACAACAGAGTCCCGAGAAATTCTTCACCCAAATAGCCATCATAGGTGTAGGCCAACCGCAACGTCGATTCCCCCAGCTGAGGGTCCTGCATTCCGGCCCCGATATGCGCCTGGTTCGGTTGCCGCCGCGACTGCTGCACAACCGGATCATACTGGTAGTTAAAAGAGCTGCCCGTCGTAAGGACACCGTTAATCAGTTTCAACGTCTCATCCCCGTTCCGGTCGAGGAGACTGACCAGCGGAAAATCTACCGGCAACTCTGCAAAATACTTCCGAAAGTGTTTTTCAAGGGACCCTTTGCCGTAACGCTGACGAAAGGACCCCAGGTCGAGTCCTTCCATGCGCAGGGACATCGTTTGCAAGCTCGCCGAGATTTCGGTGGCTCCCTCCCGAGCCAGATGAACCAGATAACGTTTCTGCAGGCTTTCGTGCGATGAAACAAACAGGAGAAGACTGCCGACACTGAGCAAGAGTGCGGTCAAAGTCACGGTCAAAAATTGCAACAGCAGAAGTCGGTTACGAAAGTTAAGCATGAAAATCAGAATCCCCTCGGAGGTCCTGGGATTGCTCCGAACTCGCGGATCAGTCTCCGCGTTTGCAGACGGGTGAATAAGGTCTCAAATTCACGAGCCCCTTCATGCAGGAGTTCTGTCCTGACAAGCGCAGAACGGGTCAGGGCAGAGCCCATGATCTGAATCAGACAGAACATCCGCACCCTTCACTCCCCTATTCAATCTGGCGGGTGTGTTATTGCACTGAGAACTTCACGGACACTCGAAAGTAACGCATCCGGGGTAAAGGGTTTTGCGAGCAGACGGGTCTTTTGATCAAATTCTTCAAAATGCTGCTCTCCGTAACCCGACATGTAGAGTACCTTCATTTGCGGATTTTTGGAACTGAGAAGTAGCGCTAATTGCTGGCCATTCATCTCCGGCATCACCATGTCGGTCAATAACAGATCAAAGTTCCCGGAATTCAGATTGAATTTTTCCAGGGCCTGACTCGCACCGGTGGCGCCTGTAACCTGAAAACCTGCTCCCCTGAGTGCCTCGACCACCAGATCCAGAACCGAACCTTCATCCTCGACCACTAGAACTCTTTCAGAACCTGTCACACGCACGGCAGTCTGGCCGTCTGAAGGAACAAGGTCTTCTCCGGTCAGGGGAAGATAGATATAGAAACTGCTCCCTTTGCCGACCTCGGATTCAAGGTTCAGGTAACCCCGGCTCTGTTTGATAATCCCGTAAACCGTTGCCAGACCAAGACCGGTCCCACGCCCTTTCTCCTTGGTGGTAAAAAATGGTTCGAAAATTCGTTCCTGCAAAGCAACCGACATGCCACACCCCTGATCACTGATCTTCATCAGCGCATATTGTCCGCCGATCGAGCCAGGATGACTGCGCACAAAATCGTCATCAAGAAACACATCGCTGGTAGCAATACTGAGACGACCACCCGATGACATGGCATCTCGGGCATTCACTACCAGGTTGATCAGAATCTGCTCCAACTGAGTCGGGTCGACCTTAACCAGACCCAGATCACTCTCCAGACTAAGGCTGATTTCCATATCTTCGCGCAACAGATGGCGTAGAATTTTCTCGTTACGACGAATCAGCGCATTAAGATCCAGAACCTGCGGTTTGAGCAACTGTCGGCGCCCGAAGGCGAGCAACTGGCCGGTCAGATCGGCAGCCTTCTCTCCGGCCTGCAACACCAACTCGGCAACCTGTTGTTCTTTTTCGTTAAGACTTGTCGATTCTGCCAGCAAAGAACTGTACCCATTGATCACCGTCAACAAGTTATTGAAATCATGAGCAACTCCACCTGCAAGCTGCCCGACAGCCTCCATTTTCTGGGCCTGCTGCAAGCGATTCTCAAGCTCTCGGCGCTGGCTGATATCATGAAAGCTCCAGACCCGACCAACAACCTTCTCGTTCAAAATCTGCGGCTGCGAGTACCGTTCAAATACGCGGCCATCCTTGAATTCAAGAGTATCAAAACTCTCCCCGGCCGGATTCGCCTGAATCTGACGCAAACGTTCCTGATAGGCGCGAGGATCACTGACCTGATCGAGAACGCGACTGATCAGACGGTACTTGTCACTGATCAGCTGTTCATCATTCTCCAACTGCCACATCTGCAACGCCCGACGGTTATAGCGCAAAATTTTGCCTTTGGGATCTTCAACCACCAACCCGTCTGCAGTCGCTTCAAAAGTCGCCTGCAGGACCGAAAGAGCCTCAGCAGTCTCTTCATGTGACAAACGTGCCTCTGTCAGATCCTCGATGTTTTCGATAACTGCAACCAGTTCACCTTCGTGATTATAAATCGGCGCGGCATTAAAAAAGAGATAGCGCTCCCGGCCATTCAGATTTTCCAACCAGCCCTCTGCCTGCAACCCCTCCTCGGCCATCTTCGATTCCTGCCAGCAGGGATAATACTGATCCGGATCGATCTTTCTGTCGATGATCAGGTCTGCCAGGCAGGGGCGTTCCGTGTGATAGAAGGCAATACCGTGATTTCCGGTGCCGATAATCTCTTCGGCCCTGACTCCGGTTAGTTCTTCACAGGCCTGGTTCCATAACAAAACACGATGCGCAGCATCGATCACGAAGCAGGGTAAGGCAGAATTCGAGACAAGGCTCTCGGAGAAATTCTGTTGTTCTGAAATCCTGAGATTCTTTTGCTGCAGATCGGCCTGCAGGCGATTGAACGCTTCTGCAAGGTCACGGAGTTCGCGGATTTTCGGTAGCCCCAGCGGGGGGGGGGCCGTTTCCTCATTGCCCATTCTGCGAATCTGTCGGGTCAGCTTTTCCAGCGGAGCGGTCAACTGCCGCGCCAAGGGCCAGACCACTAACAAGCTGATTGCAACTGCCAGCACCAGAGCGCCCCAAAAGAAACCACGGGCCTGTCTGATCGGCGCATAGGCCTCTGCAATCGGGTAATTTGCGGCCAGAATCCAGCCCGCATTGCGCACCCGAAAAAAGCTGGCCAAGGCTTTCAGGCCGCGTGAATTAACCGTGTAACCGGTCCCTTCGTAACCCTCAAGGGCAGCATCAAAAAGGGTATTAACACCCGGGGCCACATCCTGCTTCATGATCCGTTCGGGGTCGGGATGAACCAGCAATCGGCGCGTACTGTCATAGAGGTACAGGTAACCCTTCTGTCCCAGAGTCATCTGCGGCAGACGCCCAAGAAAGTCTTTATGCAGCAGATTTATTCCCCCGGCCAGATAACCGGCAGTCTCCCCCTTGTTATCGAGAATCGGGGCGGAAAACAGCAGGAGAGGCTCAGGTAATGAATTGAACGAGAAAACCTCGGAAATATAGATTTCGCCAATAACCCGATGATGACGAAAAAAGAGCGGTTTCTCGTGCAGACGGTTGAATAGAAACGGAGACGATGGCCGCCCGGCAAGCAGTTGGCCGTTGCGGTCGAGAAGATAGATTCCGGCCGGAAAAACCTCCTGCAGCTCTCCTTCCCGATTGAGCTCACGTTCTGCACTGAAATCATTTTCGAACAAGTCGAGCGGCGTCGTTTCAGCCGCGCGGCCGATAACCCGGGCGGCCAGTTCAAGTTTATCGTCTATTTCCTTGGCCAGAGCTAAAACCATGGTCGACTGTTGGGAAGAGATAATCCGTCGGAATTCTTTTTCAAAATAACTGAGCCCGGCGAAGGTCAGCACCGATAAGGAATAAATAACCAGCAGTGAGGTCGTACTGATAACTCTGGCAGACAGACTCTTGATCAGCAAGGCAGACTCCGATGTCCATACATAATAAATAAGCAGGATCGATCTTTACCCAGAATACGCTAAAACAAGACAGATGAAGAGACAGAACACGGACCGCAACAAAACCCGTAAAAAATTTGAGGCCAGCCCTGACAGAGGCTGCGCCAATCGCTGAGATTTTCATCTCTGCTTGATCTTCAGCCATGAATGGCTTCAGGCTCAGAAGATAAAGAATAGTCGAGCTGATGGATTTGGCAAGAAAAACAGGTCAGGAACTGAGCGGTTTGTAGCCATCGACCAGAACCTCAAAACTGTTCGATGCTGTACGATAGCCTAGCAAACGACCTGTTTCGATATGAAAATACCAGCCATGCAAGTGCAGTTCCCCAGCATCAACACGTGCCTTCAGCCAGGGAAAGGTCTGCAGATTGGCCAAGGAGGTCAGAACGGCTTCCTGCTCACAGAGACAACTCAGCTCTTCCTTCTCTCCGCAAGCAATTCTGCTCAATGCCCGCTCCCGTGCAGGGGCTGCAATATCAACCCAGCGCCCGATAAATTCACCGACCATCTCACCCTCTGCCGCACTGAGAAGACCTTCTATCCCGCCACAACTGGAATGTCCGAGGATAATGATATCTCTAACCTCAAGGTTACAGACTGCATATTCAAGCGACGCACTCACCCCGTGCAGAGCATCATCCGACTCATAGGGGGGAACCAGGTTGGCAATATTGCGCACAGTAAAGATATCCCCGGGCGCGCAGTCTGTCAGCAATGCCGGATCAACACGTGAATCGCAGCAGGCGACAACCAGGGCCTGGGGGTGTTGACCTCTTTTCAGTTTGCCCGCAAGACGGATATTATCCCCATAAAGCTGCTGTTGAAAACGCCGAAAACCCTCTATAAACTGCTCGACTTTGCTCATGAAAACCTCCTGCTACCGATTATAGACGGAATTTCCGGATAAAACTCTTTTTTTACAAAAAAATGGCGCCCTGTCGGGCAACAGGGCGCAAATCGGAGAGACATAAATGGAGCTGTTACAGAGGTTGTTTTGTCCATACTGTAAGTGGCTTCCACGCCCAGTTTTATAGCGTGAAACCTTGTTATGGTCAAGGGTTTTTTATCTGCGGTAAAGTTTTTTATTTCTGGTAAAATTTTGCGCTGTCAGCATCCTTTCAGTGGGACAAAGCTACACCCCTGCAGGGAAATCTGCTATATTCTGCACCTCCATCGACTTTCGTTACAAGGAGCCTGTTATCAACATGTCGAGCAGCCTTGGTACACTTTTTCGTATTTCAACCTTTGGAGAATCACACTGTTCTGGAGTTGGGGTCGTCATTGACGGCGTTCCCTCACGCATGGAACTGCACGCGGAGGACATTCAGTTTCAACTCGACCGCCGTCGTCCCGGTCAGAGCAAACTGTCGACCGAACGCGATGAAGCTGATCGCGTAGAAATTCTTTCCGGTGTTGAAAATGGTCTGACTCTGGGTTCACCGATCAGTCTGCTGGTGCGCAACAAAGACCAGCGCCCTCAGGATTATGGTTCGATGAACCAGATCCCGCGCCCCTCCCATGCCGATCTGACTTATCGACAAAAGTACGGCATTCATGCCTCCAGTGGCGGGGGCCGCTCCAGCGCTCGTGAAACCATCGGCCGGGTTGCCGCCGGTGCCATCGCCGAAAAATTTCTTGCCCAGGAGTATGGTATTGAAATTGTTGCCTGGGTCAGTTCGGTCGGCGAGGTGGAGGCGGGAACGATCGATTTTTCTTCGGTAACACGCGCTCAGGTCGATGCCAACGAGGTCCGCTGCCCGGACCAAAAGGCGGCTCAACTGATGGCGGAACAAATTCTGGCGGCACGCAACGACAAGGACTCGATCGGCGGTGTTCTGACCTGTGTCTGCCGCAACCTGCCTGCCGGCCTCGGCGAACCGGCCTTCGACCGCCTCGAAGCGCAACTGGCCCATGCCATGCTGTCGATTCCGGCAACCAAAGGCTTTGAAATCGGCTCAGGCTTTGCCGGATCTGCAATGCGTGGTTCGGCACACAATGACCCCTATTGCTTCAACAAGGGTCGCCTCGCGACGTTAACCAATCGCAGTGGTGGCGTTCAAGGCGGTATCTCAAATGGTGAAGAGGTCTATTTCAGAGTGGCCTTCAAACCGCCGGCAACCATCGGCCAGACCCAGAAAACCGTTGATTATCACGGCCGGGAAGTGCTTCTCGAAGCCAAGGGCCGTCACGATCCCTGCGTTGTCCCGCGAGCCGTTCCAATTGTTGAATCGATGGCCGCACTGGTCATTGCGGATCTGGCCCTGATCCAGAAGATGCGACAGCCATACTGACGTTTTACAACATTTTTCAACCTTTGGAGTCCTCATGCGTATTTTATCTTTGCTCGTCCTTGGATTAATCGTCTGCTCTTCTCCCGTTGCTGCCGGGGTTGTTAAATTGCAGGAGCTCAAGATTCTGCAGCTTGAAACCACCCCCAGACAGGTAGTCAGTACTTCCGATGGCCGGCGCCTTTATGTTCTGACTGAAGACAGCCAGATCATGATCTACTCTCTCGGCGGCGAGCTGCAGGGAAAACTGGCGGTTGATCCGGCGATAGACAGCATTACCCCGCTGGGTCCGCAACATCTGTTGCTGCAAAAAAACGCAAAGAAACAGGCCGTCGTTGCCATGCTGGAAATTTCACAACAGATTGACATCAGCGGCTCACCTTATCTCGGTGATGAGGCCGCTCCGATCAGCATTGCAGTGTACGATGATTTTGAGTGTCCCTACTGTGCCAAAACTGTTCCCCTGTTGAAACAGATGGTCGCCAAATACCCAGGTCAGGTGAAACTGGTTTTCAAGAATTTCCCCCTCAACAGTCATCGCAATGCACGCAATGCCGCCCTGACCGCACTCGCTGCCGACCGTCAGGGAAAATTCTGGGACATGCATGATCTTCTTTATGAGAACTACAACCGCCTTAATCCGAAAAAAATTGATGCGTTGGCCACCCAGGCGGGTCTCGACCTTGAGCAACTCAAGCAGGACCGGGTCGATCCGCAACTGAACGCCCTGATCAACCGCGACATCAATGAAGGAACGGCCATCGGAGTCCGCGGGACCCCGACCATTTTCGTCAATGGCCGACTGTTGCAGGAACGCAGCCTGGCCGGGTTCAGCCGCCTGGTCGAAGATGAACTGGCGCGACTGGAACAAAAGGCCGAGCCGCAGTAAGCGGATGGAACCTCTCAAGCTGACATTTATCGGCAGCGGGGATGCCTTTTCAAGCGGCGGCCGTTTGCAGAGTGCGGTTCTGCTTGAATCACATCAGGGAGGACTGTTGCTCGATTGCGGTGCAACGTTGCTGGCTGGATTGCAGTGTTGCAGACTGAACAGCGAACAGATCGATGCCATTGCAATTTCACACCTGCACGGTGATCACTTCGGTGGCATTCCCTTTCTGCTTCTTGATGCCCTCTTCGTGCAGAAGCGCCAAAAAATCCTGCACATCATCGGACCGCCCGGACTCGAACAACGGGTGCGCGATCTCTGCCACTGTCTCTACCCCGGGGCACTGGATAAAACCTTCCCTTTCGAGATCAACTACCGGCAACTCGACCTGCAACAACCCTCGCCAGGGACTTTCTTTACCATTACTCCTTTTGCTGCCAGTCATGGCCAACATGCGGCGGCCTGTTCACTCCGTGTCGAGATCGGTGAGCGGGTAATTTCCTATACCGGCGATACCGAGTGGACCCGGAACCTGATTGCGCTGGCAAGGGGGACTGATCTCCTGATTTGCGAATGCTGCAACTTTAATAAACCCAGCCCCGCACATCTTGACTACCAGACCCTCAAGCAGCATCTTTTTGAACTGGAAACAGCACGGATCATCCTCACCCATACCGGCCCGTCGATCGACGACAACCGTCAGCATATCGAACTTGAAATTGCCCATGACGGCCTGCAATTGCTCCTCTGAACAGGCCCTCAGGAAAGCTCATCCTCCGGCATGAACCACTCAACTGCAAGGCCCAGAGGAATTGCCAGCAGCAGAGTCAACCCGGCGCGAACAAGAGAAAAGGAAAGCCCCAGAAATTCTATCTCGATCGGCAGCATCTGCGGTTTTAATGCATAGGCCGCCAGAACAATTGTCACCACCGCCCAGCGCGCCCCAAGCTTCCGTAAGCTCATCAACAAGGGGAAGACAACATAGGGCGGGCCAATCAGAATTGCACCGCAACCAACGGCAATCAACAACCCCCTGAGTCCGGCCTCGCGACCCAGAACGGAAGCAATCAGGTCACGACCGACCCAGACCTGGATCAACCCGACCAGCGCAAAGATCGCAACAATAAGAATACTGACCGAGACGAGAAGGCTGAGCCCGAAATCAAGTGCCGCCGCAGCTTTTCCCGCATCAACCGACCAGGCCCACAGATAGAGCAGACTTACCAGCCAGAGCATGCGTTGCTGCAATATTCGACGTAAAAAACCACCGGTCCCGTTCACAACAAGCCTCCGAGCAGCAATCCGGAAAAAAGTGCCGCGACAAGGGTCAGCCCGTTGCGTAACAATGCGAAACGCCAGCTGAAAACTTTGGCTTCAAACGGCATGGTCACGATGCCGACAGAAATCCAAGAGAGGATAAACGCCGCGACAGCCGGTGGCCAAGCCCCGTCAGCAAGCATGGATCCGGCAATAGGATAAGAGGCCAATGGCGGACCGAGCGAAACGGCGCCCAACAGGCCGCCGAGCAGCAATGAAACAGCCCGATTCCCCTGTCCCAGGATCGATTCAATCATTTCCGGCGGCAAAAACTCCTGAAATAATCCGACCAGAGCAAAGATTGCAACCAGCAGGGGCAACAGGCTGAGCAAGGCTCCCGCCCCGGACGTAATGGAAGCCCGTGCCTTCTGCGGGTCACGTTTTGTGGCCCACATATACGCCAATCCGACCAGCAACAGATATGTCAAACCAATGCTTTTGATGCCCATAGACTGTTCATTCTCCAAAGCCAGTTTTTACTCTTTGCTTTTGTACCACGAATTGGTGGGAATAGAGAAAATCCTGCTTGACAGGGGAGAGGATTCCGCTATAATCACGACCGATTTAGTTATACTTAACCTGAGACCCTCATTCAAGGAGAGAGTTCCGATGAAAAGATTTGTCTGCACCATCTGCGGCTATGTTCACGACGGTGATGCCGCTCCCGATTGCTGTCCTCAATGCAAGGCCGCAGCGGATAAGTTCACCGAAATTAACCCTGATGCCTCCCTGACCTGGGCAGATGAGCATCGCATCGGCGTTGCCAGGGATGTTGACCCGGAGATTCTGGAAGGTCTGCGGGCCAACTTTACCGGTGAATGCACCGAAGTCGGCATGTACCTCGCCATGAGTCGCCAGGCCGATCGTGAGGGCTATCCCGAAGTTGCAGAAGCCTACAAGCGAATTGCCTTTGAAGAGGCGGAACATGCGGCCAAATTTGCCGAGCTGCTCGGCGAGTGTGTCGTTGCCGACACCAAAGCCAACCTCCAGGCACGAGTCGACGCCGAGCATGGCGCCTGTGCCGGCAAGAAAGCGCTGGCCACTCGCGCCAAAGAACTCAACCTTGACGCTATTCACGATACCGTTCACGAAATGTGCAAAGACGAAGCCCGTCATGGCGCCGCTTTTGCCGGCCTGCTCAGACGTTTCTTCAGCTGAGTCGTTTCCGGATAAACCGCAAAAGGGCCGGTGAGTTGCAACTCACTGGCCCTTTTGTGCACCCCGTAACAATAATTAATCCATGCAACCCGAGCCCCAGCTGTTAAGATTAGGACTTCTTAGCATTCTTTCCGGGGGAGTCCTCAGTGCCCGAGAAAAAGGCGCAAAAAAATCTGGCCGGGCTGGTTCGTCTTCTGACTCTGCTGGCATTCCTGTCCGGAGTTGCCATTGTTGCAACGGCTATTTTCGGGATCCACGGCATCTACGCACGTTATGTCATCAGTATGGCCGAAAAAGAAGCAGTCCTGATCAGCCATCTGCTCGTCAACCAGCAACGTAACATTCTTTTTTCGCGCAATAATTCCAGCGAATTACATTTGGAGCTCGAAGCGTCTTTTGAACCCTTATTCGACCTGCGGCTGCGGGAATTTTTGCACCCTTTCGATATTGTCAAAGTCAAAATTTTTACCCTTGATACAAAAGTCATCTACAGTACCGATGACGCAATCATCGGTGAATCCGATCCAGACAATTCCCGCCTGTTGCGCGCTCTGAGAGGTGAAGTTGATTCACACCTCGAAAACAAGGATTCGTTGCGCGACCTCAAGGACGAGACAACTTTTGATGTTGATGTCGTCGAAACCTACACCCCGATCATTGTCGAGGGCCGAATTCTCGGTGTCTTCGAACTCTACCGGGATGTCACAAAATTTCGTAGCGATATTCGATCAGGAACGCTGAAGTCCTTGATCCTGCTCTCGACGATCCTGGTGATTGTCTACTTTATTGCTTTCTACATCGCACGGATCGGCATGAAGCAGCTGGCGGCCGCCGAGAAAAAATTGCGCAAACAGGCCATGACCGATGCCTTGACCAATATCTACAACCGTGGAGAATTGATGCTACGGGCGGAAGAAGAAGCGGCACGAGTAATCCGCCATGAGCTCGGGAGTCCCCACAGTGGACTGAGTCTGATCTTGCTTGATATCGATCACTTCAAGCGTGTTAACGATGACTATGGTCATCTGGCGGGCGACGCAATACTGCAACAATTGTCTGAACGACTCAAACAAGGCCTCCGTATTTACGACATCCTTGGTCGTTATGGTGGTGAAGAGTTTCTGCTCTTGCTTCCGGATACTGACCTGGCCAGTGCTCGTGCCGTCGCCGAACGGATTCGAGTGTCGATTGCGGAAGACCCGTTTTATTACAACCACGCATCAATTGCGCTCACTGTCAGTCTTGGCGTTTCCATCCTCACTCCGGAGATCTCCCTGACGGAAGCCATCAATCGAGCAGATCAATCCATGTACTCTGCCAAACTCAATGGTCGCAACCGGGTTGAGTCCCAGGAATTCTAGGAATCAGATCCACAGTTTATCCCGCTCCTGAGGCTGGACAATTCCACCTGTCGTCGCTATCCTGCCGCATTGCTTTTTCTCGGATACCCTTTATGCCTGTCAATTCTCATCAGCACGGTTTGATGATTACAATCACTGCGGTCCTGATCCTCAGTCCCGATGCCCTGCTGGTCAAACTGATGCACTGTGATGCCTGGACCATGCTCTTCTGGCGCAGTTTGATTTCGGGCAGCAGCCTGATCGCCGGTCTGACCTTGATCTATCGTCGTCGCTTGTGGACTACAATAGTACAAACTGGACGATATGGACTGATCTCTTCCCTGGTCACCGCCTGTGGCTCAGTACTCTTTATTGGGGCCCTTTACCGGACAACGGCCGCCAATACCCTGGTTATCCTGGCGGCGACCCCCCTGTTCGCGGCCCTGATAGGACGAATTTTTATTCAGGAGAAGATTGCTCGTCATACATTTATTGCGATAATCACTGCTTCCGGTGGGATTCTGCTGATTTTTATCGGGAGTTTTTCAGCCGAAAACCTGGTGGGAAACCTGATGGCTCTGGCAGCGTCCTGTCTCTGGGGAACAAATCTGGTTGTCCTGCGCCGGGCAAGGCGTCTGAACATGATCCCGGCCGTTGCCCTGGGCAGCCTGCTGGCTATTCCGCTCTGCCTGCTGCTGGGTGCAGAGCCTTCAAGTATCGGCCCGCAGGATCTCAGCCTGCTGGCACTGCAGGGAACACTGGTGTTACCAGTTTCCTTTGCTTTGATCACCCTCGGCTCTCGCCATCTTCCTGCTGCCGAAGTCAGCCTGGTGCTGTTACTGGAGACCCTGCTCGGCCCCTTATGGGTCTGGCTGCTGGTCGGCGAAGCACCGGGATCACTGACCCTGGGTGCAGGACTCTTTGTTCTGCTGACTCTGGTGGTTCATTCTCTGATCGCACTGCGCACGAAAACCCCTGTCCTTCAGGCGACCACGAGTTAACCGTTTTTCGCCTCAACTGCCCTGCAGTTCGACAAAGCGACGCCGGTAGACCGTTGGTGAAACCCCGGCGATCTGCTTGAAGAGACGCCTGAATGAACTGGCATCCTCATAACCGACGGCATTGGTAATCAGGTCAATCCGGGTCTCTCCGTTTTCAAGCAAGCGTTTTGCGGCTTCGACCCGCAGCCGCTGCAGATATTCGAGCGGCGAATCACCGGTGGCCTTTTTGAAGCGCCGGAGAAATGTCCGCTCGACCATCTGGGCCATCTGGGCCATCTGTACCACACTGGTGTGTTCCGTCAGGCGTTGCTCCAGATAACGCTGAATCTCGGCAATTTTCTCATCACCATGGTTCTTCTGACGCCTGAAACGAATATAGGGTGCCTGCTCGCGACGACCGCGGTCGATCAACATCATTCGCGCACAGGCGTCTGCCAGCTCGCTGGAACCGAATTTTTCCAACAAATAGATAGCCAGATCTTGATGCGCACTGGTCCCGCCGGCACAAAGATAATCTCCACCATCAATCAGAATCCGATCAACCTGCAACTTAACCTTGCGATAGGTCTGACGAAAACGATCTGCCAGCTGCCAGTGGGTCGTCGCTTCACGGCCATTGAGAATTCCTGCTTCTGCGGCCAGAAAAGCCCCGGCGCAGATACTGGCGACGATCGCGCCACGTTTATGCTGTGCCTTTAACCAGGAAATAACCTCCTTCTCCTGGCGTAAGGCCTCAATATTGCCCAGAACCGATGGCAGGATAATCAGATCGGGCTCGCGACAGTCATGAATCGAACGGTGAGGAACCAGCGGTTCCTGACTGAAACAAACCACCGGCCCCCCATCCGCCGACAACAATTCCCATCGGCAAAAAGGCCTTGCGTCTGTCTTATTCCGCTTTTTGTTCTCCCAGTTCGCCACGGTAAACAGATCAAGCGGACCGGCAACGCTCGAAAGCAGGCAATTATCAAACACCAGAATGGCAATATTCAACATAGAAACACCTCCCTGTCGTTAATGACATATCAGACAGGATATCTGGCAGAAACCACCTTTTCAAGGGGGATCATGCAATTTAATTTTTTTTATTCTGTGGAGTGATTTTCGCTTCGCGGGATCCTGAAGCCTCTTAGTGACTGTGGTCGTGGTCATCCCGTTCATGATCCGGATGCCCATGTTCATGATACTCTTCCCGGACCGGGTGCTGATGCGCACCGCTTTTGTCGTGGCTGTGAGTATAACTGTGTGGATGCTCATGCTCATGTTCATGGGGATGGCTGTGCAACTGTCCGGCATGCCGGTGCGGGTGCTCATGCAGGTGCTTGTGGGGATGAGCATGTTCGTGTCGATGCTGCAACTCCTTGATCTGCAGAGCACAGCGATTGCGGTATGTGTAGTCAAGTCCGTTCAATGTGGTCAGGTTTTTATCTGCTAAAAAGTCTTTTGTGGAGTAATCAAGGGCAATTCTGCCGCGATGCATGACCAATGTTCGTTCTGTAAGCTCACGAACAAAGAAGATATCGTGACACACCAGTAACAGGGTCACATCAATATCGCGTAAAATTTCCAGCAACAATTCCTCACCGCGAGGATCAAGGCCTGCGGTCGGTTCATCCAGAATCAACAGTTGCGGCTGCAGGCTCAAAACACTGGCAAGAGCCAGCCTTTTGCGTTCCCCACCTGAGAGGTGCAGGGGAACGCGCGCGGAAAATCCGTCCAGTTTGACCTTATTGAGTGCGGATTCGACAAGTTCTTTTACCTCAGCCTCCTTCAACCCGAACTGACGAGGCGCGAAGGCCACTTCATCGTAGCAGGTTGGGCAGACCAGCTGATCAGCACAATCCTGAAAAACCATCCCGGTCCGCTGCCAGACCAGTCGCCCTTTGCCGGCGACAATCTTCTCTCCGGCAAAATGGTAGTCGCCAGCAAAGGGCAGAAGTCCCAGCAGACTCAGCAGCAGGGTACTTTTCCCCGCGCCATTCTCCCCCACCAGGGAGACGTGTTCACCGGTCTTGATCCTCAGATCGACACCTTGCAGAGCTGCGGTTCCATCCGGATAACGATAGTGTAAATCACGGGTCACAATCAGTGAGGACGCAGGGAGTGTCAACTCCGGGTTGCCACCCCGGTCCACCTCACGTCGCTCATCCTTGATGGTCAGAGTCTGTTGTCGGCTTTCGGCAAAACGGAAAGAAAAATCGAGCCCGTGCTCTCGCAATGACGGACGATGCTCGACCAGCTCCCGGAGGGAGTAATCATGGTGAACCCGACCACCATCAAGGACCAGGGCACGTTCACAGAGCTCATAGAGAAAGATCAGATCATGACTGATCAGAATCAGGGTTCCCTGATACTGCTTGAGAAGATCGATAAAGATCTGCTCCTGGAGCGGATCAAGATTGGCTGTCGGTTCATCCAGAATCAACATCTCCGGTTGCATTGCCAGCAGTCCAGCTAGTGCTGCACGTTTTTTCTGCCCGTAACTCAGAGCATGGGGCGGCTTGAACAATAACTCATCCAGCCCGACCGATGTCACTGCCTGGCGGACCGCCAGCTCAACCTCTGCTTCGGACAAGCCCTGATTGCGGGGGCCAAATGCAACATCCTCATACAGACTGTGGCCGAACAGCTGATCGTCAGGGTCCTGAAAAAGCAAGCCGATCTCTAGCCTTGCACTCGCCAGATGTTCTGCAGCAAGCCCCTTGCCCTTATATTCAATCGTCCCCTGCTGCGCAGACAGCAGGCCGCAAAGATGCTTGACCAGCGTTGTTTTTCCTGAACCGTTGTGCCCAACCAGAGCAATCCGTTCTCCAGCCCTGACCTGCAGAGCAACCTGCTCAAGAGCAGGGGTACCGTCCGGATAGCGGTAGCAAAGACCTTCTATCTTCATCAGCAGGTCTTTGTCGTTCTCGAGCGGGGAGAGTTTGCTCAACTGATGCATCGGTTTCTCATTTCTTCCACAGCAGCTGATCACAGAAAACCAACAACAATCCAAGGCCGATAAGCAGCACCGATTTCAGATAATCGGCGGATCCGGCGCTGAAACTGACCGATTGCGGCCAACGTCCTTGATAGCCCCGCGCCAGCATTGCGGCATATACCCTTTCAGTCCGCTCAAAACTGCGCACAAAGAGCATGCCGATAAAGTTTCCGACCGAACGCAAGGTGGCAAGACTGGTTGACTTGCGAAATCCCCGCACTTCCATGCCGATCTGCATCCGGCGGGCCTCATGGACAAACAGAAACAGATACCGATGGGTAATCAACAACAACTGCGTCAAACGTGGCGGAACCCCCATGTGCTCAAGCCCGGCCAGGGTGGTCGGCAACGGTGCTGTTGCCAGCAACGGCTCCATCAACAGGGCTACCGCACAAGCGCGCAGAATAATCAGAATCGCCAGATCCAGACCACGCAGATTAAACCCGAGCCAGTCTATCTGGCCGAAAACCAGGACCAGATCACCAGGCTGCTGAACAGCAGTCAGGGGCAACATCAACAGGAACATGGACAGAAACCCGCTCATCCCCAATAAGCGTTTTATCCCCCGCCGCCAGGGGATACCGGCAATCCGATAGCTGACAAAAGCAATAAACAGTGCGATCCCGACCGTCTGCACATGTTGCAAAGAGACAATCAAAAAGGCGAACAACAGAATGCTGGCCAGCTTGAAGCGCACATCCCAGCGATGCACTGGTGAACTTTTGCCTGCCGTGAACTCCAGTTGCGGAACCGTCCAGTCACGCTCTTCCTGCTGCGAGTCTTCACCGCCGACACTTACGAGCATTCGCAAACCGGAATAAACCACCAGCGGCACCAGCAGCAAAGGCAGCAACCAGAGGGGCGAAATCTGTAGAGACCCGTTCACGTCGGTTTTTTGAACGCGAAAGGGGTATCAAGCATCTCGGGCTTAACTTTGATCAGAAAGGAAACAATCATCGCGCTGACTGCTGCTTCGATCAGCACCACCGGGACATGGGCGGCTAACGCCAGCTTGGCCACCCCCCAGAAATCCTCACCGCCGCTGACCAGTAACAACGCCAGCAAAACGGCAGACAAGGCCGTCGCCCCGCCACCACAGAGCGCTCCGACCAGAATGCGCTGCCTTCTTTTACGTCCCTTGAAATGATAGAAAACCCAGCCAGCCAACAGTGCCGGCAGCCCCATCATTAAAAGGTTCGCGCCGATGGCGGTCAAACCGCCGAACTGAAACAGGAGACACTGCAACACCAGTCCCAGACCAATGGCCAGGAAAGCCGAGGGGCCAAGCAAGGCCCCGACCAGGCCCGGGATCAGCAGATGGACACTGGTCGGGCCGAACGGAACATGGATCAGCGAAGCTACAAAAAAAGCGGCACTGACTACCGCAATCTTGGGCAGATCATCCCCGCGGGTACGACGCACACTCCAGGCAACCAGCAGACCGCTGATCAGATAGCCACCGACCGACACCGCCGTCGGCAGAACTCCGTCTGAAATATGCATGGATTAGTCCTTGCGCCGTGATGCAACATAGGCCGCAACACCAAACAGACCGAAAATATAACCGAGACCACCCAGAACTTCACTCAGCCCCGGCTTGTCCAGATCTGCCCGCAGCGCCGCAATTTCACGTTGAATTTTGCGCATATCACGTGAAGCTTTTCCTTGTTGTTTCTCAATGACACGCACCGCCTGGCTACAACCATTCTCTTCTGCAGCAGCAGGCAAAGCACTGATTATCAGGCCCACTGCCAACAGAACCACGACTGCGCCCCGGCGGAATTTTTTCATTGTCCTTCCTCCAATTCGCTTTTCTTCAGTTTGAAACTGTTCCGGTGGCCCATGGTCGCCTCAATGACGATCTTCAACTCAACAATCCCGGGGATCGCAAAGCTGAACAGACCATCCTTGTCAGTGCTTCCCTCAAGCAGCAAGGTTTCAGCCGGATCGTAGACCAGCACCTTGCCTCCCGTAACCGGACGACCATCAGGAAAATAGCTTTCCGTATAGACCTGTCCCGATTCGACATGAGCAAAGAGGTTCACTTTGTGGGCCAGAGCCGACCCACTGAACAAGAGAAGCAGAACAAACGCCAGACAGGTGCTGCGATAACCATATTTCATATTTAACTGTCCTTTGATATCTATGCCGGTTAACAAATCGACCCTGTGGCCGCAGCGATCATTGCCTCGTAACTATTGCATATCACGAGTCCGTACCCAGTAAACGGCACCAATTTCAACCTTCTTTTCAACCTTGTCATGGGTGATGGTCCAATCCGCCTCGGAAAGAGCAGAAAATCCCCACCAGCCAGCCTTCGGCATGGCATAGCTGAAAATTCCTCTGTCATCCGTTTTGACCACCTGAGTGACATAGGGATCTGACGGCGGATGAATAACACTGATGTTACCGACAGATTCATTCAGGTATTCAATTTCGACCTCGGCAAAGGGCACCGGCTGCCCCTTGAGCAGAACCTGCCCGGTAAACAGGTTCCCCGTCCAGAGTCCATAGGGACGGGTCAGGGGAACAATTTCCGTTTCCAGGCCAAGCTGCTCGTCCCAACCCGCTTCCAACCCGAGCGCGTTCACGCAAACCTTGGTGTAATGGAGAATAAACAGATCCTCAGCCGGTTCCCAATAGGGAGTCGGTTCGACAAAAAACGTATAATCACCAGGCCGGCGAATCTTGTATTCCGTTGTCCAGAAAGTGTACTTTTGTGACTGATCAGGACTTTTGCCCTTGACCGCTTTCAATTCAGAAAGCAGGTCGGTTTTTTTACCGGCATGAAGCACGCCAAACCTCTTCGGTTTGGCCATCTCCATATACTGGCCCTCCATCGGATGAATAAACTTCACCTCAAGATGGAGCAATTTCCCATCATCCTGGGTGATGATATCATCTGAGGGAACGATGGTCCCAAAATGAGCAAAGACCGGAGAAAACATCAGTAAAACAAGACCGCTGGCAACAAGAAGACGGCTCAAAATAGACCTCCAAGCGAAAAGAGTAGCACATGATTAAACTTCGTGCCACCGGATACTAAAGGGAAGGGCCAGGGCCGTCAAGGGAAATATTACGTTTTTTTATTTCGTGCTACCGAAAGGGAGAGGGGGGAGGATGTCACCGTGGCACGACAACCTTTAACAGGGCATCGATCTTCGGCCTACGCAAAAGGCTCCGTATCAAGCAGGGTCTTATTCTGGTCATTTTATCTCTCATAAGACAATTTCAGTTATTGCTTGGCAAGATACTGCTGATGGTACTCCTCGGCGCGCCAAAAACGCGCGGCACTACAAATTTCGGTAACAATCGGCTCCGCATGACAGCCGGAAGTCGCTTCGGCCTCGCGGCTCTGCTCGGCAGTGCGTCGCTGTTCTGCGTCGCGCGTAAAAATAACACTCCGGTACTGGGTGCCGATGTCCCACCCCTGAAAATTAAGGCAGGTCGGATTATGCATGCGCCAGAAAAAAGTGAGCAATTCGTCGTAACCAACAACTTCAGGGTCATAAACGACTTCAACTGCTTCGGCATGGCCGGTTTCACCGCGACAGACCTGTTCATAGGTCGGCTGTGGCCAATCGCCGCCCATATAGCCCACTGCGGTCCGGACAACCCCGGGAACGCGTGAAAATTTCTGCTCGACACCCCAGAAACACCCGGCGGCAAAATAGGCGTTCTTCATCTCCTGGCTTCCCGCATCCGGCGCCCGACACACTGCAGAGCAAACTGCAGGGCGGTACGCCCACAGCGCTTACTCTTCTTGTGCGACCAGGCAATGGCACTCAAACGGATATCCTCATCCCACAGCGGAGCAATCTGCTGTTGCCGACAAATACTGGCCAGCGTTTTCTCTACCACTTCAAGGTACTGATCCTGACTGAAGCTGTTAAAGGCCACCCAGAGTCCGAAACGGTCGGAAAGAGAAATTTTCTCTTCAACAGCTTCACCATGATGAATCTCGTTATGAACCATCTTGGCCCCCAGGTTGTCGGTTTCATATTCGGGCAGCAGATGACGCCGGTTGGAGGTAACATAGATCCGCACATTTTCCGGTGCCGCATAAACAGAGCCATCAAGGGCACTCTTGAGCATTTTGTACCCCGACTCCCCGGCCTCAAAGGACAGATCATCGCACAGCAGAATGAAGCGGTAGTGCTGACCACGTATAGCGGCAAAGATATCGGGCAGATGCATCAGATCATCTTTGTCAACCTGAATCACCCGCAGACCCTTGGCCGCATAGCGATTGAGCAGGGCACGCACCAGGGTCGATTTTCCGGTTCCACGAGTGCCCCAGAGCAGGACATTGTTCGCCGGAAAACCATCGAGAAACTGGCAGGTATTTTCTTCGAGAATCTGCTTCTGCTTGTCGATTCCAAGCAGATCGTCAAGGTCAACCGGGTCAAGAGCATCGACCGGATGGAGAAAACCGGCCAGCGAATGGCGCCGCCAGCTGGCCGCAAAACAGCTCTGCCAATCGAGGACTTCAACCGGCTGCGGCAGCAGCTGTTCGACCGCGGCCAAAACCCTTTTCAGTTGGGATTTCAGTTCAGCATCTTCATTGAGGATCTTCTCCACCATTCACCCCTTTCGGCTCTGCTGTGAAGGGTCAATCAGAGTAAGCGCAAAAACAACAGATTGAGCAGACCGATCATAAACCCGAGCAGACCGCCGAACAGATTGATGTACTTGAACTGCTCCTGCATGATGCCCATCAGCAACCCTTCGACCTGCAGCAGGTCAAGACCATTGACCTTTTCCTCGACCATACGCTGAACGTTGAGCGTTTCAACCAGTCGTGGCGCTTCTTTTTTGAGCAGCTCCTCAACCAGCTGGCAGAGTGCCGTTTCCAGCTCCTGGCGCAGGTCGTTCGGCAGCCGGGCCGAGAGCAGACCGAGCGGTTTACGGTAAATCCATGCTTCGCTCTGCTCCAGCAACACGGTTTCAAGGGTCTTATGTGCCTGTGGGGAACGCAGTAATTCGAGCAGCCGCTCGGCCAGCTGGTCACGGATACGGTCGACACTGCCCTCCGGCAAACCACTGCGCAGCAAACTGTCAAACGAACGCTCCTTGAGCCGGTCAACAGCAGTCACCGTCAATCCGAGGGCCGCTTCCGTAGTCCGTCGCGATTGAACGGCGACTATCGCCTGTTCGCGCACAAAACGCCGCAGGCCGTTAACCTTTTCAAAGGGCAGCTTTTCCAGATAACCGGACAAGGGTCTGTCGAGCAAATTATCCAGCCGCTCGCGCAGCAGGGCCGCCAGTTGCCGTTGGGTCTGTTCCTCTTTGAGCCAAGCGGCTATTTCATCTCCGGCCTTATCGAGAAATTCGGGGATCTTGTCATAAATCTTGTTGAGATCCATGAACCCGCTGAGCAGACCGGCCAGGCCTCCCAGAGAGTCGAGGAAAGAATCGATCGCCCCCTTACCCTTTTCGATCAAACGGGCACGAAACTCGGGGTCGTAGAGCATGGCACCGAAACGTTCGACCAACGGTGGCAACTCACGTTCCAGCTGATTCAACAGCAGTTCGATCAGCTCCGGCGGTAACAGCTAGCGCAGCGGCCGCTCATCGGCAAACAGGGCTTCGGTTTTGTGATCAATGTAATGACCGACCGTCGCGGCCAGTTGCGGCGACTGGAAAAAACCGCTCAGTTTGCTATCCAGATGCTGCTGCAGAAGCTGATAACGCTCCGGGGTGAGAATATGGCCCAGATCCCTGGCCAACCACTGATCTCCCTGGCGTTGCAGAAAATCGCGCAGACGGGACTCAAAACCTTCACTCTGCAGATAATCGAAAATCAGTCGCACCAGCTTGCCGCGCACCAGATCAACCAGCTCACGAAAACGGGGGCGAAAACGGTCTGGAACCAGGGTTTCGAGCGGGCCCAGTTCTCGATCGAGGAAAACACCCAGTTTGGCGGTGACAGCCAGACGCAGTTCATTCTGCACGCTCTGCTTGGCAAAAGCGCGGCCGACATCGTCGGCCGTCAGCAGATGCTCGCCGACCATATCGCCCATCTTGCGCGCCAGCTCTCCCCGTTTGGCAGGAATGATCCCCGGAGTCAGCGGCAAACGAAGACCAAGCACCCGCCAGGCCCTTAACGGCCGAAACAACATGCGGATCGCGATGTAGTTGGTGACATAGCCGATCAACGCCCCGAGCAGAGGCGGCAGCAGATAAGGCAACAGCTGATGAATCGTCATCCCGGTCACATCAAACCCTATTGATCCATTTCGATGATTGAATGATCGCCGATATTCATCCGTCGTGGTGAACCGAGCAGCGAGACCGAATCTCCCAGCAGCGATTCTTCAAGCACCATGCTTTTGACCTGATTGTCGGCATTTATGATTGAATCGCGAATAACGCTATCCTCGATGACACTCCCCGCTGCAACAGAAACATTGGGGCCGAGGATTGAATTGCGCACCACCGCTCCCTGTTCAATATGCACCGGTTCTATCAGGACCGAGTCTTGAACCTCACCATGAACATGATGCCGCCCTTGCAACAGATAGCGATTGGTTTCGAGCAGCGTTTCCGGTTTGCCGCAGTCAAGCCAGGCGTCGATCTCGGGCGCACGCAGTACCAAGCCCTCGCCGATCATGCGCATGAAAACTGCCGGCAGGTAATACTCGCCCTTGACAGTCTCCCCGGCCTTGATGGTCTCTTCAATCGCCCCCATAAAACCGCGGCCGTTTTTCAGGTAATAGAGTCCGACTTGTGCCAGTCGCGAGACGGGGGTCTCCGGTTTCTCGACCATGTCAACAATCCGGCCCTCCTTGATGACATTAACTCCGAAGCGCTGGTAATCCTCGACCTCCTTTGAGTAAATCAAGCCATCGGCCTGCGCACAAAGTTGAGGAATCCGGCTCAGATCGGTGACAAAGATTGTATCGTTAAACACCACCAGCAGGTCCTCGTCCTGATCAACGGCCGGTGACGCCAGAGCAACGGCATGAGCCGGGCCCAGCCGCTGCTGCTGAACGAAGTAGCGACATTTGAGCTGCGGAAATTTAAGCGCCATAAAATCTTCGATCTGCTGACCATTTTCATCGGTGATGAACAGGTACTCGCTGACCTTCAATGGCTCAAGACGGTTGATGATGTGTTCCAGAACCGTCTTGCCCGCAACATGCACCAATGATTTGGCTTTGGTATGGGTATGGGGACGCAGGCGGGTTCCCTTGCCGGCGACCGGAAGAATAACTTTCATTTGTCCCTCCAGGGGTGGTTTATTCAGCGATACTCAGTTCAAGCGGCACTCCGGAACCGGAAACCGCAGTTATCGTTATTTTTAGCAGATCTACCCCGGATGATTTCAGGTAGGTGCGTAAGACTTTGACACGTTCTGCGGCCAGCAGGCGATCATATTTCTCGCCCTCACCACTGACAGCATGCACCCTCAGTTGCCAAGCCACACCGGACTGCCGGATCAGGGTCATCAGGGGATCAAGTTGCTCCGGCCCTCCCGGCATCGGCAACACAGAGGCTTCAGCAAACAGGATTCCGGACGGATAGCTGATGCGCAACGGATTCCCCTCTATCACCTGCGCCCCCGGCAATTTGGCCATCGCCGTGCGTAATTGGGAAGAGCTTAAGAGTGCTTCAGAACCTGGACCTCCCGGAGCACAGGCGGACATCAACAGGCAGAGCAGGAGCAGGAAAAGACGAGTATCAGGCATAATTTTATCCCTTTAACTGATGAGGACCGAACCCCTTGCGACAAGCACTGAAGGCGGGATGCTGCAACAGGTAATCGACCAGCAGATCAGCGGCAAAACCGTTGAGAACCCCACTGACAAGAGCAAAAAGCAGCAAGACCGGCAAGAGTAACCAGATCGACTGGTGTTGAATAATCACCAGCCCGGCCACCAGCAATTGCCCGCACACATGCCCGGCAGCCCCCAGCACCGAAAGGCCGATCAAGCCGATCCCTTTACGCAACAACACGACTCCGCCGCTCATCAACAGGCAGGCCCCCAGTCCCCCGGCAAGCGACAACAGAAATCCGGGGCCCAGCAGGTTTCCAAGCAACAGGCTGCCGATAAAAATCCGGCTCAGCGTCAGAACCCACATCGCCCGCAAACCATAAAGCGCAAGAACCGTCAGCGCCAGAATATTTGCCAGGCCGATCCGGAACCAGGGCAGAGGATTCGGCAACAAAGCCTCGAACGTATGCAGGCCGACCGCCAGGGCAATAAACAGAGCCATGAAAACACGCTGGCGGGTCTGCTCCAGATTCTGCTGCTCAGCGGCTGAGGAGATCATAACCCTTCTTTCCCTCTCCTTCAATCCGGACCACAACCCGATTCGGAACACAGGCCAGCAGGTCACCACTGCGCCAGACAGAGCCCATACCGATACAGATTTTGCGTGGACAGGGCGACGAAACCACCCGCACCTGTCCGGCAGAAATTTCAACCTGTGTTTCCCCCAGCGGACCCTGCAGCTCAAGCAGTCTGTCCCGGGTAAGAGGCCCGGTAAAGACAATCTTCTCGTCAGCGTAAATCACCAACTGCTTACCTGCTGTGCGCCCGAAAGACAAAAACAGGCTGGTAAAAGCGACCAAGACAAGGAGCAGTATCAGGTAACGATCCGTTCTGGTGGTCCGCACCCAGAGTGCTTTCAGCGCCATTGGATCCGACCCTTGAGCCCGCTGGTAACACTGGCCGTCCCGTCAGCCGCCAGGATCAGGCCCTCAACCTGAGGCCGCTGTTCCAGCAGTTCCAGGCCCTTTTGCGGGCCGAGAACAAATGCCGCCGTTGCCAGCGCATCTGCTTCAGCCGCATTTGGGGCGATCACACTAACACTCTGGCACCCCCGCGCCGGCAGCCCGGTCTGAGGATCGAAGAGATGGTGATAACGGACCCCCTTCTGGATAAAAAAACGTTCGTAGTCCCCAGAAGTAACAATTGTCTGATTACGCAATTCCAGTGTCGCCAGCACCTCTCCGGGCCTGCGCGGATGTTGAATGCCGATTTTCCAGGGCCGCTCACCGTGCCCACCCAGCAGGCCGATATCGCCACCGGCATTTACGCTTGCCGAAGTGATCCCGGCAGTCCGCAGAACTTTCAGCGCCTGGTCAACGGCATACCCCTTGGCGATTCCTCCCAGGTCGAGCTGCACCCCGGAAGAGCGTGTGACACGATTACCTGCAATATGGACCAGCTCATGGTCCGGATCTGGCAAAATTGCTTTTATTGCTGCGGTGGTTGGAACCCTTGGATCCTCCGCCTCAAAGTTCCAGAGCGCTTTCAGTCTCCCCAGCCCCAGATTGAAAGCCCCCTGAGACTGGCGGGATATTTCTTGTCCCAACTGCAACAATTCCAGCATCTGGGGATCAACCATAACGGCTGCTGTGGTCCGATTCAGAAGCGACAACCGGCTCGACTCAATCTGAGGAGAAAAACGCTCCTCCTCCTTGCGCATTGCGGTAAATGCGTTAGAAATCGCCCTGTTTATGTGCTTCTGGTCTTGTCCTACCCCCTTAATCTCAACCAGAGTCCCCATGATCAGTGCCGTCCGCGCAACCTCGGTAACTGGTGCGGGGCGCTGAAACCAGACCAGCAGAAGGATGAGCAACAGCGCGGCAATCAACAGCAGCGGACGATTCAGCACGGATTCTCCGTTACAATTTCACCAATCAGATCGTATTCCGACGAGTCGGTAATTCGCAACGCAACAATCTGCCCGACATCTGCCTGTCCGGCGGTAATCAGACAATAACCATCGACGTCTGGCGCCTGACGGGCACTGCGGCCCTTCAACAACAGTTCCGTCTCTTCGCTGTAGCCTTCGACAAGAACCTTTTCAACCCGCCCGACCAGCTTACGATTGTGCGCAAAGGAAACCCGCGCCTGGGCTTTCATCAAACGATTGAGACGGCTCTTTTTGGTGCGTGCCGGGATCTGTCCTTCAAGCCGCGCGGCCCTGGTGCCTTCTTCGCGCGAATAGCGAAAAACACCGACCCGTTCAAAGTGTCCCTCTTCGACAAAATGCAGCATTTTTTCAAATTGTGCCGCGGTTTCACCCGGAAAGCCGACGATGAAAGAGGTCCGCAGAGTCAGATCAGGGATTTTGTCACGCAGACGCTGCAGCAAATCCTGAATTCCGGCACTGTCGAGACGCCGGTTCATCTGCCCCAGAATCTGATCATCGATATGTTGCAGCGGGATGTCCAGATAATTGCAGATCTTCTCTTCACTGGCGATCAGATCGATCAACTCCGCCCTAATCCCGTCAGGATAGGCATATAACAGGCGAATCCAGTCAATTTTTTCTATTTTAACCAGTTCACGCAAAAGGGGTTCAATTGCGGTACCATCCTGCCGATCAGCACCATAGGCGGTAATATCCTGGGCGATCAGATTGATCTCGCGCACGCCTCTTCCAGCCATGGCGTTCGCCTCCTCAACCACTGATTCGACACTTCTTGAGCGTAAATTGCCGCGTAGCTGCGGAATAATACAATAGGAGCAATAGTTGGAACAGCCGTCGGCAATCTTGATATAGCTGGTATAGAACGGGGAGGAATTCACCCGCGGGGTACTGTGATCATAGAGGTAATCGGGAGTTCCGATTTCGGTTGTCGACTCATCACAACCGAACTGCCGCTCAATCAGCGCAACAATCCGCGGTGCATCGCTGGTGCCAATGAACAGATCGACCTCGGGCAACTGCTCGGCAAGTTCTTCCTGGTAGCGCTGCGGCAGACAGCCACTGACAATCAGCATGCGACAGCGCCCGCTCCGCTTCTGATCGGCCAGTTCCAGAATCGTCTCAATCGACTCTTCCTTGGCGTCCTGAATGAAGGAACAGGTATTGACAACGATAATATCTGCGCAACCTTCATCTACAATAATTTCAAAACGGTCCGGTGGCAGATGTCCGAGCATCACCTCGGCATCGACCAGATTTTTCGGACAGCCCAGACTGACCAGGCTGATTTTCAATTTTTCCACGTTATGTCCTGTTTTTCTGCTGACAATTCAGGGGTCAGGAGCGCATATTTTCAAACTGCAGTTCAACACCCAGATCCTTCTGTTTCAAGAGTTGGATCACCTGCTGCAGGTCATCAAGTTTCTTACCGGTAACCCGCACCTGGTCTTCCATGATCTGGGCCTGAACCTTGAGTTTGCTTTCCTTGATCAGCTTGACAATTTCCTTGCCCTTTTCCTTGCTGATCCCCTGAACGAGCGCGGCCTTCTGGCGCACCGCACCGGCCGATGCCGTTTCTTCCGGACCGTAATCAAGGCATTTGGGTGAAACATTGCGCCGTATCAATTTGCCGATAAGGATCTCCTTGATCGCCTTGAGTTTGTAATCGTCAGCGGCCAGAATTCTGATCCCTTCGCTGGAGAGTTCCAGTTCATTGGTCGTTCCCTTGAAATCGTAGCGGGTCGCAATTTCCTTGATTGCCTGGTTGACGGCGTTGTCGACCTCTTGTTGATCAACCTTTGAAACCACATCAAAGCTCGGCATCGTTTGTACTCCTTCTAACGTGTTTACGGGAAAGGAATCCCACAGAATCAACGACTTATAACACATGACCGCCCCGGATAAAAGCTCCGGGGCGGTCATGGAAACAGCCTTTTTTGTTAACGCGGAAGCAGCAGGTCTCCTCAGAAACCCATCTCACTCCCCGTCGGACGCACAACCTCAACACCGGCAGGGATACTGAAATTGAAAAATCCGGGTAAAAGCCCTCCGTTAAAAGCAACGTGCGTAAATTCAATCGTGGTACTGTTCCCGGCGGGATCAACAACTGTCGTCGCCAGGATCGGAAAAACGTTACCAACCTGATGGTTCTCGATATAGTCCTCAACGGCTCGCGGATCGACCACGCTCTGCAACGACCGAATCAGACTGGAAACACGACGCGGTTTCAACTCCAGAATCGGGTTCCCATATCGATCGTAATCGGGAAGAGCCCAGCGGACCATAAAGTCCCGCGAAAGATTGCCCAGACCGGTCAGAAAAGTCATCGGATTGTCAACCTGCTGTCGTGCCACTGGTTCAATATCAGTGACGATCACCTGCCGATTTTCAGGCAGGTAAACCCACATGGTTTTAGAATTGGAAACCACTTCCTGCTGCGATGGCTCCTGATACTCCCAACGAAACATCGCGCGCGGCACCCGGTTTCCACCCTGATATTCGAAACGGAAGCTGACGATCCCGTTTCCGCGCTGAACACGATTTATAGCTGCAATTCGTGATTGCTGAAAAAAATCGCCCTGAAAATCAAAAATACCTGATTTGTCTGTCCCGCGAGCCTTGATTACATTCGACTTAAACGGTTTCTGCACTGTCTCAAGAACGTCATTCAGGCTGACGTTGGCTGCGGAGCAAATCCCCGGCAACAGGAGCAGTGACACCAGCAAAAAATATTTTTTCATTTCTACCTCCCTGCGTAGTAACAGCCCTGTATTCAGCGCTGATCGAGTCTAACAGATATCCCGCCATCTCTGCTTGCAAAAATCTTTCCGGCCGGAAACCTGTCCCATCATCAGGCCAACAGGATGTCAATGGCCGATTTCTGCAATCCCACCAGCACTTCCGCTTTTTCCCGGCATTTACTCCAGCTGAGCTCGGCAGAGAAAAACCCGGCAAATTCCGGTAATTCCTGCGGGACAAGGCTCAACTCGGGCGGAGTCGGCAAGGTTCGCACTCCCCGGCTTTGATCAAAGTAGCCGACAAAGACCGAGGCCAGAACATTTCCCAGCTCCATCAATGCCGAACGAGCGGCCTCATCAAGCAGGGATAACTCTTGCTCTGCAGTCAGTGTTTTAACCATTTCAACCGCCATATGCTCGGGCAGATCAAGGTACAGACCACCCTCCAGGGCACCGGTCAACCCAAGGCGGACACAGACTCCCGGGGGACGTAAAAAAGGTGAGATTATGCGAATAGAGACCTCACCACCCAACATCATTCTCAGAGTGAGAGCAGCCTGGTCAAGGCCGTGCTGCAGAATCTCACTCAGTCTGCATCGTTGCTGGCCACTGAGCCTTTCAACGCTCATGCTTCCCTCCCCGAATCAGCTTCTTCGCTCCAGCATCCCCTGGACATCGAGGATAAAGACGATTCGTCCGTCACCCAGGATCGTGCCTCCTCCCAGACCTCGTAAACGATCCAGGGGGCGGGACGGACTCTGGACAAATACTTCACTCTGGCCGCTGAAGCCATCAACCACCAGCCCGACTTTACGCCCGAGAACTTCCGAAATAACCACCGATATCTGCTCGGCAACCTGCGGAATCGGCAGGCCAAGAATCTTACGCAGTGAAATCAACGGCAAAAGTTCTTCATTGAGGGAGAAAACCCGCTGTTTGCCACTGGTCTGGATCTGATCACGCTCAATCTCGATGGTTTGCAATACCCGTGTAATCGGCAGCGCGACCATCATTCGCTCAACATTGACCAGCAATACTTTAATAATTGCTACCGAAAGCGGCAGCTTGAGGGTAAACCTTGTTCCGCTGCCCGGTGTGGCGTCGATATGCAGAACCCCACCCAGCTTTTCGACTGCCGCCTTGACCACATCCATCCCTACACCACGGCCCGAGGTATCGGTGACCTGATCGGCGGTTGAAAATCCCGGCAGACAGACCAGTTGCAGGGCATCATAATCACGCATCGCCTCGGCCTGAGCCGGGCCTATCAAACCTTTTTCCACCGCATAGCGCCGTAAAACGTCCGGGTCCATCCCGGCACCGTTGTCCGCCACCTGCAACATCACCTGGTCGCGTTGACGCCAGGCACGGACCGTCACGGTGCCCTGATTATCAATCCCATGGTCAATGGCGTTGCGAACCATGTGAATCAATGGGTCGGTCAGTTCTTCGAGAATCGACCGATCCAGTTCGATTCCGGTCCCTTCAAGTTCGAAACGGATTTCTTTGCCCGATTTCCGGGCCAGATCACGCACCAGCCGTGGCAATCTGCCGGTTACCGAATCGATCGGCATCATTCTTACCTGGAGCACCTGATGGTGAAGATCTTTCACCAGTCGCGCCAAACTATCCAGTCCGTCCTTGAGAGTTCCCCAGTCTTTTTCACCCGCAGCACTCTGCAACATATAGCGATTGGTAATCAACTCCCCGGTCAGGCCGATAAAACGATCAAGTAAATCGGTA
>JAJRWF010000019.1 GCA_024276905.1 Deltaproteobacteria bacterium
CTGATGTCGGTTCCGAGAATCGAGACCTGATCCTGGCCGGTACAAAGTTCGTCACAAAGCAGGGCAAGAGAATAGGGCTCCTCGCCGCCGGCACAACCGACACTCCAGATTCTCAGCTCCCCTTTGCCACGTCGCTTGTGCAGCAGTTCAGGCAGAATTTTCTCTTCCAGAACATAAAAGGTTGTCGGGTTACGGAAAAACTGTGAAACATGGATCGTCAATGCTTCGATGAGCTCATCCTGCTCGGCATCATCATTGATCAACAGGGCAAGATAGCTTGCGGTACTCTGGCAGCCCAGATTACGAATCCTTGCGGCAATCCGTCGCTTGATACAACGATCCTTGTAGCCATCGAGATCGAAACCGCGCCCGGCAAGCAGAATATCACGAATAGCAGTAAAGTCTGCATCGGGGATGTCACTCCCGACAAACAGAGGACTCCCGACATACCGGGAATCCTGATCACCATTTCCTGCTCGGGATTCATCCACAATGGACTCCGGAAGCGTGCCGAACTCGGCAGGCAGAGCTAAAAAATTGCCGCCGATTCCCCCGATGACTGGAACCCCGAGCATCAGCAATCGAACGATTTATCGAAAAGAATTCCGGGTCCAAACAACGGTACCATCTCTGCAAGAGATTCATGTTAAGGCTGGTGGCTTCTGCTGCGATCAAAATGATCAAATGCCTGGCGCCGAGGCTGATAGCTTTGCCCCGCAGCATCAAGCAAACAAAGTTCGGAACCGGAGGTTATCTCCCCTATCCGCTGCAGCGATATGGGCAACTCTGTTGCGAGAGCTTCGATTCGCGCCCTGCTTCCGGTCCTTGCGGTAAAGAGTAATTCATAGTCCTCACCACCGCTGAGCGCCAGGTCGATCAGGGTTCTGTCTCCGCTGAGCGCTTGCCTGAACTCTTCAGACAGGGGCAGCTGCGAAAGAACAACGCGAGCACCGACCCCGGATGAGAGCAGCAGATGTCTAAGGTCACCGCTCAGTCCGTCAGAAAGATCGAGCATCGCCGTAGCCAGGTGTTCTGCTGCTAATCGCTGCCCCAGCTTCACTCTGGCTATCGGCCGAAAATGGCGATCTGCCAGTGGTGCCGGAAGAGGAGATCCCTCCAACAGACAACCAAGAGCCAGAGCACTGTCCCCCAGTGTTCCCGAAACCCAGAGATCATCACCGACCACAGCTCCGGCACGTGTCACCAGCTGCCCTTCAGGACAGAGCCCCTGAACGGTAACCGCCAGCATCAGGGGTCCATTCGAGCGACAGGTGTCACCACCGGCAAGAAAAATATCATAATCCTCAAGAGATGCGAAAAAACCCGCCAGAAACTGCTCGACCTGCCTGTCGCTGAAGCTGAGGGGCAAACCGAGGCCAAGATACAGACAGAGGGGCCTGGCTCCCATCGCGGCGATATCACTGACATTTACAGCAACCGTCTTGTTGCCCAGGCTGACGAGATCTGTCCAGTCAAGACGAAAATGGACACCTTCCAACAACAGGTCAGTGCTGGTCAGCAAGCTATGGCCCGGCGGGACATTTATCGCGGAACAATCATCCCCGATTCCAAGCTGCAATTCAGCACCCTGTCCAGCTTGGCGGCGAATTTTATCTATGAGCTCAAATTCACCGGCCTCCATTGGCTGTTCTCCAGATTCGGGCAATTAATTCTTTCGGAATGCCTTAAACTTAGTCTGGTATTATTATTTTTGTTTTAGTTTCTGTCAAGCGCGTAACTGGCGATCATGAATTTCATAACAGAGTTAAAATGAAAAAAACAGGGCGGCTGATTGCAATCAGCCGCCCTGTTTTTTTCTATTTTCTCCCAGCGGTCAAAGCTGAGGACCATACTGGGTAAAGTCAACATCCCCGGCTACGACATACTTTTTGAAATTGTCGATAAACATTCCGGCAAGCTTCCTGGCGGTTGCATCGAATGCATCCTTGTCAGTCCAGGCATTTCGTGGGTTGAGCAGATTACCATCAACCCCGGGCAGCGCTTTGGGAATATGCAGTTTGAAAAACTGGGTCTGGTCAAATTCAACGCTGTTGATCGAACCATCGAGAATCGCGTTGATACAGGCACGGGTGGCTTTGATACTCATCCGCTGGCCGACTCCGAAACCTCCCCCGGCCCAACCGGTATTGACCAGATAGGCATTAACCCCGTGTTCTTCGAGCTTTTGGCCAAGCAGTTTACCGTAAACCGTCGGATGCAATGGCAGAAAGGCTTCGCCGAAACAGGCCGAAAAAGTCGCCTGCGGCTCGGTGACGCCACGTTCGGTTCCCGCAACCTTGGCGGTGTAACCGGAAAGGAAATAGTACATGGCCTGTTCTTTGGTCAACCTGGAAACCGGCGGCAGAACTCCGAAAGCATCACAGGTCAAAAAGATAATGTTCTGCGGATGGCCACCCTTGAGATCGGGCTCATGATTGGCGATATGATCGATCGGATAGGAGACCCGGGTATTCTCGGTCTTGGAGCCGTCATCATAATCAACCTGACCGCTTTCATCTGCAACCACGTTCTCCAGCAGGGCATCACGCTTGATGGCGCCGTAGATTTCCGGCTCATTTTCTTCTGACAGATTGATACACTTGGCGTAGCACCCGCCCTCAAAGTTAAAGACCCCGTCAGCGTCCCAGCCATGTTCATCGTCACCGATCAGCTTACGTCGCGGATCGGTCGAGAGGGTGGTCTTGCCGGTACCGGAAAGACCGAAAAACAGAGCAACGTCGCCTTTATTACCAACGTTGGCACTGCAGTGCATCGACAGGATATTTTCCAGCGGCAGCCAGTAGTTCATCATGGTGAACATGCCCTTCTTCATCTCGCCGCCATACCAGGTGCCGCCGATAATCGCGACATTCTTTTCGATATTGAAGACGACGAAGACGTCGGAGTTCAAACCATGTTTCTGCCACTTTTCATTGAGATAGTTACTGGCATTATAAATAGTGAAGTTCGAAGCAAAGGCAGCGAGATCTTCTGCACCGGGACGAATAAACATATTCCGCACAAAGTGCGACTGCCAGGCAAACTCGGTAATAAAACGGACGCTCTTGCGGGTTGCGGGGTTTGAACCACAGAACCCGTCCGTCACATAGAGATCTTTACCGGCAAGATATGCGACGGTGTCGGCATAGAGTTCGTCAAACACCTCAGAGCTGACCGGCTGGTTGATCTTGCCCCAGGCGATATTATCCTCTGAGGGTGCCTGTCGAACAAAATACTTGTCCTTGGGTGAGCGCCCGGTGAAGGTACCGGTATCAACCATCATGGTGCCGTTATCGGAAACGGCTCCCTCCTGGCGATCCTGCTCATGCTTGAAAAGCTGGTCGTAATCGAGATTGTGGTAGAGGGTACCGACGCTTTCCAGCCCCAGATCTGCTGCCTGCAATTGACTCATCTGAAAACTCCCTGAAGGAAAACGGTAATAAACGGAGCGAACCGATGCAACACTCCAGTTATCTGTCCGGCTAAAAGAATCCGGCCGTGTAAACGGCCGGACTATAGCGCAAACTTTACGCCATGACAAGACGAGTCGAGATTAATTTTACCGGCAGGTTCCCGGCGGTATTTTTCCTGGTAGCAAACCGCTTCAGCAGAACCAAAACTTTGATTTTACAGCAGGGGGATTGTTCCGGCCCGATAGCGGATAAATGCGACCAGTGACCAGATCTGCTGCGGCTGCAAATGCGGACCCCAGGCGGGCATCACCGAACCGGTCGACCGAAACGGTCCCATTTTTCTGCCCCATTCGATTCGTCGATAAAGATACCCCGGCAGTACCGTTCGATAGCGTCGTTCATGAAAATCCGGAGGTAAGGGGTTCAGCCTTGCCGCACGCTGAGTACGCCCCTCGCTGATACTGCCATGGCATTCGGCACAGTGAGCAACGAACAGTTGCCGCCCGGCGGATATTTTTACCCTGTCGCCCAAAAGACCGGCCGGTGGCGGCGGAAGGTCTGGAGTCCCCTTTTCACTACAGGCACCCAACAGAAAAGCTGCCAGCAGAAACAGAAAAAAGGCTTTCTTTCCCGGCATCGATTTCTCCCGCAGTAAAAAGCGGGGTCACCAGTTGGTGACCCCGATCAGATTGCAGTAAATGAGGTTTATCGTTTTGTCTATCAACCTCAGGCTACCTGTAACGGTTGTCCCCAGACCTCCAGTTCACTCTGAACTGCTGCAACCACTTTTTCCAGTGCCGCAGCAACGGCAGGGGAAAGCTCCATTCCCATTTCGATCAGCGCCGACTGGGCACCGATAACTACCAGCTCAGCGGGCAGATTGCCCTGCAGTTCAGCAACCGCCAGCAGGTCTTGCAGACCCATCTGGTGAACCGACAGTTTGTTGGCGAAAGCGCGGGGAACCTCTTCACCTTCGATGCGAAAAACCGTTCCCGGTTCCGCCCCCATCTGCAAAGCATCGATAATCAACAGCTTGTCGATGCCCTCAAGTCGTGGCAGCAGGTCAAGGCCCAGGGTGCCGCCGTCAAGCAAGCTGACCTGATCCGTCGGCACGAAACGCTTTTCCAGCTCACTGATCACACGGCTGCCGAGGCCGTCATCGCTCATGACCAGATTGCCCAGGCCCATTACCAGAATTGACATCAAAGATCCTTCGGATCGATAAATTTGTACCCGCCAAAGATCGAACTTAAGGTTCCGTTCTTCTCTTTAACATCCATCAGCCAGGCACTGTACACATGATGAATGGCAAAACCGATCACCAGCCACATGATCATATGATGGGTAAGGCGCAGCCCCTGATTGCTGAAGACGCTCAAAAAAGGCGCCGCCAGGCTGGCCCAGAGACCATTTGGGTCATAGAGGCTGTAAAGGGCAAAACCACTGACTATCTGCACTCCAAAGAGTACAAACACGATTGAATATGCCATCGCCGCCAGCGCATTATGACCAACCACATAGGGTGGCGTCTTGCGTAAAAAAGTGTACCAGGAGAAGGTCCCGATAATATTGCTCCAGCCTTCCTTCGAGGCCCAGGGAGCAAAGGCCTTCCAGCGTGCATAGCTGTTGCCGCAAAACATCCAGAGCAGCCGCACGATGACTGAAACAACAAACAAATAGGCAAATCCGAAATGCACCACCCGCATCCAGCCCATAACAAATGCATCGGTCTGCGGCACACTCAGGCTCGGATTGCCGATATAGATCCCGGTCACCGACAGGACGATGACCGAGATAACATTAAACCAGTGGGTCAGGCGTACCGGCCATTCCCAGACGTAGCGTATCTGCAGCATTGGTCGATCCTCCTTGTGCTAGAGTGCCCTGACCTTGATGATTTCATTGCCCCGACCATCGAACAGATGGACAGCACAGGCCAGGCAGGGGTCGAAGGAGTGAATGGTCCGCAGAATCTCCAGCGGCTGCTCCTCGTTGGCAATCGGAGTCCCGATCAGAGCCGATTCATAGGGACCCATCTGACCGGCCGCATCGCGTGGTCCAGCGTTCCAGGTCGAAGGCACAACCGCCTGGAAGTTGGCGATGGCACCATTTTCGATCCGGACCCAGTGACCCAGAGCACCCCGCGGGGCCTCGTGATACCCAAAGCCCTGCGCCTCTTTCGGCCAGGTTGAGGGATCCCACTTTTCGGCATTATGAACCTCAAGGATGCCGCGACCCATATTGTCAGCCAGCTGATTCAGCCAGAGTTCGTTCTTTTGCGCCAACATCAAACAATCGATCCCGCGTGCAGCGGTGCGACCGAGGGTTGAGAAGAGAGCTGCCGGACCGACACCCAGGGTCTTCAGGACATGACCGACGATGGCCTTGGCGTCCTCGTTGCCACTGGCATAAGCGACCAGCACCCGTGCCAGCGGACCGACCTCCATCGGCTGATCCATGTAACGCGGTGATTTGACCCAGGAGTACTTGCCGTCGGTATCGAGGAACTCGTAGGGCGGCTTGGGACCTGTGTAATTAGGTGTCGTTTCGCCGTCATAGGGGTGCTTCCCCTTGTCGTCGCCACCGCTGTAGCTGTACCAGGAATTGGTTACTGACTCGGTGATCTTCTTCTCGTCCATCTCCAGCACATTGGCCAGATCCTTGCCCATGATCACGCCGCGCTGGAAATAGAGGTTATCGGTCCCGCCGCTGTTGTCCATCGGGAAATCACCATAGGACAGGTAATTGCCGACCCCGCCACCGATCCCGGCCCAGTCCTTGTAGAAAGAAGCAACCGCCAGCAGGTCGGGGATATAGACCTGCTCGACAAACCGGCGGGCCTTTTTCAACAACTTGCCGATCAGCGCAATCTTGTCGGCGTTGAGTGCATTCTGGCTGTCCGGATCGACCGGAATCGCCATGCCGCCGACCAGGAAGGTCTGCGGATGCGGGTTTTTCGAGCCGAGAATCGCATGGATCTTGATGACATCCTTCTGCCATTCGAGCGCCTCGAGATAATGCGCCACCGCCATCAGGTTGGCTTCAGCCGGTAGTTTGTAGGCACTGTGACCCCAGTAGGCATTGGCGAAAGGGCCGAGACGACCGGTCCCGACGAAGGCCTTGACCCGATCCTGAATTCCCTTGAAGTACTTGACACTGCTCATCGGCCAGTCTGAAATCGACTGGGCCAGTTGGGCGGTTTTTTTCGGATCGGCCGACAAGGCACTGACAATATCAACCCAGTCGAGCGCATGCAGATGATAAAAATGGATCACGTGATCCTGAACATTCTGGATACCCATGATCAGGTTACGGATCAGACGCGCATTATCCGGAATCTTAATCTTGAGTGCGTCTTCGACAGCGCGGATACTGGCCATCGAGTGAACGGTGGTACAAACCCCGCAGAAACGTTGGGTGAAATGATGCGCATCACGCGGATCACGCCCTTTAAGAATGGTTTCGATGCCACGAAAGGCGGTCGAAGAACTCCAGGCGTTCTGAATGCGCCCCCCTTCGATCTGTGCCTCAATCCGCAAATGACCTTCGATGCGGGTAATGGGGTCGACTGCTATCTTCTTCGCCATTATTCTAGTCCTCCTTGATTACCTGATCAGATTCCATGTCATCACCCTTGCGCAGGGCGCTGGCAACACCGTGGGCTCCGAAAGCCACGGCGGTTGCTGCCGCGATACCGAGACCGATCTTGTCAGCGGTGGCCTCAACCCCGAATCCGGGGACATTCGGCAGCCGCTTGTAGAAGGGGCTCATGGTGTCCCAGAACTGCGGCTCGCTGCAGCCGATGCAACCATGGCCCGACTGGACCGGCCAGCTGGTCCCTTCGTTGTAGCGGACGGTGGGGCAATTATGGAAAGTTTCCGGCCCTTTACAACCCAACTTGTAAAGACACCACCCCTGACGATGTCCGGCATCGCCAAAGGCCTCGGCGTACTGTCCGGCATCAAAGTGGGCGCGGCGTTCACAATTGTCATGAATCCGCTTGCCGTAGGCAAACTTGGGTCGGCCCAGACTGTCGGTTGCCGGCAATCTGCCGAAGGTCAGAAAATGAACAATGGCTGCGGTCAGATTGGTCGCATTGAGTGGACAACCCGGCAGATTCATCACTGTCGCACCGGGAACGGCTTCCGAAACCGATATCGCGCCGGTGGGGTTGGGTGCCGCGGCAGGAATACCACCAAAGGATGCGCAGGAACCGACCGCAATGGTCGCTGCAGCATTGCCACAGACTTCGCGCGCAATGTTCAGCGCTGAATCGCCTCCGACCGTGCAATAGATCCCACCTTCAGCAGTCGGAATGGCACCCTCAACGATGGCAATATACTTGCCTTTATACTTTTCCATCGTCTGACGCTTGGCGGCTTCAGCCTGATGGCCGGCGGCGGCCATGATGGTTTCATGGTAATCAATCGACAGATAATCGAGAATCAACTCGGTCGCCGTCGGCTGGTTGGCCCGCAGGAAGGCCTCGGAATCTCCGGTGCAGCCCTGAAACTCCATCCACAGAACCGGTGGCCGATTGTCCCCTTCAACGGCCTCTGCAATCTTGCTCATCATGGTGACCGGTAACGCCAGGGTTGCCGTCATTACCGAACAGAACTTCATGAAGTCTCGCCGACTGACCCCGCGGGTCTCCCAGCGTTGCAGGATGTCTTCCGGGATCATCCCTTCCTGCGTCTGCTTTTCCTCTTTTGCCATCACAACTCCTCCTTTCGCGACTCTTCAACACAACCTAAAGATATGCTAAATATTGAATACTGATAGTTTTCTACTGCAAATTGACGACAGGTCGATTGTGCTGTTCAACCTGCCCGGAGACAGACATAACAGCGTTTGTATACCGGCAGCCATAGAACGAGTCAAGAGAAAATTATTACATAGCGTATACGACATACAATATATGGTAATTGGCCGCGTATACATCCAGCAACGGCGTGCTAGAGTAGAAGAATCACACGATTGTAACTTTGCCTGCTGAGAATGGAGTTTTTGATGGATATTTTTATCACTGGCGCCAGCGGGTTCGTTGGTCGTGCTCTCTGCCGCAAACTGACCGAAAAAGGTCATCACCTGTGTTGTCTGGTGCGTCCCGGTTCGGAAGAACGCCTGATCTCTTCCGAGCAGATCAGACCGCTACACGCCGATCTATTTTCGCGGGAACAGTTGATCCCGCTGTTGGAAAATGTTGATGCCGTGATCCATCTGGTCGGGATTATTCGGCAGTTTCCTAGAAGACAGATCACTTTCGAGCGGCTGCATGACCAAGCAACGGCGACACTTGTTTCCGCAATCCGCCACGCCGGAGTAAAACGCTATTTACACATGAGTGCCAATGGATCGCGCGCCAACGCACATTCGGCTTACCATCGAACCAAATGGCGGGCCGAAGAAACGGTCAGATCCAGTGATCTCGACTGGACCATCTTTCGTCCCTCGTTGATCTACGGTGCCGAAGATCAGTTTATCACTATGATTTCAGGCCTCATTCGCAAGTTACCGCTGGTTCCGGTGATGGGTGATGGTGAGTATCGTCTACAACCGGTGCCGGTCGAGCAGGTCGCGGCCGGTTTTGCGGCGGCCCTTGAACAACCGCAAGCCATTGGGAAAACCTATTTTTGTGGCGGAAAGGATTGCTTGAGTTACAATCAGCTACTCGACCTCGTTGCGACGGCATTAGGTAAAAAGCGGGTGCATAAAATCTCGCAACCCCTGTTCCTGATGCGACCGCTGGTGGCTCTTTTACAACACATACCGCTCTTCCCCATGACCTCGGATCAACTACAAATGCTGCTGGAAGGAAATTGCGGTGATACGACAGACTGGTCAGCAGACCTTGGCCTTGAACCCGCCCCTTTTGCGCAGGGACTTGAATATCTCAAAACCGAATAAAAAGCCCCCGACAATAACTGCCGGAGGCTTGGATCTGATCTGGAAGGGCTATCCTAAAAATCGAGCCTGAACCCCAACCTGACCGTATCATCAAGGTCACGATCGCCACGGTTTTTGATGTCAGCCTGAATATTCTGATAAGCCAGCGTGACTCTTGCGTTCGGCAGAACCTTGTAACTGGCCCCGATCCCCCAATCGAAGTAATCCTTGCCATCCATGAAAGTGAAGATCTCCGGGGAATAAACCAGATGACCATCTATACCGAAACCACGCAATACGGGGGGAGTATATTCCGCCAGAAACCCGAGTCCGACAGCCAGCAGCTTCTGATCATCTTTGGTCTGGGCTCCATTGACAGCAACATCGAGCCCCAATTTCAGGCCATCGGCATTTCCGGGGGTCCCGGTAACCCCGACCGAAACTCCGACCAGGTTCGTACTGGTATCATCGTTGTAAAGATAACGCGCCTTGGCAAAGGTATCACCATAGTTCTGAGTATCCAACTGCTGAACATAGCCGAGCTGGGTACTGTGTTGATTAAGATCAATTGAAAAACTTCCTGCCCAAACCGGCGTCACACAAAAGGCCAGTATCAGTACACCCCAAATTGCTGATTTCATCGTCACTCCTTTAAAAAATAAAACTCGTGTCTCGTGCGGCTCTAGACATCTATACGCTGATTTAGAATCGATTCCCGTCCATGCCCACCTTCAGCTTCGGTCATGCTTTCAAGCAGGACATGCCCGCCGATGGCCGCGGTCTTTTTTACCAGATTTTCAGCCTGATCACCATCCTGATTTTTAAATGCCTCGATCAGTCTTTCATGCTCGGCAACCGAAATATCCATCCGACCCTGCACCGAAAGTGACGCCATCCGCAGACGGTTGAACTTCATACCCAGATGTGTGATCAACTCGGCAAGCTTATGGTTCCCCGCAGCACGGACAAAAAGGTCGTGGAATTCATTGTGGATGCGGAAAAAAGCTTTCACATCACCTTCAGCGGCCAGCGTCTTGAGTTTTTCATTAATCGTCTGCAGCTTTTCAATATCTTTTTCTGTCAGTCTCTCTGCTGCCAGTTCTGCCGCATAGCCTTCAAGAATACTCTTGATGGCGTAGAATTCCTGGACGTCCTGTTCGGAAAGGGCAGCAACGACCGCTCCCTTGCGCGGAATAACCGTCAGATAACCTTCAGATTCAAGCTGGCGAAAAGCTTCCCTGATCGGTGTGCGGCTGATCCCGAATCGCTCTGCGAGTTCCGGCTCGGCCACTTTCTCACCCGGCTTGAGGGTTCCCTTGAGAATAGCCTCACGGATCGTCTCGAGAATTTTTTCTCTTAACGTCTGATGCCTCTCGATAATTTTACTTTTCAATGCAATTCTCCCCGTTTATGACGTCTAGGAAGGATTGTATACAGTATACAGCTCATGTCAATCCTTTTCTTCTGCCACTCTTTTCAACCTATTTCAAACCTGCTTTTTGTTGTCTTTTCAACCTTCAACCGCTATATTAAATCTTTTTGTCAAGGCTGTTATCAATGGATCCTGTCCGTAAATTTCGCTTATCATTATTGACCCTGACCTTTGTCGTCTGCGGAGGAACCATCGGTTACTCCCTGATTGAAGACTGGTCTCTCTTCGAATCTCTCTACATGACGATTATCACCGTCGCCACGGTCGGATTCAGAGAGATTCACGAGCTATCCTATCAGGGTAAAGTTTTCACGATTTTACTGATTATTTTCGGCGCCAGCAGTCTGGCCTATACCCTCGGTACCCTGTTTCAGTTTATGGTTGAGGGCCAGTTGCGCTCGATATTGGGGAGGAAGAAATTGGAGAAAAAAATCAGCGCCCTCAGCGGCCACTACATTGTCTGCGGCTACGGACGTATCGGTCGTTTGATTTGTCGCGAGTTTTCTGCCCGCCCCGCCCCTTTTGTCATCGTTGAGGAGAACGCCGACATTTGCCTGCAACTGGAGGAATCCGGTCATCTCTACGTCCATGGTGATGCAACGCGCGATGAAATTCTGCAGCAGGCCGGGATCCGACAGGCCAAGGGCCTGATTACTGCCGTAACCTCTGATTCGGCAAATGTCTACATCACCCTGACCGCCCGCGGGCTCAATCCGGATCTTTTTATTCTGGCGCGTGCCAGCGAAGAAGGCTCCGAAATCAAGCTGAAGCGTGCCGGTGCCAACAAAGTTGTCTCGCCATACACTATCGGCGCGTCACGTATGGCCCACGCCATGCTGCGACCGACAGTTGTCGATTTTATAGAAATTGCAACCGGAGACCAGGATATCGAACTCCAGCTCGAAGAGATCCGTATTGCACCAGATTCACCCCTTTCCGGCACCACCCTGCTCTCTTCTGATATTCGTAAAAATCACGGTATCATCATTGTCGGAATCCGTAAGGAGGGGCAGAAGATTCTGTTTAATCCGGGTTCCGCGACACTGATCGAGGCCGGTGACACCCTGATCACCCTGGGTGAGCGTGGAGCGATTAAGGATCTTGACCGGGTTGCTTCAGGAGGAAGTTCTGCTGACTGATCTTTACATCCACTTACCGTTCGCCAGTCTAAAATCCCGCCTCCCGGACTTTTTGGACAAGCACTGGCAACCGGAACTCGCCCTGCAGACTCGTGACCTGGATCATATGAGCACGGGGGAGATTTCTATTCTCGGCAGCCAGCTGGCAGCAGCCCGGTTAGGTGTCAGCATCCATGCCCCTTTTTTCGATCTCAATCCGGCCTCGTCCGATCCGGACATCCGTGCTATCACGAATCGCAGGTTCCATCAAACGATCGATTTTGCTGCTGCAGTGAATGCTCGCTGTATTGTCTTTCATCCCGGATACGATCCCTGGCGTTACGCCAGAACTCCTGATGCCTGGTTGAATTACTAGCTGGAGTTCTGGCCTCCGCTGATCAAGCGTGCCTCGGAGTACGGTATTCTGCTTTGTCTGGAAAATATTTTCGATACACAACCGGCTCCACTGGTTGAGTTGTTGGAAGCCATCGATTCTCCCTGTCTGCGGCATTGTTTTGACATCGGCCACTGGTTTCTCTTTTCCAAGACTCCGCTCTCCGACTGGTTTGACCAGCTCGGTCCCTCCCTTTCGCACCTGCACCTGCATGACAATCGCGGACGTGGCGACGATCATCGACCGATCGGGGCCGGTAAAATTGACTTCCCATCCTTTATTGCCCTGCTGCGTAAACGTGAACTCGCACCAAGTGCAACCCTTGAGGCACACACGCAAATGGATGCGCAGCTTTCGCTGACGGCCCTGCAGACGCTGCTTGCAGACTGATTTGATCGGCAACGCAGCACGAACAGCGCACAACTAAAAAACGGGCGACTCTTTTCAGAGTCGCCCGTTTTAAAACAAAACCAGCACGAACACCATCAGCGGTCGTTGACAACCTGGATCCTGGCTACAGCACGTTGCAGGGCCGCTTCCATAACCGCAAACTTAGCGTCCTCCTGAGTGAGAGTCTTCAATGCGTCTTCGGCACGGCTCAAGGCTGCCCTGGCGCGTTCCAGATCAATCTCGTCGGCTTTTTCCGCCGTGTCGACCAGAATCGTAACCTTGTCATCACCGACCTCAAGATAACCCCAGTTGACCGCAACATGTGAAATCTTGCCATCCTGCTTATAGCTGAGTTCACCGATTTTGAGGGTGGTCAACAGCGGGGTGTGTCCGGGAAGAATGCCCAACTCACCAATCGTGCCGGGAGCTGTAATCTCGTCGACATCCACAGAGAGGACCTTCTTGTACGGGGTCACCATTTCAAGTGTAAGCTTTTCAGCCATCAGGGCAATCCTTTTTCAGCGTTAATCCTGTAATCGATCAGGCCGCCATGCTTTTGGCTTTTTCGATCACATCCTCAATGGTTCCCACCAGGTAGAAGGCCTGCTCGGGCAGATCATCGTGCTTGCCCTCGATAATCTCCTGAAACCCCTTGATGGTGTCCTTGAGCTCAACATACTTGCCGGGCGAGCCGGTGAAAATCTCGGCAACGTGGAACGGCTGCGACAGGAAACGCTGTATTTTGCGCGCACGGGAGACAATCTGCTTGTCTTCCTCGGACAGTTCGTCCATACCGAGAATGGCAATGATATCCTGCAGATCCTTGTAGCGCTGCAGGATGTACTGGACATCACGTGCAACCTTGTAGTGCTCCTCACCGATCACCTGAGGATCAAGAATCCGGCTGGTCGAATCGAGCGGGTCGACCGCAGGATAGATACCGAGCTCGGCGATCTGGCGCGAAAGAACCGTGGTCGCATCGAGGTGGGCAAATGCAGTCGCCGGGGCCGGGTCGGTCAGGTCATCGGCAGGGACATAGATCGCCTGAACCGAAGTGATCGAACCCTTGTCGGTGGTGGTGATCCGTTCCTGCAATTCTCCCATCTCGGTCGACAGGGTCGGCTGATAACCAACCGCCGAAGGAATACGGCCGAGCAGCGCCGAAACCTCGGAACCGGCCTGGGTGAAACGGAAAATATTGTCGATGAACAGCAGCACGTCCTGGCCTTCTTCATCACGGAAATATTCGGCAACAGTCAGCGCCGAGAGCGCGACACGAGCACGAGCACCCGGAGGCTCATTCATCTGACCGTAGATCAATGCAGTCTTGCTGAGAACTCCTGACTCTTTCATCTCTTCCCAGAGGTCGTTCCCCTCACGGGTCCGCTCGCCGACACCGGCGAAAACCGAGAAACCACCGTGTTGCTGGGCAATATTATTGATCAGTTCCATAATCAGAACGGTTTTACCGACACCGGCGCCGCCGAACAGGCCGATCTTGCCACCGCGCGAGTAAGGTGCGAGCAGGTCGACGACCTTGATGCCGGTCTCGAAAGACTCAACCTTGGTCGACTGACTGACAAAATCCGGAGCAGGACGATGGATTTCCCACTCGTTTTCGGTCTCGATCGGCCCAGCTTCATCAATCGTCTCGCCGACAACGTTCATGATCCGTCCAAGGGTCTTCTCACCGACCGGCATAACGATCTGCTTGCCGGTATCGAGAACTTCCTGACCACGGACCAGGCCATCGCTCGAATCCATCGCAATGGCGCGGACAGTATTTTCACCGAGGTGCTGTGCAACCTCGACCACCAGATTCCACTCTTCCGAGGAAATCGCCGGATTGGAAATCTTCAGCGCGTGATAGATCTCCGGCAACTTGCCGGGCTCAAATTCAACGTCGACAACAGGGCCGATGACCTGTGTGATCTTTCCCTTGTTCATGGTTACCTTTTCCTCCTCTATCCTGCCGGAAAAAACTCTTTATTTTTAAGTATCTAAACGTTTCTCTATTTAACCGATTCAGAACCGGAGATGATCTCCATCAGCTCTTTGGTGATCGCAGCCTGACGTGCACGGTTGTATTGCAGGGTCAGTTTGTCGATCATTTCTGCAGCATTGCGACTGGCACTGTCCATTGCCGCCATCCGCGCACCGTGCTCGGAAGCGTTGGATTCGAGCAGACCGCGGAAAATCTGAACTTCAACCATCTTCGGCAGAATCTGCGACAAGACTTCACGCCGATCCGGCTCGTAAAGGTAATCGGTGGTGTCTTCAGCCACTTCTTGCTCGGCTTCCGCCTTGATCGGCAGCAACTGCTCAAGAGTCACGACCTGGCTGATCGCACTCTCAAAAGCATTGTAGAGCAGATAGACGGCATCGTAGGTCTCGTCTTCATAAGAACTGACAATCTCCTGACCGATCATTGAAGCGGTCTTGTAGTTAAGATGAGCGCCAATATTCTCATGCACCTTGACAATACTCTCACCGACGCGACTGCGCAGAAACTCTTTGCCCTTGCGGCCGGTAATCAGCAGGTCGATGGCTTCAAAACCTTGCTCGTTGTCGCGGATAAATCGCTCAGCGGCTTTCGAAACATTGGCCGTGAAACCACCGCACAGACCACGATCTGCGGTCATCAGCACCATCAAAGCACGTCCCTTGCCACGTTGCACCAGCAGCGGATGCGCATCTGCCTCTTCGCGGCGCGACAGGTTGGTGAGAACCTGCTGCAGCTTTTCGGCATAAGGCCGCGCTGAGACGGCGGCCTCCTGGGCGCGGCGCAGCTTGGCGGCCGAGACCATCTTCATCGCCTTGGTGATCTGCTGGGTACTTTTGACCGAGCTGATCCGCTTCTTTATGTCCTTAAGACTGGGCATGCGTTCAAACCTTCTGTCGGCAGTTTAAATCAGGCGCTGAACTGAGCGTTGAATTCTTCGAGAGCCTTCTTGATGCGGCCGTCGAGATCCTCATCAATCGCCTTCTTCTCGGTCAGGTCTCTGATCAGGTCAGAATTCTGGCTATCCATGAACGAGATCATCTCCTGCTCATAGCGTTGAACTGTTGTTGCCGGAATATTATCGGTATAGCCGTTATTGACCGCGTAAATCGCCAGAACCTGTTTGGCCACCGGCAGCGGCTGATACTGACCCTGCTTGAGAATCTCAACCAGGCGCTCACCGCGAGCCAACTGCTTCTGGGTTTCGGCATCAAGGTCGGAACCGAACTGGGCGAAAGCCGCCATCTCGCGATACTGAGCCAGCGCCAGACGCAGGGTCCCTGCAACCTGTTTCATTGCCTTGACCTGAGCCGAACCACCAACCCGGGAAACCGACAGACCGACGTTGATCGCCGGACGCACACCCGAGAAGAAGAGGTCGGTTTCAAGGAAAATCTGACCGTCGGTAATCGAGATAACGTTGGTCGGAATATAAGCCGAAACGTCACCAGCTTGCGTCTCGATGATCGGCAGAGCGGTCAAACTGCCGGCACCCAGACTGTCATTAACCTTACAGGCCCGCTCTAACAGGCGGCTGTGAAGATAGAAGACGTCACCCGGGAAAGCCTCACGGCCCGGCGGACGACGCAGCAACAAGGAGAGCTGGCGATATGCAACAGCCTGCTTGGAGAGGTCATCATAAATGATCAGCGCATGTTTGCCGTTATCACGGAAGAATTCACCCATGGTAACGCCGGTGTAGGGACTGATAAACTGCAGCGGCGCCGGGTCGGATGCGGTCGCGGCGACGACAATGGTGTAATCCATGGCACCGTGCTGACGCAGCTTTTCAACCACCTGGGCAACCGTGGAACGTTTCTGGCCGATGGCGACGTAGATACAGACGACATCCTGGCCCTTCTGGTTGATGATGGTATCGGTGGCAACCGCGGTCTTGCCGGTCTGACGGTCGCCGATGATCAGCTCACGCTGACCGCGACCGATCGGAACCATGGCATCGATCGCCTTGAGGCCGGTCTGCATCGGCTCGTGAACCGACTTACGGGCAACGATTCCCGGTGCCTTGAGCTCAACCTGGCTGTAGGTCTCGGTCTCGATATCGCCCTTGCCATCAACCGGAATCCCGATACCGTTGACGACACGGCCAATCAGTGCCTCACCAACCGGAACGCGCACGATCTGCTCGGTTCGCTTGACCAGGTCGCCTTCCTTGATATGCTCGGAGTCGCCGAGGATCGCGGCACCGACATTGTCTTCTTCAAGGTTGAGCACCATGCCCATGGTATTGCCGGGGAATTCAAGCAGTTCGCCAGCCATCGCTTTGTCAAGGCCGTGAATCCGGGCGATGCCGTCACCTACCGAAATAATGGTTCCGGTTTCGCTGACTTCAACCTCGCGGCCGAACCCTTCGATCTGCTTTTTGATAATTGCACTGATCTCTTCTGCTCTGATTTCCATGATATTTTGTCACCCCTTTGCTAAGGTATCTGCTATCTGCTTCAGCTGGGTTTTCACACTTCCGTCGAAAAGTTTCCCCCCCATCTCTGCCTTGACCCCGCCAATCAGTTCCGGGTCAACCGAAAGGTTGAGGACAACCTTTTTGCCGGTCTGTTTTTCTAGGCCGCTGCGAATCGCCTCATTCGTCTTGTCGTCAAGAGCATGAGCCGAGGTCAGCGTTGCGCGGACGATTCCTGAAAGATCGTCAGCGAATCTGCGATAATTTTCATAAATCTGCGGCAACTGAGCGATACGTCCCTTCTCGACCAGCAGACCGAGAAAGGTTTTCATTCCTTCGCTCAGTTTCATCACTGCGGCAACGTCATTCATGATGGTGCTCTTCTTTTCAACCGGAAAGGTTGGACTGTCAAGAAGAAGACGCAACATGTCCTGTTCGCTCATGACTGCGGCAACAGCTGAGAGCTCAGCAGCATAGGGCTCAACGCGGTCCTGTTCCTTGCCGATTGTGAGCAAAGCCTTGGCGTATCTTACGGAAATCGCACTGTTACTCAATGTAACTCTCCCACCTTCTGCATATACTCGTCGATCAGACGGGTATCATCTTCGCTGGTAAAGTTCTTCTTCAACAGATCCTCAGATAACTCGACAGCAAGTCGAACCGCTTCGGTCTGAAGCTCCTTGCGAGCTTTGGCAACTTCGAGAGCAGCGGCCTTCTCGGCATCTGCTTCGATCTTGATCGCCATTTCACGCGCACTGGCGATAATTTTTTCTTTCTCCAGTTCGCCTTCGCGCTTGATCGCCTCACTGATCCCGGCAATTTCGGCATTGGCTTTTGCCAGCTTCTGATCGTACTCAGCAAACTTGGCCTCAGCCTCCTGCTTGACCCTCGCAGCCTCCGCCAGTGCTTTTTCGATTTCCTCGCGACGGCCAGACAAACCCCTTTTAAGTGGTTTTTTCAAAAAATAAACCAGAACGCCGACAACAATGGCAAAGTTGAAGACCCGGTAAAGAAAATCCTTGAGCAGTGCCCCGCTGTCAGCGTGACCTTCGCCACCCGACGCATAGACCAGACCCGTCATCAGGACCATCAGAGCCAGTGTCAGAAATATTGTTCTTGTTGCGCGCATCGATATCCCTTCTTGTTTTATCAGGCCAGTTTCCGGCCCAAAACCTTCGTGGCAATCTGTCCGGCCAGAGCGCTCGCTTCTTTTTTCAGAACCCGTCCGGCTGCGGCAGCCTCATTCTCCACCTGCTCGCGAATGCTCTTGACCCGGGCAACGGCTTTTTGCTGAGCCGCGCCGGTAATTTCAGCTTCCTGCTGGTGCGCTGCCTTACGCAGTTCGGCTCGCTCCCGGGATGCTTCTGCCTTCGCAGCGCTCAGCTGCTGCTGGTAACTCAGCATCTTCGCTTCGATCTCACCTTCGAGATCACGAGCACGTGCCTGACCGGCTTCGATCTTTTCGCGCCGCTGCGTCATAATTGCGAGCAGAGGACGATAGAGGAGCTTGTTCAGGAAGAACAACAGGACCAAAAAGTTAAAAAACTGCAGTATCAGAGTCCAGTCGAGACTGATCACTATTTCACCTCATATCGATTAACTGTGCGGTTTGCTGTCGGTATACTGTATACAGCTTTTGCTGCCAAATTTTTTTAGCCGGAGCCAAAAACAGGGGATTGCTATCATATCGCCCCGGCCCATGTCAACATTTTTCCCCGCCGCAACCTGTTTTAATGCCGATTTTAAGCTGGGGATTTGCAGAATTATGCTTCAGCAATTTACAATCGGCTCAGCTCTTTTCTTGCGGCTGGTTTTTCTCTGTTCCCGTCATACGGATTTCACCATTGAAGATGACCTTTTCCTCGATCTTCAATAGTTGGGTTTCGATGACACCCTCCACACGGGCCGGATCGAGTAATTCGACCCGTTGGCTGGCGATAATATTCCCCTTGAAACTGCCACTCAGCACCAGAGTTCCGACATAGATATCCCCCTCAACTTCAGCTGTATCACCAACAACCAAGGTATCAGAAGATCGTATCTCGCCTATAAAGCGGCCATCCAGACGCACCATCTCGTCAAAACTGAGTTTTCCTTCAAACTGACTGCCTGGCCCGAGAAAAGCCTTGATGTCTGCCTTTTCCATATTTATCGCCTTTTTCTTCATTACGGTACCTATTTCATCGACGGACAGCAGAAGCCGTCAACTGCAAAAACGGCCGGCAGGATGCAGCCGAGCTCAGACTGAAACACCCAGCAGTTCGAGGAGACGGTCAAGATCGTCCAGGTTCTGATAGCCAACCTCAATCTTTCCGCCCTGCCCCCTGGGTAACACCCGGGTCTTCGCCCCAAGTCGCTGCGTTATGGCAGTGGCGAGGGTTTCAAGGTTGGGATCTATTTCTTTTTTCGATGGCTTTATTGTATTTCCGCCGAAACTCTTGATCTTTTTTATCAGTTTCTCGGTTTCGCGCACCGACAGTTTCTTGGCCATAACCTGCTGGGCTGCTTCGTGCATATCCTCTTCATCAACCAGTGCCAGCAAGGCCCGGGCATGGCCCATGCTGAGTCGACCTTCAATCAGATCCTGACGGATATTGTCGGGCAACTTCAATAAGCGCAAGGCATTGGCAACAGTGGATCTTTCCTTGCCGACCCGCTTTGCAACTTCTTCCTGCGACAGATCGAAGGAACGGATCAGATACTGGTAAGCCTCGGCCTCTTCGATCGGACTGAGATCCTCACGCTGGACATTTTCGATCAGCGCCATCTCCAGGGCCCAGTCTTCACTGACATCCTGGATAACAACCGGGACCTTGCCGAGTCCGGCCTTCTGAGCAGCCCGCCAGCGGCGTTCTCCGGCAATAATCTGGTAATGGTCTGCAACCCTGCGCACAACCAGCGGCTGAATGATGCCCTTTTCCTTGATTGATGCCGCGAGCTCAGCCAACTTGTCGCCGGCAAAATTCTTGCGCGGCTGGTTATCGTGCGGACGCAGTTCTTCTACCGGACATTGAAAATATTTTTTTCCGCCCTCCTGGGCAGCGGTATTCAGCAGGGCACCAATTCCCTTGCCGAGTGCGGGTCGCTTAGCCATGAACCACTTCCTCCTGATCCATTATTTCTTTTGCCAGTTCCAGATAGGAACGTGCTCCGGTCGATGCAATATCATAAAGTAATGCCGGCTGCCCGAAACTCGGGGCCTCGGAAAGGCGGACATTTCGTGGCACAACAGCCGAATAGACCTTGTCACCGAAGTGACTGCGAATCTCCTCGCTGACCTGGCGGCAGAGATTATTACGGCCGTCATACATCGTCAGTAGAATTCCACCAATCTCAAGGGCAGGGTTAAGCTCTCCCTGTACCAGACGAATTGTCTGCATCAGCTGCCCGAGACCCTCCATGGCATAGAACTCACACTGCAATGGTACCAGCACCGAGTCTGCAGCAGTCAAGGCATTGAGTGTCAACAAGGACAAGGATGGCGGACAGTCAACAATGATAAAATCATATTCCCCTGACAGCACGGCTAGACTTTCCTTCAACCTGGATTCACGCTCCGGCTTGTCAATCAGTTCAATTTCAGCTCCGATCAAATCGGTATTCGAGGGCAGAATATGCAGAAACTCAAGATCACTGGTCATAATTACAGAGTGTACGTCCTCATCACCGATCAGAACGTTATAGACCGTTGAAACGACCTCTGTTTTGTCAACACCCAAGCCACTACAGGCATTGGCCTGCGGATCCATGTCTACGAGCAGAGTCCGCCGCTCTGCGGCCGCCAGAGAGGCAGCAAGGTTGATCGCGGTTGTCGTTTTACCGACCCCACCCTTTTGGTTGGCAACGGTAATAATTCGCGCCATGGAATACTCCTTGTGGCAAAACCCGGATCTGTTGTAAATGCTCAACGCACCCACAAACACCTGATATAATTAATGTTTCTATACCCCTGGCCTGACGTGCAGCGCTTTCAGCCCTTCCGGGGACACTCGACCAACGCAACGGATTGGGAGATTTGCTGTCAGAACCTGCAGATTCAGGGAAAATGAAGCCAAAGACTATCACAGCCCGTCAGTCAAAATCATCCGAATTCTGACCGAAAATCTACGGCGTCACAAAAATTATCGCGCCGTGAATTTCAGGCCCGTTCAATCTCCAGTATCTGCCGCTGGGCACCACTGAAAGGCAACCGGTATATCGCTGTACGCCGAACCTGCAAACCGTAATGATTCAAGGCTGTGACAGCCGCAGACTGCCCGACCTCTCCTTCACGACCCCGCAGCAGCAACAGCTTGCCATCTGCCGTCATCAGGGGCGAAACCAGCTCAATGATTTTCGAAATAGTTGCAAAGGCACGGGCTGTAATCAGGGGATATTTCCGGCTCTCGCGCGGCAACTCTTCGACGCGGCAGTTCAGGGGGGAAAGATTTTCCAGACCAAAGGTGCGCCGGATATGCTTTTGAAAACGGACCTTCTTGCCAACCGACTCAACACTGACCACCTGTATGTCAGGGCGAGCTATTGCCAGAGGTATCGCCGGCAACCCCGCCCCCGAACCGACATCAAGCAATGAATCGGCAGAACAATCATGATACAAAGCCAGCGAATCCAGAAGATGTTTTTCAAGTCCTTCTTGTGGATTGCGAATTGCGGTCAGATTTATTCGAGCGCTCCAGCGCAGCAATTCATCCAGAAATTGCAATTCCCGGTGCAGAGTCTGCGCGTCAAGCTCGATCCCGAAGGCGGCCAAGCCTTCTTTTAATCTGCTTATTCTTTTTTCCATCGCTTCACGTAAACACTCAGCACGGCAATTGCTGCCGGGGTTACGCCCTGGATACGGCTGGCCTGCCCCAAGGTTTCAGGCTTTACCTCACAAAGTTTTTCCTTTACCTCCTGCGACAAACCGCTGACCAGTAAATAATCAACATCTTCCGGCAGGCGCTGCCCCTCAAGGTTCTCCATGCGCTCAATCATCTGCTGCTGTCGCTGGATATACCCCTCATACTTGACTGCAATCTCCAACTGTTCAAGAACCTCTGCATCACAGTGCGATAATTCTTCGGCAAACGGAACCAGTTGTTCTATACCAATTTCTGGTCGCCGCAGGATCTCCTTGAAACTCAAACCCTGCTTCAGCGCATCAAGCCCAAGTGCCTCAACAGTGTCTTTCTGGCTGGTGCTGACGCGCTGCGCCGCAAGCACCTTCAGGACCAGATCAAATGCACCCTGTTTCTGTTCATATTTCTGCCAGCGTTGATCATCAACCAATCCGACTTCCCGACCCAAAGGAGTAAGTCGTTGATCTGCATTATCCTCACGCAGCAGCAAGCGATATTCTGAGCGGGAGGTAAACATACGATAGGGCTCATGTGTCGACTGGGTGGTCAAATCATCTATCATTACACCGATATAAGCCTGATCCCGGCCCAGAATCATTGCCGGTTTTTCCCGACTGCGGCGGGCAGCATTGATACCGGCCACCAGTCCCTGTGCCGCCGCCTCTTCATATCCGGAGGTTCCATTTATCTGTCCGGCATGAAAGAGACCGGCGACATTTTTTGTTTCAAGGCTTTTTTTCAACTGCAGCGGTTCTACAAAATCATATTCGATTGCGTACCCAGGGCGCATTATTTCAACCTGCTCCAGCCCAACCATTGAACGATAAAAAGCCAACTGCACATCTGGCGGCAACGAGGTTGACATGCCGCTGGGATAGATCTCAGAGCTTTCTCGCCCTTCCGGCTCAAGAAATGTTTGATGGGAAGATCTCTCTGGAAAACGAACCACCTTATCCTCGATAGAAGGACAATATCTTGGGCCAACTCCTTCGATGACCCCAGCATATAGTGGTGATCGATGCAAATTCCGCCGAATAATTTCATGCGTTTTTTCGTTCGTATTGGCAATATAACAAGACAACTGGTCCATCCTGGTTGTTTCATTCAGGAATGAAAAACCCCTGACCAGTTCATCTCCAGTCTGCTTTTGCAGTTTATCAAAATCTATACTGCGCTGACTCAAACGTGCTGGCGTTCCGGTTTTCAGCCTTCCGACCCGAAAACCCAGATCGCGCAGGCAATCAGACAGACCCTCAGATGCCGGTTCACCCGCCCTGCCCCCAGAGTAATTTTGCAGCCCGACATGAATCAAACCACGCATAAATGTGCCGGTCGTCAGGACGATATTCTGTCCTGAAAAATAGAGTCCCTCTTTGGTATGAACCCCCCTTACACCGTTCTCCCCGACATCAAGAGCAACAACCGAACCCTGCTTAAGGTCGATATTTGTTTCCGTTTCGAGTATTTTTTTCATTCTGGCACTGTACGCCATGCGATCCGCCTGCGCTCGACTCGCCCGAACCGCTGGTCCCTTTCGAGTATTCAGGCGCCGAAACTGGATCGCTGTCGCGTCGATATTCAAGGCCATTTCTCCCCCCAAAGCATCGACCTCATGCACCAGATGCCCCTTAGCCAGGCCGCCGATAGCCGGGTTACAGGACATCATCGCGACCACATCCAGTCCCATGGTCAACAATAGCGTGGAACACCCCATACGTGCCGCCGCAAGGGCAGCTTCGCACCCCGCATGGCCCGCGCCCACCACAATAACCTGATACTCTTTTCCATATCCTACCAACATCACACCTGCCCCGATTGTTCCACGTGGAACAATCTACTTTCCGATACAAAACCTGCTGAAGATTGAATCAAGAACATCATCCGTGGTTGTTTCACCAGTAATATCCCCCAGGGCGTGCAGCGCCTCGCGGAGGTCGGTCGCTAGGAATTCAAGGGAGAGGCCACGGCTCAGCGCCTCCAGAAAACGCTCCAGGCTGTCGATCGCCGAAGACGCTGCCGACCAGTGACGCCGACTGGTGAGTAGAACAGAATTATCCTGCTGAAGATCAGAAGTGATCAGGGTTTGATAAATGCTTTCACGCAACTGGTCGAGCCCCTGGCCAGACTTGACCGAAACATGGAGCACATCTTCACCGATGGCCGCAGGCAGCATGCACTGACTGGGCAGATCTGACTTGGTAACGACAACCAGAGACCTTGCTTTTTCGCCGTGTTCGAGCGCCAAAAGATCCTCAGCGCTGAAGGGTCTTGAACCATCAAAAAGTAGCAACACAAGATCGGCTGATTCAACCCTGTCCCTGGCACGAAGAACGCCCGCGACCTCGACCGGATCGGTGGTTTCCCTGATGCCCGCTGAATCAATCAGGCGAACAGGAAGACCATGGACGACCAGGCCTTCTTCAAGGAGGTCACGTGTCGTTCCCGCTATTTCGGTAACAATGGCCCGCTCCTCGCCCAACAAGGAATTCATCAAAGAACTTTTGCCAACGTTCGGCTTGCCGAGCAAGAGTAATGAGACACCTTCGGCATAAAGGCGTCCCTAATTATAACTGCTGACCATAAGGCGCAATTGCTCAACAGCAGTCTCAATCTGCTTACAGATAGAGAGTATATTTTCCTGGGGCAATTCCTCATCGGGGAAATCAATCCAGGCTTCGATAAGTGCCAGAGATTCTTTTAAAAGATCTCTGTGCTCATATAGGGCTCGAGAGAGTTGCCCGCCCATCTGCGAAAGTGCTAGAGATTGAGCAGTTTCAGAGCGCGCATGAATAAGATCGGCAATTGCCTCTGCCTGAGAAAGGTCCAGGCGGCCATTTATAAAGGCACGGTAGCTGAATTCGCCTGGCCGTGCCAGACGTGCACCAGCTCCGATGAAAAGCTGCAGAATTTTGGAGACGGTTTGATATCCCCCGTGGCAATGTATTTCAACCACATCCTCTGCGGTAAAACTGCGCGGGTTCGCCATAAAGACAAACATGATTTCATCAATATTGAGACCACAGGAATCCTGCAAAAACCCATGGTAGAAAACATGCGAAAGGGGAAGGTCCAGAGACCCGGTTGGGCGGAAATAATCCAGCGCCAGACCCAGACAACCATCACCGGAAAGCCTGACAATGGCCACCCCACCCTCACCGGGCGGAGTGGCTGGTGCAACTATGATATCCTGGCGGTCCACATCAAAATCAGGCTGTTTTACGGTTGATCATATATTGCTGCGCAATCGTCAGCAAGTTATTGACCAGCCAATAAACAACCAGACCGGAAGGAAAACTGAGGAAGATAAAGGTGAAGAAAACCGGCATGAACATCATGATCTTGGCCTGGGTTGGATCCATGTTTGTCGGTGTCATTTTCTGTTGCAAAAACATGGTAAAGCCCATGATCAGGGGCAAAGGACCAAGAGCAAAACTGAGGTTGAAGGCATCACTGATCAAGGTGTCGGCAGCCGATAGATCCGTAATCCACAACATAAAGGGTGCATGACGAAGCTCAATCGCCCCGAGAAGGACCTGATAAAGAGCAAAGAAAACCGGTATCTGAACCAACATCGGCAAACAACCACCAAAAGGGTTGACCCTGTTTTCCTTATACAGGGCCATCATTTCCTGGTTCAGTTTCTGCTTGTCCTTGCCGTGCTTGGCACGCAGTTTCTGCATCTGTGGTTGCAGTTTTTGCATATCCTTCATTGAACTGTAACTTTTTTGCGTCAATGGCCAGAACAGCAATTTGATACAAACCGTCAAAAGAACAATGGAAAAGCCAAAATTTCCAAGGTATCCATAAAAGAACTTAAGACCTGTCATTAAGGGTTTAGCGATAATTCCGAAGAAACCAAGGTCGATTATGCGCTCAAAAGACAATCCCGTCTCTTTTAATAGTTCATAATCTCGTGGCCCAACAAAACCCTCATATTTAAAAGTATAAACATTATTATCAAACGTTGAAAAAGGAGAAACAATAGTATTTACAACAGCGCTATTCTTAAAAGAAATATTTATATTTTTAATAGAACCTTCAAATGGCTTCACTATATTAGAAAAATATTTTGTTGTGAAAGACGTCCATAAAATATTACTTCCATAGCTTTTGCTTTTTTCTTTAAGATCTTTTGGAGCATCTTCAAAAAGATCCTCACCGTCAAAGCTGACAGCGCCGACAAAATTATAACGATCCCCCTTGATAGAGTCGTCCCATTTATCAACGATAGATAAATTAATCGTTCCTTTTTTCAACGAGGAAGATAAGTTTTCTAACTTAATATTTAGATCAAAATAGTATTTATCGGGATAAAAGGTGAAAGTTTTTGTGATTCTTAAATTATCCGGTGTTGTTGCCTGAAAGACAATATCTGTTTTGTCCGTCGATGAAAGATGAATTTCATTTTTTTCAGAAGCAAAAGAATAAGCTAAATTTTCAGGAAGGTAGAGACCATCACCACCAAAAACACCATAGGAACCAAAGTCCGCCGTTTCAGCGTCTATAACCTTTACCAGGGCTGAGTCCGGAGTATTGACCTCTTTAAACTGGTTAAGTTGAGCCCTGATAAGTCGCGCGCCTTCGGTACTGAAAACCAGATCGTATAAATCAGAACTTATTTTTATTTTACGTTCTGGAGCGGAATTCATGGGCAGTTTATCGTTGCTGACGACAGCAGCAGCTTGGACTTGATGCTCCCGAACTGGAAGGACAGTTTTAACTTGCTCAGGTTGGCTGACAGCAAGCGATTCTTCCTGCTGAGCCTTTTTGGCTGTAGGAAAAAGCAGATTGAAACCTGACCAGACAAAAAGAATCAATGCAATAGCGAGAATAAAACGACGATTTTCCATAAGTATCAGACCTGGTGATCCAGCGGAGGAACAGGATCTGATCCTCCGGGATGGAATGGGTGACATTTACACAGACGGCGAACGGTCAACAAACCGCCACGCCAGATACCATGCGAAGAAATGGACTGGCGAGCATAATTTGAACAACTGGGATAAAAACGGCAGGACGGCGGAAATAGCGGAGAAATAAGATACCGATATGCATCAATACTGAATATAGCAAGTCGCTTGACAATCACTGATATAACCTAAGAAAACAGTCGTTCAAGCTCACGCCAGATGGCTCTGGTTTCGACCCGCCCAGCACTGCGCTTGGCAATGACAGAAATATCGACAGATTTTGTCAGTCGAAAACGATTACAGCGAAAATGCTCACGTATAATCCTCTTCAACCTGTTGCGCACTACTGCGTTACCGACTTTCCGACTGACCGTTACACCCAGCCGACTTTCTGACTGAGCATTTTCCTGGATCAGAAGCACAAAATGGGGTGTATTGATTTTACACCCCATTTTGTACACGGTATTAAATTCATGCCGCTTCCGCAAACGCGCTTCAGCTGGGAATAGAAAGCGCATTTTCAAAGTAAAGGCAATCTACTTTTGCGGAGTTGTTGCACTCAGAGTACGGCGGCCACGTGAGCGACGACGATTGATAACGTGACGACCATTTTTGGTTTGCATCCTTTTACGGAAACCGTGAGTACGCTTACGCTTGATACGACTTGGTTGATAGGTACGCTTGGACATCTTTTTTATTCCTTTTCAGACAGTTATGACGAACTGTCTCTTTAAACACAGGCAAAGCCAAACTGTCAAGAAAAAACAGAGACAAAAGGACTTTTTATCTTTATGTCCGTTTCGTGGATGCTCTTGCAAAAAAACCACTGCTTTGCTAGCCTGTGGCAGGTTTCCAGCAGAGTGAAAAAACTCTATTTAATGCATATCAACAGCTGTTGATAAATTGTTGATTATAAGGACAACGAAGCATGGCAATTTCTCTATGGGATAAGGTTATTATTCAACTTGAAAAAGAGTTGAACAGCCATAACTTCAACACATGGATAAACCCGATAAAATATGAATCAACAGAAGATAATATTATAAATATTCAAGTTCCAAATAAATTTTTTTCAGATTGGATAAAAGATAATTATAAATCTAGAATTGAAGAAATTGTAAATAAGTTAACTGCAAAGAAACTTTCTATAAAAATAACAATATCTAATATCAAAATAAAACAAGATGTCTATGAAGAACTAGACAAAAAAGAAATTGTTAAAAATATAAGATTTACCAATAATACACTTAATAGTAAATACACATTTGATAGTTTTGTTTCAGGACCATCAAATCAATTTGCACATGCTGCGGCAATGGCAGTAGCAAACAATCCTGCAACTACATATAACCCTTTATTTATATATGGTGGAGTTGGTTTAGGTAAAACACATATAATAAATGCAATTGGCAATTACATACATAACAAGAATAATAATATAAAAATAGCTTATTACAGTTCAGAGAAATTTATGAATGAACTTATAAATTCTCTAAGATATGCAAAAATGGAAGATTTCAGAAATAAGTTCAGATCAATGGATGTTTTACTCATAGATGATATTCAATTTATTGCTGGTAAAGAAAGAACCCAAGAAGAATTTTTTCACACCTTTAATGCGCTTTATGAATCCCACAAGCAAATCATAGTTACATCCGACAAATTTCCAAAAGAAATACCTGGACTTGAAGAAAGACTGAGATCGCGTTTTGAGTGGGGATTGATTGCTGATATACAAGCTCCAGATGTAGAAACAAAACTCGCAATTCTTAAAATGAAGGCTGATCAGAATAATCTGAATATACCCGAAGACGTTGCATTTTTTCTTGCCAGTTCAATAACCAGTAATGTCCGTGAACTGGAAGGGTACCTGGTAAGGATAGGAGCCTATGCCAGTTTAACATCAACACCTATTAATATGGATATGGCTAAAGATATTCTCAAAGATATATTAATTGAACAAAATAGAGAAATATCCATTGAATCTATTCAGAAAACCGTCGCAAATCATTTCAATATAAAAACTGCAGAACTTAAATCTTCTAAACGTCTGAAGACTCTGGTCTTACCCAGACAGGTAGCAATGTATATTTCACGAAAAATGACGTCATCATCCTTTCCGGAAATTGGTAACCGTTTCGGAGGTAAAGACCATTCAACGATTATCCACGCTATAAAAAAAATTGAGCAGAAAATGGAAGAGGATATACAACTCAAAACAACCGTTGAACGACTGATGGAAAATATGCGTGCATAACCTGTGATTTAAGCAATGACTGAATTGTGAATAAGTGAGACAAAAAACTTTATCCCCAGAAAAGATATATTTATCAGCAAATTGCCAACACCTTCATGTCTAAAAAAAAGAGTTGTTTTTTAGGTGTTTACAAAAGTTATCAATAATAAACAGGCACTACTTCTACTACTATTTTAAGACTTTAAAAGAATAATAAAATATAGGTGATGTGCATAGGAGGATTGGATGCAGTTCAAAATTGAAAAAGAGGTATTTTTAAAAGCATTAGGGCAAATTCAGGGAATAATTGAAAAGAAGCACACAATACCCATATTAGCTAATGTTCACATCAATGCAGGCAATAACGAGATCATACTTACCGCCACAGATCTTGAAATAGGGGTACGTTCCAAATTTTCAACTGAGGTTATTCAAGAGGGTAAGGTAACAGTTTCAGCCAAAAAACTATTTGAAATAATAAGAGAATTACCAGATAGAGACATAATTTTTAAATCAAAAGATAATTGTTGGATAGAAATTAAATGTGAAAAATCAATATTTAATTTGGTTGGATTATCATCAGACGAATATCCAAAATTTCCAGAAATTAAATCATCTAATTTACTTAATATAAAATCTAGCCAATTAAATGAAATGATAGATAAAACAATTTTTTCTATCTCTAATGATGAAACAAAATATAACCTAAACGGAATTTATTTAAAATATGAAGATAATAAACTATCTATGATATCTACAGATGGGCACAGATTATCTTATAATTTTATGAATATATCTGAAGAATTTTCTTGTTTTGAAAAAGGATCTATTTTACCTAAAAAAGGTATTTTTGAATTACGTAAAATTATCAATAAAGATAATGAAAATCTTGAAATTGGTATTGTAGATAACAATTTTATTGTTATTGATGAAAATACTATACTTATAATGCGTTTAGTAGATGGAGAATTTCCAGATTATAAAAGAGTAATTCCTGAAAAAAGCGGAAATAAAGCAATAATTAATAAAAATGAGTTTTTTCACGCCTTGAAAAGAATATCAATATTTTCCAGTGAAAAATCAAAAGGAATAAAAATAAATTTTGATAAAAACAAAGCTGTTCTTACATCGTCTAATCCCGATTTAGGAGATGCAAGAGAAGAAATAGACGTTACTTATAACGGACAAGAAATATCTATAGGATTTAATTCAAAATATATTATAGATATTATTCAAGCTATTGAAGAAGAATATATTGAATTTCATTTGAAAGATAATATTTCTCCTGGAATGATAGAACCAGAAAAAAATAAAAATTTCGTGTCTGTAATTATGCCAATGCGCCTTTAGATGTTTATTAATAAAATAAAAATAGATGGTTTTAGAAATATTGGAGATGAAATTTTTTTTCCATCTAAAAAAGTAAATATCCTTTTCGGTGAAAATGCTAATGGAAAAACAAGTTATATAGAAGCAATATACTCAGTATCAAATTTAAAAAGTTTTAGAACATCAAATTTAAACGAGACAATAAATAATCTAAGAAACATATCAACTATAAATTGTGAATACATTTTAAATGAATGTAATAATACATTAAATCTAAAAATAAATAAGAACGGGAGAAGTTACTTAAAGAATGATAAAGAAACAAAAGTTGAAAATTATTTATGGTCTTTGTTTACAATCATTTTTAAACCGGAAGATATTTTATTAATTGGTGGATCTCCCAGTAAGCGTAGAGAGTTAATAGATAAGGCAATATTTTTTATAGATAAAGATTTTATTAAAACTTTAAAAAAGTATTACAAAATTGTTTCAAATAAAAATATATGTTTAAAAACAAACAATCTAAAAAACATAGAAGAGTGGAATATTTTAATTGCTAAATATTCTTCTTTGATAGTTTTAAAAAGAAATAAATATATAGAAAGAATAAATAAAATTTTTGAAGATAATATATTTAAGTTTAAATATTTTTATAAAATAGAAAACGATATAAATATAAGTAAGAATGAGCTAGAAAATTATTTCTTAAAAGAAATAGTTAAAAATACAAATAAGGAATTGAAATATAGTTATTCGATAGTTGGAGCTCACAAACAAAATATTGATTTTTCTATAAATAATAAAGATCTTAAAAAATTTGGATCACAAGGACAAAAAAGAACTTTTATATTATTATTTAAATCATCTCAAATAATTGATTTCCAAAATACACATAGTTTTTCACCAGTTCTTTTATTGGATGATATGGCAAGTGAACTTGATGATAATAACAAAAATATATTTTATGAAATAATTGAAAAATTTTCAGGACAAACATTTATTACAACAACAGACAAAAAATTATTTTCTGACTTTAAGAATGTTAGTCGTTTCTTTGTAGAAGATGGAAAAATATCTTCATTTTCTTGAATAAGGAGTATAAATGAGCGGTAGTTATAAAGCTGACAGTATAAAAGTTCTTGAGGGTCTGGCAGCTGTCAGAAAAAGACCGGCGATGTATATAGGATCAACCAGCTCTCAGGGTCTTCATCACCTCGTTTATGAAGTCGTTGATAATTCAATTGATGAAGCACTCGCCGGTTTCTGTGACAGGGTCAAAGTAACTATCCACGAAGACGATTCAATTACCGTTGAGGATAATGGCCGCGGCATACCGGTTGATATGCACCCTACTGAAAAAAAGACTGCGGCTGAAGTTGTCATGACCGTGTTACATGCCGGCGGAAAATTTGACAGTGATTCCTATAAGGTTTCTGGCGGTTTACATGGTGTTGGGGTTTCGGTTGTCAATGCCTTGTCGAGTAAACTAGAACTTGAAATCAGGCGTGACAGAAAAATTTACCGGCAGGAATATGTGCGTGGTGTTCCAGACAGAGATCTGAGGGAGGACGGTGATACGGTCAAACGGGGAACACGTATAACCTTCTGGCCTGATGCTGAAATTTTTGAAACGACGGAATTTTCTTTTGAAACACTTTCACAACGTTTGCGTGAGCTCGCTTTTCTGAATGCTGGTGTGAAAATTATTATTCACGATGATCGCACTGAAAAGAAAAATGAATTTTATTATGAGGGCGGTATTCGCTCGTTCGTTGAGTATCTTAACCGCGCTAAAACGGCTCTGCATCCGGAACCTATTTTTATTCAGGGGACCAAAGAGGGAGTCGAAATAGAGGTTGCAATTCAGTACAATGATGGCTACGACGAAAAAATCTTTTCTTTCGCCAATAATATAAATACCCATGAGGGTGGAACCCACATGAGTGGTTTTCGTGCGGCATTGACACGCACAATGAACACTTATGCGACAACAAATAACCTGCTCAAAAATATTAAAGTGGCAATTTCCGGCGATGATTTACGTGAAGGAATCGCTGCGGTTATTTCGGTCAAGGTTCCGGATCCCCAGTTTGAAGGTCAGACCAAAACTAAACTGGGAAATTCAGAGATTAAGGGTTTTGTCGAAACCCTGATGAATGAAAAACTGGCCACCTATCTGGAGGAGAACCCGCAGGTCGCGCGTAAGATTCTTGAAAAAGGCATTGATGCGGCCCGGGCGCGTGAAGCGGCTCGCAAGGCACGAGATCTGACTCGGCGCAAAGGTGCTCTTGAGGGGCTTTCTCTCCCGGGTAAACTGGCAGATTGTCAGGAGAAGGACCCGGCCCTGTGCGAAATCTACCTGGTCGAGGGTGATTCTGCCGGTGGCAGTGCCAAGCAGGGCCGTGAAAGGCGCTATCAGGCCATCTTGCCGCTGAAGGGCAAGATCCTGAATGTCGAAAAGGCCCGCTTTGACAAGTTGCTGACGTCTAACGAGATCCGGACTCTGATCACGGCCATGGGAACCGGGATCGGCAAAGATGATTTTGATGTTTCTAAACTGCGCTATCATCGTATCATTATCATGACCGATGCCGATGTCGACGGCTCACATATCCGCACCCTGCTGCTGACGTTCTTTTTTCGCCAGATGCCCGAACTGGTTGAACGCGGTCACCTCTATATTGCCCAGCCGCCTTTGTATAAAGTCAAAAAAGGCAAAAAGGAACTCTATCTCAAGGATGATGATGCCTTGTTGGAGTACCTGCTCGATACCGGTGTTGAGGGAGCAGCCGTTGAAATAGGTACCGGCAAGCTTATTCGCGGCAAGCAGATTATTCCGACCCTGAAGAATATCATCGAGTTCAACACGATCTTCGATAAGGTGGTGAATCGTGGTGTTCCGGCCGAGATTCTGAAGATCCTGGTTCGTGGTAATATCCGTAATGGCTTTGCAGATCATGAATCACTGCAGCCGTTGGCAGACAGTTTGTCTAAAGTACAACCAGAGATAAAATGTGAAGTTCTTGGCGATCCAGATCGAATTCTGGTGACCCTGGGGAATCTGCATGCACGACTTGATCGGCAGACTGTCGATATTCTCTCCTCCCACGAATACAAGCTGCTGTTGCAGGCCTATAAGCAGGTTGAAGAAATTGCCGACGGCAAGGATGCGATAATCAGCTACGAAGAACGTAATTCTATCAAGGTCCAGAACCGTCAGGAGCTGCTCGAACATTTTCTGGCGCGGGCCAAGAAGGGGCAGTATATCCAGCGTTACAAGGGTCTGGGTGAAATGAACCCCGACCAGTTGTGGGAAACAACTATGGACCCGAGCAAGCGGGTGCTGTTGCAGGTCACGATCGAAGATGCAGTCGAGGCCGATGAAATTTTTACTGTGCTGATGGGGGATCAGGTTGAACCGCGGCGTGAGTTTATCGAGCGGAACGCGTTGAATGTTGCCAACCTGGATGTTTAAAAAGCAGGATTCAGTCGTCAGGTCTCAGGGAGCAGAGAAAATATCTGCAACCAGCGATCTGCAACCTGAAGCCTATTTTTCGGAGAAAAATAGATGCTGACAGAACAGAACAAAGTTACGGTCAATATTGAAGACGAGATGCGCAAGTCCTACATGGATTATGCGATGAGCGTCATCGTCGGTCGGGCATTGCCCGACATTCGCGACGGGCTCAAGCCGGTTCACCGGCGGATCCTTTTTGCGATGCACGATTTGAACAACGACTACAACAAGCCCTATAAAAAATCAGCCCGCGTGGTCGGTGATGTTATCGGTAAGTACCATCCTCATGGTGATACTGCAGTCTATGATTCGATCGTCCGCATGGCGCAGGATTTTTCGATGCGTCATCCACTGGTAGACGGTCAGGGTAACTTCGGCTCGGTCGATGGTGATTCGGCCGCTGCCATGCGTTATACCGAAATCCGCATGGACAAACTCTCGCATGAACTGCTGGCGGATATCGACAAGGAGACCGTCGATTTCGGGCCCAACTACGACGATTCCCTTGAAGAGCCGCTGGTACTGCCGTGCAAGTTTCCCAATCTGCTGGTCAACGGTTCCGAGGGAATCGCTGTCGGCATGGCGACCAAGATCCCGCCCCACAACCTGGGTGAGGTGATCGACGGCCTGATTGCCATCATCGACAATCCGCGTCTTGGGTTTGAAGAGCTGACCGGACATATAACCGGACCCGATTTTCCGACCGCCGGATTTATCAATGGTCGGGAAGGAATTCGTGAAGCCTACAGTACCGGTCGCGGAATTGTGCAGATGCGTGCCCGAGCCCTGGTCGAGGTTGACCGTCGCAGCGGCCGTGAAAAAATTATCATTACCGAGCTTCCCTACCAGGTCAACAAGGCACGGCTGATCGAAAAGATTGCCGACCTGGTCAAGAACAAGAAAATTGAAGGAATTTCCGATCTGCGCGACGAATCAGATCGCGACGGCATGCGGGTTGTTATTGAACTTAAGCGTGACATGGTTCCCGGGGTAGTACTCAATCAGCTCTATAAGATGACTGCCATGCAGTCCTCCTTCGGAATCATCATGCTGGCGATTGTCGCAGGACAGCCACGCGTATTGACCCTGCGTGAGACTCTGGATCATTTCATCGATCACCGGCGGGAAATTGTCACCCGGCGCTGTATTTTCGAGTTGAAAAAAGCCGAGGCCAGGGCACATATTCTCGAAGGACTCAAGATAGCCATCGACAATCTTGATGAAGTGATCAACCTGATAAAGTCCTCGGCCAATCCGGCAGAGGCCAAACTGAAACTGATCGAGCGTTTCGCTTTCAGTGAGATTCAGGCTCAGGCGATTCTTGATATGCGTCTGCATCGCCTGACCGGTCTTGAGCGTGACAAAATTATCAACGAGCTCAATGAAGTCATGGCCCATATTGCCCGTCTCAAGGAGATTCTTGCCAGTGAGATTGAAATTCTGAAAATTATTCGCGGCGAATTGCTCGGTGTCAGAGAAAAGTTTGCCAACCCGCGCCGTACTGAAATTATCGACCGTACCGCCGACCTGACTCTCGAAGATATGATTGTTGAGGAGGACATGGTAGTCACGGTTTCACACAGTGGTTACATCAAGCGCAATGCGGTTTCGCTCTACCGGGCACAGCGCCGCGGTGGCAAGGGTAAAACTGGTATGCGACCCAAAGAAGAGGATTTTGTCGAGCACCTGTTTATTGCATCGACCCACTCGTATATTCTGGTTTTTACCAGTCGTGGCCGTGCCTACTGGCTCAAGGTCCACGAAATTCCTCAGGGCGGCCGCGCGGCACGTGGCAAGGCGATCATCAATCTGTTGCAGCTTGATGATAATGAAACCGTTACGACGATTCTGCCGGTCAAGGAATTTTCCGAAGATAACTATATTGTCATGGCAACGCGCAACGGGGTGGTTAAAAAGACCGAGCTCATGGCCTACTCCAGACCGCGAGCCGGCGGCATTATCGCGCTCAATGTTGATGATGGTGATTCGCTGATTTCGACCCGTCTGACCGATGGCAGTATGGATGTTCTGCTGGCGACTCGCGGCGGCAAGTCGATCAGGTTCCCAGAAAAGGATGTGCGTGCTATCGGCCGGGTCGGACGTGGCGTTAAGGGCATGACCCTTGAGAAGGATGATCTGGTTATCGGTATGCAGGTGGTCAACGATAATACCGCAGCGACCCTGGTGACAATTACCGAAAACGGCTATGGCAAGCGCACTGCGCTTGATGAATACCGGATCCAGAGCCGTGGCGGCAAAGGAATCATCACCATTAAAACCACGGAGCGCAATGGTCAGGTGGTTGATATCAAGCTGGTTGATGAAGATTCGGACCTGATGTTTATCACCGACGGCGGCAAGGTTTTGCGCACCCGGGTTGGAAATATCTCAACCATAGGCCGCAATACCCAGGGCGTACGCATGATGGTTCTTGAGACCGGTGAGCGGATTGTTTCGGTTGCCAAGCTGGCGGAGAAAGAGTCGGACAATGAGCCCGCAGAAGCTGAAGAAGACACTGCAGAAGGAACTGAGGGCGAAGAGGAATAACACCCGGCGATCGGTTCTGGTCAGTGGTCTGTTGCTGATCAGTCTGCTGGCCGGTGGCGGATATCTGTTGTGGACTGAACGTCGCCCTGCTGTTTTACTGCAGCAGGGCATTCGTCTGGAACAACAGAATGCGCTCGGTAAGGCCCTGAACAGATACCAACAGTTATTCGAGAACTACGCAACAAGTGCAGAGGCCGCCAACGCCCTCTATCGCAGTGGACGGATTCTGCAACATGACCTTGGAGAGGATCAGCGTGCCCTGCTCTCTTATCTGCGCCTTGAAAAAAATTATCCCCAGAGTGTTTTTGTTGACCGGGCACAACAACAGGCAGCAGAGCTGACCAAATACCGGTTGGGCGACTGCGATCAGGCGATCCCGATCTATCAGCGTCTGCTCGAGCAGACAAAACAAACCGCGGATCGCTACCTGTATGAGATCGGCGATTGTTACGTACGACAGGAAAACTGGTCGCAGGCTGCGATAGAGTTTGAGACCCTGCTGGGCAGCTATCCACAGAGTGCATTAAGTGCGCTGGTCAGTTATCGGTTGGCGGATGCCCTGTTGTTGAATGATCAACGCAAGAAAGCCCGAACAAGCTTTGAGCGGGTGATCAACAACTATCCGCAAAATACACTGGCGCAAGAGGCACGTTTTCGCCTTGCAGAAATGCTGGAAGAGGACGAACGCCTTAAAGAAGCCTTGCGGGCGTATTCAGCATTAACGGCCTATCCGCGACAGGACTTGCTCAAACAGAAAATTCTGCGGCTCAAAGAGCGCATGGCGCGTAAAAAAAAGGTGCTGTAATGAATCAGACCTCTTTTAGTAAATGTACAGTTATCGGAGCAGGAAGCTGGGGCACAACCCTGGCGCATCTGTTGGCAGACAAGGGACATAAGACGACACTCTGGGCCTACGAAGCGGACCTGGTGCAGCGTATGCGGAACCAGCGCGAAAATGACCTCTATCTGCCGGGACACAAGCTGGCGGCCGGGCTGAATTTTACCGCCGATCTGGGTGAGGCTGTCTCTGACGCCGAAATGGTTCTGCTGGTCTGTCCGTCACAGGTGATGCGCCCGGTGCTGAACGGGCTGGTTGACCAGCTTGAACCTGGAACCTTGCTGGTTTCGGCGGCCAAGGGAATCGAGAACGACAGCCTGATGTTGATGTCGGAGCTGATCGAAGACCTGCTGCCGACAGCGCTGCGCACAAGAGTCGGGTTTCTCTCCTGACCTTCTTTTGCGCGCGAGGTGGCAGAGCGAATTCCAACGGCTGTGGTTGCTGCGGCAAAAGATTTTAAGATTGCAGAAGATATCCAGCAGATTTTTACTACGGATTATTTTCGCGTTTATACCCACGATGACATTATCGGGGTTGAGCTGGGGGGGGCGATGAAAAATGTTATCGCTCTGGCGGCCGGTGTTTCGGACGGTCTCGGTTTTGGTTATAATTCCAGGGCGGCACTGATTACCCGCGGTCTGGCTGAAATGACGCGGCTGGGAATTGCCCTGGGCGGAGCCGCACCGACCTTTGCCGGTTTGAGTGGAATGGGTGATCTGGTTCTGACCTGTACCGGTGATTTGTCGCGCAATCGTAGTGTCGGACTTGAACTCGGCAAGGGAAAGACTCTGAACGAAATCATGTCTGGAATGCAGATGGTCGCCGAAGGAGTCAAGACCAGTCTTTCCGCATACCAGTTATCTCAGAGGCTTGGAGTTGATGCTCCGATTATCGAACAGATGTATTTGATCCTTTATGAAAATAAGAACCCGCGACAGGCGGTCACGGATTTGATGTTACGTGACCTGCGACCTGAAGCCGTTTAGCAGATATATCAAAAAGGAGATGCTCGTGAAAAAAGTTCTGTTGACCCTGATGTTGCTGGCTTGCATGACAGTTTCTGCTCTGGCCGCAGATCTGGTGGAAATGAAAACATCTGCCGGAACAATCAAAATTGAACTTTACAGTGAAAAAGCGCCGCTCAGTGTCGAGAATTTTCTACAGTATGTAGACAGTGGTTTTTTTGACGGTACGGTCTTTCACCGCGTGATCGACAAGTTCATGATCCAGGGGGGAGGTTTCGATCAGAATCTCAAACGCAAACTGACCGCCGATCCGATCAAAAATGAAGCGACCAATGGGCTCGCCAACGACCGCGGGACGCTTGCCATGGCCCGGACCTCGGTGATTGACAGTGGCACCAGCCAGTTTTTTATCAATCTGATCGATAATGACTTTCTAAATAATCGCGGAACGACTGCCCGGACCTACGGCTATGCTGTTTTCGGCAAGGTTGTCGCGGGGATGGATGTGGTCGACAAAATCGGTCAGAGCCGGACGGTGCGCAAAAACATGTTGTTTCAGAATCTTCCCGATCCGTTGGTGGTGATAGAAAGCGTCAGGAGAATCAAGTAACCGCAAGCCAGATTTAATCCAGAATAAAGAAGCAGGGTCTGACATCGGGTCCTGCTTTTTTGCATCGTTGTACTTTCGCTTCTCCCCTTCTATAATCAACAGCGACACTGCGGGTTGCCGCCTGCAGTGTCGGGATGGCAACCCAGCGGCCGAGGAGAAAAAATGTCGATCCTGCGGGTTATGACCTACGCGTTGAATGGCACAGCGGATGCTGCTGCGACAGCGCAGATTATCAGGTCACAACGCCCCGAACTGGTCTGCCTGCAATATCTGACCGCGGGATTGCTCGAAACGTTGAGTAAAGAAACCGGTTTACAAGCATTTGGAGCTCAGGGCTGCTGTGGTTTTTTAAGCTGTCATCCTCTCAGTGGTCTGCAGGCCTGCCAGCTTGGTGGTGCGGGCGATTGTCTGCGTGCCGATCTCGACCTGGCGGGTAAAAGACTTCACCTGTTCACTGTGCAGCTGGTTTTTGATCCGGCATCGCGCGGGCAACAGCTTGCACGTCTTTTTGCCGAGGATTTGCTGGGCGCCAGTCTGCCCTGTGCAACCTTGGTCAGTGGCGATTTCAGCTTTCCTCTCTGGGGAGGTGGTCAGTGGTTGCTGCGGCGCCGACTTAAACCGGTGCAGCACCCGAGGTGGGGGGCCAATTATCCGGCAGAATTTCCGCTCTGGCCACGTGATCGTGTTTATCTGCGTGGACCGATTCATTCACTGGCCGGACAGGTGATCGCGACCCCGGAGACACGCAGGGCTTCGCGCCAGCTGCCGATACTCACCACTCTCGAATTGACCGACACACGGGAATATCTGAAAATACCCGAAGTTGCCAAACCGCAGATGCGGCCCGTCGCTGGATAGCCGCCTGTGGATAAGCTGTGAAACCTGTGGACAACCTGTCCAGACCCGTCACGAAGTTCTGAATGGAGAGTTTTAAATGCCAACTCCGGGCGAGGCAGAAACACTGCTTGATCGACTCGAGCAGATCTATCCTGATGCGGTATGTGCTCTGCACTATACTTCTGCCTGGCAGTTGCTGGTTGCAACCATTCTTTCGGCTCAATGTACGGACAAACGGGTTAATCTGGTGACAAGAGCCCTTTTTCAACAACTGCCGACGGTCGAGAGAATGGCGGAGGCCAGTCTGGAAGAGGTTGAGGAGTTGATTCGCTCAACCGGCTTTTATCGTAACAAGGCCAGACACCTGATTGGTTGTGCGCAGAGGCTGCTGGGGCAACATTCCGGTCAGGTTCCGGCTCAACTCAAGGATCTGATCGCATTGCCGGGAGTCGGGCGCAAGACCGCCAACGTGGTCCTCGGCAATATTTTCAACATTCCGGGCATGGTGGTTGATACTCATGTTATGCGGTTAAGTCGACGTTTTGGCTGGACACAGAAAAGTGCTCCGGAAAAAATCGAAGCAGAACTCTGTGTTCTACTGCCTCCGGCCCGTTGGACCCAATGCGGACATACCCTGATCGAACATGGCCGCGCCTGTTGTAAGGCCCCGCTACCTTACTGCAGCAACTGTCCGGTTGTCGATCTTTGCCCGCGGATCGGGGTCGATAAAAGTCACTGATTGAGCGGACGGGCATCGATGGGAAGAGTTATGAGTAAATTCCCCTGCAACAGACTTTACATGGTTCTTCAGGCGGTCTGCCTGGTTGTCATTTTTCTCCTCCCGTCATCCTCTGGTGCTGCCAGTAAAATTATCACGCGCACAATGCCGTCGCAGCTGTTGGCTGCGGACTATCCCTATACCCTCTACCTGCCAGATGGTTATGAGAGTGGCTCGTTCCATTATCCGGTTCTTTATCTGTTACATGGCAATGGTGGGAACGAAACAGACTGGAGCCGCAGGGGCCGCATTAAGGAAACCGTGGATCGGCTGATCAGAACGGGGCAGATCTCGCCCTTGCTTGTCGTTATGCCCGGTCACGGAACGTCCTGGTGGGTGGATGGTAACCAGGAACCTGCAGAAAGAGTCTTGATCAAAGAACTTATTCCTCATATCGACAAGACATTTCACAGCCTTGCTGGACGCAAGGGTCGAATGATTGCGGGGATTTCAGCCGGAGGCTACGGCACGGTCAATGCTGTTTTCAAATACCCGGAGCTTTTTGTTGCAGCTGCAGCGCTGAGTCCAGCAGTCTATGTGCCGAGACCGCCGTTGGGTTCCGCGGCGTACCGTGTCGCTCAGTTTCAGAAAGATGGCAGGTATGACCAGGCGACCTGGGAACGCTTGAATTATCCGACCAACTGGAAAAGCTACAAGGCGAAAAAAATGGTTGTTCCCTTGTACATCAGCAGTGGAGATCATGACCGTTTTGCGATCACCTGGCATGCATCACGTTTATTCCAGCTTCTTTTTGAATATCAGCCGCAAAGAGTCGAGCTGCGTGTCGTTGATGGAGATCATAACTGGCAGCTGTGGCGCAGTTCAATCGAAGAGGCACTAAAATATATGACAGCCTTTGCACGTCAGGCCGTTGAGAAGTGAAGCTCAATCAGTAACGGCGATTTCGGGCACGCAACAGGAATAAAGGGTACACTGGAAGGAGAACACAGCCAAACTTAACCTCAAGGGGGTTTTTATGCATAGAAATAACGGTATTTGTCACAAAACGCTGAATGTTGAAAATAAAAAGTATCAGTATTGCAGCATCAAACAGCTTGCTGCTGATCAGGGTGTCAGCCTGGACAGACTGCCGAAGACGATTCGTATTCTACTTGAAAACCTGTTGCGCAATCAGGATGGCAGTGATGCAGTCAAGCAACAACTTGACGCTATCCTTAACTGGCGCGTTGGAGAAGAGATCGCTTTTCGACCGGCTCGGGTGCTGATGCAGGATTTTACCGGTGTTCCGGCGATCGTCGATCTGGCCGCGATGCGTGATGCGGTGGTTGAGGCCGGTGGTGATCCGGCACGAATCAATCCGCAGATCCCGGTCGATCTGGTTATCGACCACTCGGTGATGGTTGATCGCTACGGCAGTGCCGATGCCTTTCGCGTCAATGTTGAGGTTGAAATGCAGCGCAATCGCGAGCGCTATGCGTTTTTACGTTGGGGGCAGAAGTCGTTCGACAATTTTCGGGTTGTTCCACCGGGAACCGGCATCTGTCATCAGGTGAACCTTGAATATCTGGCTCAGGCCGTCTGGACCAGTCAGCAGGATGGTGAAACTCTGGCCTATCCCGATACCCTGGTCGGAACCGACAGTCACACCACCATGATCAACGGTCTCGGTGTCCTCGGTTGGGGGGTTGGCGGTATCGAAGCCGAAGCCGCGATGCTCGGCCAGCCGATTTCAATGTTGATTCCCGAAGTGGTCGGATTTCGACTTGTAGGAACCTTGGGTGAAGGTATTACCGCCACCGATCTGGTTCTGACCGTCACCGAACAGTTGCGCGCCCAGGGGGTAGTCGGAAAATTTGTCGAATTTTTCGGACCGGGTCTTGATCAGTTGCCGCTGGCGGATCGAGCAACGATCGCCAATATGGCGCCGGAATATGGTGCGACCTGTGGTTTTTTCCCGATCGACGAAATCGCGCTGGAATATCTGCAACTGACCGGACGTGAGCCGCAGCAGATTGCGCTGGTTGAAGCCTACTGCAGGGAGCAGGGCCTGTGGCGCGATGCGCATGAGATAGAGCCACAGTTCAGCGTCCTGCTCACGCTTGATCTGGCCGAGATCAAACCGAGTCTCGCCGGACCGAAACGACCACAGGACCGGGTTGTCATGCCGGAGCTGAAACAGGCTCTGGAAGAGTTCGTTCCGGCCGACAAATTGAACCAGCAGGTGAAGGTTAAGGGGGAAGATTTTACGCTGAACAGTGGTGATGTGGTGATCGCTGCCATCACCAGTTGTACCAACACCTCAAACCCGGCGGTGATGATGGCGGCCGGATTGCTGGCACAAAAAGCTCAGGCTCTGGGACTGACCACCAAGCCCTGGGTCAAGACCTCGCTGGCTCCCGGATCGAAGGTTGTCACCGACTACCTGGCTGCGGCCGGTCTGCAACCGGCTCTGGATGCGCTCGGTTTTCAGGTTGTCGGTTATGGCTGCACCACCTGTATCGGTAATTCGGGACCACTGAAAGGGCCGATTGCTGATGCGATCAGTGAAAATGACCTGTGGGTTTCTTCAGTGCTGTCGGGTAATCGCAATTTCGAAGGCCGGATTCACCAACAGGTCAAGGCAAACTGGTTAGCTTCACCGCCGTTGATTGTTGCTTACGCACTGGCCGGGACCACCCGTATCGATCTCAGCAGCGAGCCGCTCGGTACCGGCACCGACGGACAAGCAGTTTACCTGCGTGATCTCTGGCCGACGAATTCCGAGGTTGCCGCGAAGGTGCAGCTGGTTGATGTCCAGATGTTCCGTCAGGAATATGCTGCGGTTTTCGATGGCGATTCCCAGTGGCAACAATTACCCGTTCCCGAAGGACAGACCTATAACTGGGATGAAAACTCGACCTATATTCGCCAGCCGTCATTCTTTGCGGTGCCGAAACGGATAGCGGAATTCAGCGGCTTCAAGAATGCGCGGATTCTGGCATTGCTCGGCAATTCCATTACCACTGATCATATTTCACCGGCCGGGGCCATCAAGGCCGAGAGTCCGGCCGGGCGCTATCTGCAGGAGCAGGGTATTGCCGAGGTCGATTTCAATTCCTATGGGTCGCGACGTGGAAATCATGAGGTGATGGTGCGCGGGACTTTCGCCAATATCCGGTTACGCAACAAAATGGTTCCCGAGCTTGAAGGAGGATTTACTCGCCAGCTGCCTGCTGGAGAAGCGGTGTCGATTTTTGATGCCGCCGCCGGATATGCGGCAGAACAACAACCGCTGGTGGTGATTGCCGGTCGCGAATACGGCACCGGTTCCAGTCGTGACTGGGCCGCCAAGGGGACTTTACTGCTGGGGATAAAAGCGGTGATCGCCGAAAGCTACGAGAGAATCCATCGTTCCAACCTGGTGGGGATGGGGATTCTACCACTGCAGTTCGTGGATGGAGCGAACAGCGAAACTCTCGGACTGAATGGCGAAGAGCTTATCAGTCTGCCCTATGGTGGCCGACTGCAGCCGAAGATGGAACTGCCGTTGGTGATCGAACGCCCCGGAGGGGGAAAGATTGAGTTGAAACTGCTCTGTCGGATCGATACCGAGGATGAAGTTGCCTATTACCAAAGCGGCGGTATACTCAACTACGTACTGGGTCGGCTGGTTTGATTCTGACGGTCCAGAGTTATCGAGTCGAGAAAGGATATAGACGGTTCGGGTAAAGGAGAGAGCAGATGAATCTGACCGAGATCAAACAGTTGGCAAGGGATCGCGGGATTGTCCCGGGACGGATGCGCAAGGCAGAGTTGATACATTGTCTGCAGTCTCAGGAAGGCAATCCCCAGTGCTATGCGACAAATACCTCAGACCACTGTGGACAGTCTCATTGTCTCTGGCGTTCCGACTGCAGCTGATATTTACCCTGTAGACTTGTCGGCCTTCAATAGCGGAGAGATGGAAAGAACCAGTGCCGTCTCTCCGTCCATCTGCCACCTCAGGTTCAAATCGTAGAGTCTGACACCGTAACACTTTTCATCGGTCTTTTTCCCACGATAGGCGGGACGCGGATCCTGCGCCAGCAGTTAGTGAATTGTTCGCTGCAGGTGCGGATAGTTCTCGCGGAGTTCTTCCAGCTGTTGTTCTGCCTGGGGGCTAAAATTCACGGCGATAGTCGCGGGACGATGAAGAGCAAAGGCCCCTGTTGCCTGAGGCAGGGAGTCGGTGTAGGGAAGATAGGGTTTGATGTCGAGAATCGGTGTCCCATCGACCAGGTCGGTTCCGCGCAGACGCAGCACTGAACCGGATGTTTTCCATTCGGTACCAAGCAGTTCGACCGCAGAGAGCCCCAGCGGGTTGGGCCGAAAAGGAGAACGGCTGGCAAAAACTCCGACTCGTTGATTGCCGCCGAGACGTGGCGGACGTACAGTCGGATGCCAGGGGCGGTCGAGATTCTGGTGAAAGAGAAAAATCAGCCAGATATGGCTGAAATCTTCGAGACCGCGCAGGGCCTCCCGTTGATTACAGAAAGGCAGCAGTTCCAGTTCGGCTTCGATAATGGTGACCAGACCAGGTTGTCGCGGGACCGCAAATTTTTCTTTGAACGGTGAGCGGATTATACCGATCGGTTGCAGGTTGATCTCCATCCCGCCTCTCCTTTGTTGTTCCGTTTCAATTCAGCAGTTTTTTCCCACCCTGACGACTCAAAAATACACCCGAAAAAACAATAATGACTGCCAGCCATTGCCAGTTTGTCAGGCGCTCCGCCAGCAGCACAGAACCGAGGATAACACTGAAAACCGGGATCAGGTTAACAAATGCCGCGGCCTGACTGGCGGGAATACGACTGACGCCGAAATTATAGAGTCCATAAGCACCAAGGGTAATAAAGGTTCCGAGGTAGATTACTGCAAGGCCCGGCCCGGTAATCCAGTGCTCGGGTAAACCGACGTCGGCGGGAAGGAGAAAAAACGCGAAAAAAATGCTGCCGATAAACGCCTGTACTGCCGTCAGAAAGAGTGGTGAATAGCGTCCGCTGAGGTGTTTGAGGCAGATGGTGTACCCGGTGGCACAGATCATCGCGGCCAGTTCAAAAAGGTTACCGAGCAAGGGCGCCGGAGAGCTGCTGGTCGCTTCTGCCGCCAGGCTGAGGAGAATGGCCCCACAGATCGCGATAAAAAACCCGATCAGGGTCAGACGGCTGATTCGTTCCTTGAGCAGTGCCCAGGCAGCGACCGCAACCAGCAGCGGCAGGATCGCGGTAATCATCCCGGCCTGCGAGGCACTGGTGTTTTCCAGCGCTTTGGCTTCAAAAATAAAATAGAGGCAGGGCTCGAAGATTGCCATCAGCAGCAGGTAGCGCAGATCCTGCCGCCGCCACTTGATACGAAAGAAACCGGGGAGAAAGGGTAAAAAACAGAGACTGGCGACCAGCATGCGTCCGAAGATGACCTGCATCGGATGGTAGCCGGTAAAAGCGATCTTCAGGGCAACAAACGAACTGGCCCAGAGCAGCATGGCCAGCAGCAGGCTTAAGGTGGCTGTGGATCTGGGTTGAGACAAACGGGACTCCTGTTTGGTCAGAGTAAACGAAAGCACCTTAGCGGTTTTGAACCGCAGGAACCAGTAAAACCTTTTGCGGTCGAGAAACGTCCAATAAAACTCAGCCGCGTCCGGGGTGAAGAGACTTTTCTTTGTCGAAATAGCAGGTATAGTTGAGACACCTTTTTTGCCGAGGAGAGCTTTTGTGTCCCACCCCGTTGTTATTGCCCACCGTGGTGCCAGTGGAACCTGCCCTGAGAATACCTTGTTGGCATTTCGCACGGCTCTCGAAGTCGGAGCAAACTGGCTGGAACTTGATGTGCAGCTGATTGAAAATGAACTGGTGGTTTTCCATGACGATGATTTGGAGCGCACGACAGATGGTTCAGGGCCATTGGCCGCATCTTCATTGGACTCCCTTCGCCGTCTTGACGCCGGAGCGGGGGAGAAAATTCCGTTACTGCAGGAGGTTCTTGACCTCGCTCTCGGAAAAGCTGAGGTGAATATTGAACTTAAGGGGGCCGGGACCGCTGTCGCAACAGCGGCATTATTGACAAGGCTTTTTGTCGATACAAAACTGGAGCCTGAAGATCTTCTGATCTCTTCACTGAAGATGGAAGAATTGCGTTATTTTCAGACGCTGATGCCGCAGGTCAGGCGTGCCCCGGTTTACGAACAACTTCCGCTGGATTTTGAGCAACAATTGAAACAGTTTGCTCCTTGGTCGGTTCATCTGCACAGGTTGCTGGTTACGGAGGCTGTTGTCAGACAGATCCAGCAGACGGGCAGTAAGTTGTTTGCCTGGACTGTCAACCGGACCGATGACGCAGAGAGGCTTTCTGCTTTGGGAGTAGAGGGTTTTTTTACCGATTTCCCGGAAAAATTTCTATAAAGGACGCAGCAAGCAAACCGAAACCAAGGGGATCAGGATGACAGAGCTTGAAAAATATTGTTCACGTTTTGGCAAGATTGCAGTAGAAAATGGGTTTCTGAGTGCCGATCAATTGCAGCAGGCGTTGTGGGATCAGGTGAGTGACAATCTCGCTGATCGTCCTCACCGGGTTCTTGGTGCGATCTGTTTTGATCACGGTTGGATGACTCCGGGGCAGATCGAAGACGTCCTGAATATCATGTTCAAAAACAACATGTCCCGGCGAGAAGAAGAAAACGAGTAAACTGATTGCCGAAGTTCAGTTTCGTTGCTGGGTCTGATCAGAGCGGATCTTCCTGATCGAGGCGAAAGAAATCCCGCGCCCTGGGCGCTTCTTCTGCGCTGGCAAATTCGGTCGGAGCTGTTCCGGGAGCAAAGGCTTCAATCCGTGCCTCGGGATCATCATCGGCCAGCAGCTTGCCGCTTTTCTCTTCGATCGGGTAAAACTCGATGTCATCTGGAACGCTGAAGTCTTTGGCCGGATATTGTTTGATCGCTTCTTTCATAAAAGCAACCCAGGCCGGTGCTGCCGCGCGTGAGCCGGTTTCACTGCGCCCAAGTGGGCGCTCCTGATCGTACCCAACCCAGGAAACACACGCCAGTTGAGGAATGTAGCCGATATACCAGGCATCTTTCAGGTCGTTGGTGGTGCCGGTTTTTCCCGCCGATGGACGGCCCAGCGCCTTGGCACGCCAGCCGGTTCCCTCGCGGACCACACTCTCCATGATATTGGTGATCAGATAGGCGGTTTCCGGCGAGATGACCCGCCGGGGTGGCTTACGGATCATGCGCTGATCGGCATCGATGCCGGTAGCAAAATCTGCCGGATCGATCGATTCGAGAATCCGGCCGGTTCGGTCGACAATTTTGTTGATATAGCTGGGAGAGACCTGCACCCCGCCGTTGGCAAAAACCGCGTAGGCATTGAGCATCTCGATCGGTGTCACTGCGGTTGAGCCGAGGGCCAGGGTCAGATCACGGGTCAGGGGGGTTTTAATCCCGAGTTTTTTCCCGTACCCGGCGACGTAGTTCACCCCGATATCCTCCAGAATCTTGATCGTGACCACATTGCGCGAATGGGCCAGCGCCTGACGGAAGGAGGTCGGGCCGTAGAATTTTTCTTCATAGTTCCGCGGTTTCCAGGCCTTGAGTTCGCCCTGGTTGTCCAGTTCCTCATAGATCAGCGGGGTATCGAGGATCACCGATGCCGGGGTATAGCCCTTGTCGAGAGCCGCTGCATAAATGATCGGCTTGATTGCCGAGCCCGGCAGACGCTTGGCCTGAATCGCACGGTTGAACTGGCTTTCAGCAAAATCGTAACCACCGACCATCGCCTTGATCTGGCCGGTTTCCGCAACACTGGCGATCAGGGCACCCTGCGCCAGGGGGTGCTGATCAAGTGCCAGTTTCAGAGGGCCTTCATCCTGAATTTCCCGAACCTCAACCTCGATCAGGGCTCCGATCGGAATGCGTGAGGGCTTGCCACGTTCGGCGTTGCCGCTCGACTCAGTATCGGCAGACACGACCGACAACGGCGCGGCCCATTTCGCCTCCTTGATCTTGATAATCCCCTCGCGCTCACCGATCAGACAGACAATCTGCTCGCGATTGCCATCGATGACCAGCGCTCTGGTCAGCGTGCCCGGTTTCAGTGGTTGTTCCTTCAGGGATTTCAGTTGTTCTTCCAGAAAGGTATCCTGGGCCTGATCGTCGAGCAGCTGCAGAGGGCCACGATAGCCCTGACGTTTGTCATGGTTGCGCAGGTTGTTGCGGACGGCCCTTTCGGCGGCCTGCTGCATCGGGATATTAATGCTGGTATAGACCTGAAGGCCGCCGGTGTAGAGCTGTTCGGTACCGAAACGTTCTTCAAGGTAGCGGCGGACCTGTTCGTTGAAGTAGGCGGTTTCTTTCAGATGGGTATTGAGGCGTGGCTTGATGATCACCTGTTCGCGACGTGCTGTTTCAGCCTCAGCCGGGGTAATGTAGCCCTCTTCAGTCATCCGCTGCAGAACATACTGCTGACGATCAATCGCGCGCTGGTAATGCCGGTACGGAGAGTAGCGGCTTGGCGCCTGCGGCAGTCCGGCGAGGATCGCACATTCGGCCAGCGAGAGCTGGTCAACATTCTTGTCAAAATAGTTTTCGGCCGCCGCCTCGACCCCGTAGGCGCGGTGACCGAGATAGATCTGATTGAGATAGAGATAGAGGATCTCTTTTTTGGTCAGTGCCTTCTCCATCCGCCGGGCGAGGATTGCCTCCTTGAATTTGCGTGAGAAGTAACGTTCCGAGGTCAGCAGCAACTGCTTGGCGACCTGCTGAGTGATGGTGCTGCCGCCCTGGGCGATCCCGCCGGCCGCAACGTTTTTCATCGCAGCCCGCATGATTGAGGACAGATCAAGGCCCTTGTGTTTGAAGAAGTTGGCATCCTCGGCGGCAACGAACGCCTGCACCAGTTGCCAGGGCATCTTGTCAATCGGGACCAGAATTCGCCGTTCGCGCGAATACTCAGCGATGATCGTGCCATCATCACTGTAGATACGGGTGATCAGCGGTGGCCGGTAATCGGACAGGGTTTCGACCCGTGGCAGAGAGCTGGCTACGTAGAAATATGCGATACCCAGACCGAGCAGTCCGCTCAGGCCGAGACCGGCGCAGGCCAGCAGGATATACCTGAATATTCGTTTTCGGGTCGACATTGATTGATCCGGGTTCTGGTTTGAGGTTGTCGCGAACATGGAGATTCAGCTAAAAAGTAATCCTGAAACAGGCACTTATAGCATGTGGGGCTGCCGACGGGCAACCATCGAACGCGCCGCTTCCTTCTTGACCCCGCTCCGGTGGTGACCTATGCTCCAGAAATCTTCAACGAAGGATGGTTAGATTATGAAAAAAGCGGTTGTTCTCTACAGTGGTGGGCTCGATTCGACCACTTGCATGGCGCTGGCCCGTGACGCCGGCTTCGAGCCCTATGCACTCAGTTTTTCTTACGGCCAGCGCCATGCGATCGAACTTGAAAAAGCCCGTGAATATGCGCCACTGGTCGGGGCGAAAGAACATATGGTCGTTGATATTGATCTGCGGCAGATGGGCGGTAGCGCACTGACCAGCGACATTGAGGTGCCCAAAGACGGGGCAGATCAAACGCAGATACCAATCACTTATGTCCCGGCTCGAAATACCATTTTTCTCTCTTTTGCCCTCGGCTGGGCCGAAGTGCTCGGGGCCCAGGATATCTATATCGGGGTCAATGCGGTTGATTATTCCGGCTATCCGGATTGTCGCCCGGAATTTATCGCGGCGTTTCAGGCGATGGCTGATCTGGCGACGCGGGCCGGGGTTGAAGGGAATCCCTACAGAATTCAGGCGCCACTGATCAACCTGACCAAGGCGCAAATTATTGCGCAGGGACTTGCCCTCGGAGTCGACTATCGCTATACCCACAGTTGTTACGATCCGGCGGATGACGGTCGGGCTTGTGGGCGTTGCGATTCCTGCCTGTTACGGCTCAAGGGTTTTACCGCTGCCGGCAGCGGTGACCCGGTCCCATACGTTTAAGGCTGAAGGCGACAGGATTCAGGTGCCGGACGTCAGGAAAAACAGAACCCAGCTATTCCGGGCCGCGAGATTGAGGAATTAAGTCGATGAAAAACATGCCCGACATGCAGAAAAACCCCGACCAACGACGTATCGCTATCGACAAGGTGGGAGTCAAGGATATCCGCTACCCGATTGTGGTGCTGGATCGTGCCCGTCAGGAGCAGCATACGGTCGCGCGGGTCAACATGTATGTCGATCTGCCCCATCATTTCAAGGGCACGCACATGAGCCGCTTTATCGAGGTGCTTAATCTTTATCATGGTGCCGTGAGTATCGAGAATATCGAAGTGATTCTCGATGCCATGAAACAGCGCCTTGAAGCCAGCTGTGCTTATCTTGAACTCGATTTTCCCTACTTCATCGAAAAGCAGGCGCCGATTTCCGGGGCGCGGGGATTGATGGAATACCAGTGTCGGATGACCGGTATCCTTGGCGAAGAATTTGATTTTGTCCTTGAGGTCAGTGTGCCGGTGACCTCACTTTGTCCCTGCTCGCGAGAGATCAGCGAACGCGGTGCTCATAATCAACGCAGTCTGGTTAATGTTCAGGTGCGCTATACGGAGCACATCTGGCTTGAGGAGCTGGTCGAGCAGATCGAAGCCTGCGCCAGTGCCCCGGTCTACTCGCTGCTCAAGCGTGAAGATGAAAAAGCCGTGACCGAGCAAGCCTACGATAACCCGATGTTTGTTGAGGATATGGTGCGGGCGGTGACGGAACGGCTCAAGGCGATCCCGGCGATCACCTGGTTTCGGGTCGAGTGTGAAAATTTCGAATCGATTCACAATCATTCGGCTTATGCCCAGCTCGAATATACGCTCCCCGCCGACAACTGTGGATAAGTCTGTGGAAAAGGTGGATAACTCAGCAATTCTTGGTGTTTTTGCCAAGGCTCCGGTTGTCGGACAGGTCAAAACCCGACTTTGTCCGCCCCTCGATTTCGAGCAGGCGACACAACTCTATCGGCAGATTCTCGATGAAACGATCCAACGCTTTACCGGGCAGTTTTTCACGTTGGTGATCTGTTACGCCGGCAGCGAGGACTATTTTTCTGATAACTATCCGCAACTCGCACGTCAACCGCAACAGGGCTGCGATCTGGGAGAACGGATGGCCAATGCCCTGCAGGGTTTTCTGGCTGCAGGCTACCGACAGGCAGTATTGATCGGCAGTGACAGTCCCGATCTGCCGCTGACCCATATCGCGCAGGCCTTTGATGCCTTGCAGCAGTCTGACGTGGTAATTGCTCCGGCAGATGATGGCGGTTACGTGCTGATCGGCGAGAGCACCCATCAGCCACAACTCTTTGAGCAGATGCCCTGGAGTCAGGAGGGGCTGATGCCGCAGACGAAACGGGTGCTCGATCTGCACCGGATAAACTGGCAACAGCTGCCAGGCTGGGAAGATATTGATGATGCTGTTTCCCTTCGGCGTCTGTTGCAGCGCTCTCCTGGCAGCCTGAGCGCCCGTCACGTCAGATAGCATTTGGCTTTTGTGCTTACCGAAGAGGATGCTGGCTCGTTCTCACCGGTTTAGCGTGAATACGGAGATAAATATTTACTACGGAGGTGGAACGCAGGTCGCGGGCCGGAACTTGACTTGCCCTGACGGCTGGCAGATAATTTCGATCTGACCCACCATTTTTTCTTCTATTTCCCTGTGATCTGAATTTGTCGCCAAGGGTACGGTTTCAGGTAACTATTCAGCAAACCGAAGGAGTCTGTTTTGGATCTGGTACTTCAGGCCGGACCGGTTGTTAAGCTGGTCCTGCTTATTCTCCTCTATTTCTCCCTGGTGTCCTGGGGCATCATCTTTTACAAATTCAAAACGATTCAGCAGGCGATCCGTGAATCGGAGCGCTTTCTCGATTTTTTCTGGGAGAAAAAACGATTTGATGTCATCGGGCAGGGGGTCAAGGATTTTACCCAGACCCCGCTGGCAATCCTGTTTCGCGAGGGTTACCATGAGCTGCTGCAACTCAAAAAGCAGCACCGCCCCGAAGCGGCACGTGAGTTGTCGGCCGATCTGGGCGGACTCGGTAATGTTTCACGGGCGCTGCGCCGGGCAACCACTCAGGAGACCCAGCGTCTCGAAAAATATCTGACCTTTCTTGCCACCACCGGTTCGACCGCGCCTTTTATCGGCCTGTTCGGAACCGTCTGGGGGATTATGGATGCTTTTCACGGCATCGGCCAGACCGGCAGTGCCTCACTGGCGGTTGTCGCACCGGGAATCTCCGAGGCGCTGGTCGCAACCGCCATCGGTCTTGCTGCCGCCATTCCGGCGGTTATGGGCTACAACCATTTTCTCAATAAAGTTAATCAGCTGATCGGCGAGATGGACAATTTCAGCCAGGAATTTCTCAATATCGTCGAGCGGATGGAGCGGAGTTAAGCGATGGAAGTCGGACGTCCCGGCACAGGCCGTCGCAGCAATATGTCGCAGATCAACGTCACGCCTTTTGTCGATGTGATGCTGGTGCTGCTGATTATCTTCATGGTCACCGCACCGATGCTTGATCAGGGGGTCTCGGTCGATCTGCCCGAAGTCAAGGAAGCACCGAGTCTGCCGAGCAAAACTGAACCGCTGGTGATTACGGTCAAGAAGAATGGCAATCTGCTGATCGGAAAAACCCGGATCAAAAAGATCAGCAAGCTGGCCCCGGTTATTCTGCAAGCCCTCAAAGGCAAGGAGAACCGCGAGGTTTTTCTTGAAGCCGACAAGGCCGTTTCCTATGGTCGCGTGGTTGAGGTGATGGCGGCGGTCAAAAAGGCCGGTATCGAACGCCTGGGGATGGTTACCCGTATGCCAGAGGAGTAGACGCAGAGCATGTCCGAATATTACCGACATCGCCTGCGACAGTTACAGAGCCTGCTCGAACCGGGGTTGCGGCGGATGCTGTTTCTGTCCTTTGTCCTGCACCTGATTGTACCTGTGATTCTTTCAGGGGTGCTGATTGCAACCCACAGAACGCCCAAGGTGCCGGTCTATCGGGTGAATCTGGTGAACAAACCGGTCAAAAACCCGCGTGCCGGCCGCCCTGATGCGGCAGCGGTCAAAAAAAAGAAAAAAGTCAAAAAGAAGATTGCCGCCAAGAAAATTCCGCTCAAGAAAAAAAAGACGGTGAAAACGCCCGCGGTAAAAAAGAAAAAGCCACCGGTCAAAAAGGTTAAACTGGACAAAACTGCCGAGACGGACCTGCAGAAACGCTTGGCCGAAATGCAGGCCAAAGCCGAGCGGCAGAACAAACTCGACAGAATCAAAGCGGCGCTTGCAACACAGCGCGCCGAATTAGGCAAGCGAGACGTACAGGCTCCGGTCGGCGAACCCGATGGCAAGGGGGATGAGATCGGTATCAGCACAATCCGCTACATCGAGGGATTTATCAAGGAACAGTGGCGCCTGTCGCAGTACCAGTTGCCGAGCCTGGATCTGCAGGCAGAAATCACGGTGGTTTATTCAACCGAAGGCAAGATGCGTAGCTGGGAGTTTGTCGAAAAATCGGGGAATGCCCAGTTTGATAATTCTCTGCGGAGTGCAATTCTTAAATCGCGTGATCTTGGTGAAAAACTGCCGGTTTCAGGGACCTTCGAAATTGTCTTCAACCTCAAGGATCTGCAAAATCGATGAATAAATTTCTGAGTATTTTATTTCTGGTCGCCCTGTCTCTTCCCCTGCCCGCTCAGGCGGTGCGCATCGAGATTAGTGCGCCGGGTGAACAGACTATTCCGCTGGCGCTGACCCGCTTTCTGCCGATGGGCACTGCTGCGACCGATGCCGCAACCGAAATTGATGAAGTGTTGATCGCTGATCTTGATCTGTCGGGGCTGTTCGAACTGGCAGATCGTGCTGCCTTTCTTTCGGATGCCGAAAAGCTCGGTCTCCACAGCACTCAGGTCGATTTTGCCCAGTGGCGCCTGCTGGGAGTGGATGCGGTGGTCAAGGGGGGCTATCGCCTTGAGGGCGAAAACCTGGTGGTTGAAGCGCGGCTCTACGATGTGGTGACCCAGCGTCTGCTGACCGGACGACGTTATGTCGGTCGCCCCGGCGATGAGCGGCGGATTGCCCATAGCTTTGCCGATCAGATCATGCTCGCCCTGACCGGCAAAAAGGGTCCTTTTAACAGCCGCCTGGCCTATATTTCAACCCGCAGCGGTCATAAGGAACTCTACCTGATGGAGGTTGATGGGCACAATCCGGTGCGTTTGACCGACCATCGCTCGATCGTACTCGACCCCGATTTTTCACCGCTGCGCAAGGAGATCACCTTTACCTCCTACCAGCATTCCAATCCAGATCTCTACCGCAAGGAGATCTACACCGGCCGTGAGGCACGGCTGTCGCAGCGTCCAGGGCTGAATACCGGTGGCCGTTATCGTCCCGATGGAGGGGAACTGGTGGTGACCCTGTCGCGAGGCAACAATTCGGATATTTATCTGATCGGGACCGATGGCACCATCCACAAGCGTTTGACCAAGCACTGGGGGATTGATGTTGCTCCGAGCTGGAGCCCTGATGGTGACAAGATTGCTTTTGTTTCGGATCGACGGGGTAATCCGCATATCTTCATTGTCGATATCGACAGTCTCAAGGTCGAGCGTCTGACCTTCGACGGAAAATACAATGCGACTCCCGACTGGAGTCCGACCGGTGACTGGATCGCCTTTACCCGTCGCACCGAAGGGCAGTTCGATATTTTTCTAACACGCCCCGATGGCAGCAGCGAACACCGTCTGACTTTTGGTCCCGGGACCAAGGAACATCCCAGATTCAGTCCGGATGGCCGCTTTCTGGTCTATTCGCTCGATCTCGACGGAGAAAAATCTATCCATGTCATGCGTGCCGATGGCACAGGTGATCGTCGCCTGTCGGCTGCCGGTGGTAACGATACCCATCCCGCCTGGTCAGGATACTGGCAGTAACTCCGAAGGTTTGCGGATCTCCAAGTGTTAAAAGATGTAGGATAGCAGCTAGTTACAGTAGAATCCGCAAGACCTTCAGAGCCTGCGGACCTCTCTCGTTCCTCGCATCTTGCGTCGCTTGCCCTTGGCGGGGACGAGATGGGTTGAAGAGCTAAGCGAACCCGGCTCCATGGGTGTTGTCTAACTTGGCGGGAAAAGCAGGCTTTCCCTGCACCAGCTGTTGTTTTTCGCTGTGCTTTTTGTATAATGAGGCGGATTATCGGAGAATCTTTTGTCGCGCGAGCGACAATTCATGCATTCGCATCTGCGAAAGGAGTGGCTGATCATGCAATTGAAAGCTGTATTGAAACTGTCGGTACTGCTGGTACTGGCTCTGGTATTGACTGTCGGTTGTGCTAAGAAACCGACCGAAGATGAAGCAAACAAGGTGCCCCAGACAGACATGCAACAGCAAAAAATTGTTGATGTCAGTGAGCAACCTGTGACGGAACAGAATAAGGGCGGCGCGGCCAGCAGCGCAGTGTCTAAAGTGGTTTCTTCTTTGATGCGGGTTAACTTTGAGTATGATCAGTATGTGCTGACTGCCGGGGCCCGTGCGACCCTGAAGAATAACGCGGCCTATCTGAATGCCAAAGGTGCCCGAGTCCAGATTGAGGGCCATTGCGATGAGCGTGGCTCCGACGAGTACAATCTGGCGCTGGGTGAAAAGCGTGCCCTGGCCGTCAAAAACTACCTGGTGTCGCTCGGAGTTCCGGCGAATCGGATGAGTATCATCAGCTATGGTGAAGAGATTCCGTTGGTGATGGCCAGCACTGAAGAAGCCTGGGCCCAGAACCGTCGTGCCGAGTTCAAGGAACTCAACTGAGGTTTTTGAACGATTCAGTAAAAAGGTCGCGTCGGTTCCGGCGCGGCCTTTTTCGTTAGATCTGAAACAGTACAGACGAGGATGGTTTCAGGAAGAAGGAAGGAGAACAGATGAAGCGGCTACTCGGTTTTGCCTGTCTGCTGTTGCTGCTGGCCGGTTGTTTGCCTCCGGCGCAGTCGCAGATCAAAGTAGAAAATGATCTTGAAGAAATGAAGCGCCATCTTGCCCGACTCGAACAGGGCAGCAATGACGGTGGCAGTCAGGCCCGGCGTCAACTCGAAAACCTGGGACGTCAGGTTGCCGAGCTGCAGTCGAGTCTGGATACCCTGCGTGTCGAATTCCAGTCGATCAACGGTCGACTCGATGATCTGGGCCGCTCCAACCAGCAGGCTGCCGCCGATATGGCTCTGGTGCGTGACGATCTCGGAATGCAGATTTCCGTTCTGGCGGAACGTCTGGCCAAGACCGAAGGAAAAATCGCTCAGCCGCCAACTCCGGTACCTGCACCGGTCACTCCGGTAACAAAACCTGTGGTCAAGACCAGTGCAGAGCAGGTCTATCAGCAGGCGCTGGAAAAGATTTTAACCGGCAGTGACTTTGCTGGTGGTCGTGCTGCTCTGAAAGAATTTCTCAAGGATTATCCCCAGCACGAGCTGGCGGTCAATGCACATTACTGGATCGGTGAAGCGTTCTATGGCGAGAAAAAATATGAGAACGCCATTCTGAAATTTCAGGAAGTGATCCAGAAGTACAGTGATCACCCCAAGGCGGCCTCGGCACTGCTCAAACAGGGCAAAGCCTTTGCGGCTCTGGGTGATACCAGTAATGCTGAAACCACCTGGAAACAGCTGCTCAAGACCTTTCCCCTGTCACCTGAAGCCAAAAAGGCCAAGCAACTGCTCAAGTAGAAACGTCGATTTAAATGCCAATCGAACAGGCCCCCGCTTCCATGAGGACGGGGGCTTTTCTTGTGGGACGGAAGAGCGGCGTCCCGCAGAGCCAGTCTCTGATAAACTGGAACAGTTCCTTTGAAGAAACAGCCGTGGAGAGGAGAGCCGAAGATGAAAGTTCAGCCAGCCAAGTTCTGTAAAGAATCGAGAGCGGTTAAAACCGCCCTGGTTCTGCCGCCCGACACCAACCACTACGGGACGATGTTCGGTGGCAAGGTGATGTCCCATATTGACGATATCGCTGCGATTGCCGCAACCCGTCACGCCCGGACCTCAATGGTGACGGCCTCAACCGACTCGGTTGATTTTCTCCACCCGATTCGCAAGGATCACTCGGTCTGCCTGGAAGCCTTTGTCACCTGGACCAAGCGGACTTCGGTAGAAGTTTTCGTCAAGATTGTCGCCGAAGAGATGTTGAGTGGGGAACGGACTCTTTGTGCAACCTCTTTTCTGACCTTTGTTGCCCTGGATATCAATGGTGAAAAACAGATGGTTCCCACCGTTGTTCCAGAAACCGAACTGGAAAAATTTCTGTTTGATGGGGCGCCGGAAAGGGCACGCAAGCGACTGGCGAAACGTAAGCAGTCGAAGGCACTGGCGGAAAGGTTCGGCACCAGAAGCTTCTGGCAGGTTGAATGATCAGCCGGCGCTTTTACTCAACAAGCGAATTCCCTCCTCCAGCCCTTCCAGGGTCAGGGGAAACATCCGCCCCTCCATAATCTGCTGGACCATGCCGATTGAGTGAGTGTAGTGCCACCAGTTCTGTGGAGTCGGGTTGAGCCAGATGGCATTTTTGTAGGTATCAAGCAGCCGTTGGCCCCAGATATAACCGGCCTCTTCATTATAATGCTCGACACTGCCGCCGACCATTGAGATCTCGTAGGGACTCATGGCCGCATCACCGACAAAAATCAGCTTATAGTCGGGACCGTAGGTGTGAATCAGGTCCCATAGATCGACCCGCTCGGCCCGGTAACGCTGGTTATCGCGCCAGACACTTTCGTAGATAAAGTTGTGAAAGTAGAAATATTCAAGCTGTTTGAATTCAGTCCGGGCGGCAGAGAAAAGCTCTTCACAGATCTTGATATGATCATCCATCGAGCCGCCGACATCGAAGAAGAGCAGCACCTTGATCTTGTTGTGTAATTCCGGGACCAGTTTCAAATCGAGGTAACCGGCATTGTTGGCAGTGGCGCGGATGGTCCCGGGCATGTCGAGTATTTCCGCGGCCCCTTCGCGGGCGAAGTGCCGCAAGCGCCGCAGGGCCACCTTGATATTGCGCGTTCCCAGTTCGACCGAACCATCGAGGTTTTTAAACTCACGCCGATCCCAGACCTTAACCGCCCGGCGATGACGGGATTCCTCCTGACCAATCCTGATTCCTTCAGGGTTGTAGCCGTAGGCACCGAAGGGAGAACGGCCGCCGGTGCCAATCCACTTACTGCCGCCCTGATGGCGCTCCTGCTGTTCGGCCAGCCTTTTCTTCAGCGTTTCCATCAGTTTTTCAAACCCGCCGAGGGCTTCGATCTGCGCCTTCTCTTCTTCGGAGAGAATCAGCTCGGAGAGTTTTCGCAACCACTCTTCGGGGATCTGGGCCTCGATCTCTTCACCAAGGTCGGTGATGCCGTCAAAATACTGCGCAAAAACCCGGTCAAATTTATCGAAGTGGGACTCATCCTTCACCAGGCAGAGACGCGCCAGATAGTAGAAGTCTTCAGTACTGCCCCAGACCACCTGCTGGTCAAGGGCTTCGAGCAGACTCAGGTACTCGCGGATGCTGACCGGGACTTTGGCCTGCTTCAGTTGGAGAAAAAAATCGACCAGCATGGTGTGGGTGCTTTCATAAAAAAAGGACTATTGATCCATAGGATGATGGACAGGTAGATAACAACGGTTAATTTATCTTGTCAGGTTTATTTTGCGGCACATCCTCACCAGTTACAATCGGTTTACCCTCCTGCCAGACTACAGCATACTGGCCCAGACGCTTTTTTTGCGCTACCGACTTTTGGAGAGATCTCAACAGAATCTGCCCTTTTTTTGAAAGGGTCTTTTTTGAAGTTGTGCTCATGTATCGGTCTCCAATAGTGGGCTGAAAAACATGATCGGCAAGCAATAGTCAAACAAGTCTCCACACGTAACCTATCGAAATAAGAGCATTTCATCAATACCAGATTGTTTGAAAGCGTCCTCAGTCAAACAACGGTCAAACAAATTCGAATGGGTTGTCAGGCCCACCAAGGTAGATATTTCCGGGCTTTACTCCCCACAGTTTCGTCATGACAACGTATCAGCCCTGCCTCAATGGTATCCCTGATGATCCTTGATGCCATCGAACTGTTCTTATCCTCGATTCCGAACCGTTCTCGCAAGGTGGTATTGGTCATGGAGTCGCGCTGTACATAGCGCAAACAGGCATGGAGATAACAGGCGCGGATGCGATCAACCTTGTCCATGTCCCTAAACTCACGGTGTGCAAAGAGGACGGCCCGGGTATGCTCGTCGGTTGTTTCAAA
>JAJRWF010000161.1 GCA_024276905.1 Deltaproteobacteria bacterium
GATACTGGAATGGAAGAACACCTTGTGCCATAATTGTTTCACCTCGTTGGTGATAGTTGCCTTGTTCGCACAAGCATTCTATCTCCCCAGTTTTACTGGGATCAACGAGGTTCTTTATTTTTTAGCTGGTGGATCTGGGTTAATTATTAGAAGGTAAAACCCTTTTGTGGGGATTCAGGTTTGAATCAAAAATCTCGTTGTCGGCTTCAAATTCACCGCAACTTAACTCTGCCAGACAACCAACGTATATAATCTGCCCAATTTCAGTGGCGCTGTGGGCCAGGCCTGCAAACATGCAAACTCCCTGCGCTCAGTGTTGTTACAAAAAATCGACGCTCGATACCACCAACGATAAGGTGCCAAAGCAGACCTGGAATACCGAGGTGGACTTGATGGATTCTATTCAAACGTCTATTTTTCGGTTATTTAACAACAAGTTTGTGCCGTAGTGTGTTAGAGTTACAACTTAAGCTCGCCCAGTGGGAATTTATTTCCACAGCATCCAACCTTAGTTGGGACTACTCGTTGACAATCGGCCAATACTGGTCGGCACGATCCCGTCGCCTCCTCTGAGACTTTTGTACTCAAAGGAGTAGCCATGTTAATAGTCCCGCCTGTCGTATCTTCGACCGCGCCAGAAACCAACCTCAAGTCCGTTGCCAAAAATGATGCCCTAAGGTCTGTGTCGTTTCCTTCCACGGGAGATGAAAATCGAGCCGCCACAGCAATTGTCTATTGTGAAGCGAATTTTGGTGACATTGACGGCAAAACCGCCAATGGTCTGATCAGACGCTCAGAGAAATATAAAATTCTCTCCGTTATCGACAGTGAAAAAGCGGGCCTCGACACCGGTATGGTCCTGGATAACAAGCCGAACGCGATTCCCATCTGTCGTAATCTTGCTGATGCACTGGCACAGGCCGGAGCCGTTCCCGATTTCTTTATTTTCGGCATGGCTCCATCGAGCGGTATGCTCTCGAAGCACGAGCGGGGTCTGGTGCTTGAGGCGATCAGTCACGGAATGAATATCGTCAATGGCCTGCATGAGTTCCTGAATGATGACCCGGTTTTTGCCGCCGCGTGTCTCGCCAGTAACGTGGAAATTATTGATGTCCGCAGACCCCGTGACAAGAAAGATTTGCACCTGTTCAGCGGTCGGATTGCCGAGGTCACCTGCCCGGTTATCGCTGTACTGGGCACCGACTGCGCTATCGGCAAGCGCACCACGGCCAATATATTAACCAGTGCCCTCAATGATGTGGGTATCAAAACCCTGATGATCGGTACCGGCCAAACCGGCCTGATCCAGGGGGCACGCTACGGCGTTGCGCTTGATGCGGTGCCATCACAATTCTGCGCCGGTGAGCTGGAAGCAACGGTCGTCAAGGCTTTTGAAATCGAGAGTCCCGCTGTCATCGTTGTCGAGGGGCAAGGGGCACTGAGTCACCCGGCTTTTTCCTCTACGTCCTTTATCCTCCGCGGCTGTTGCCCCAATGGCGTTGTCCTGCAGCATGCGCCCCGACGAGGTAAGCGTTGTGACTTTGACAAAATGCCGATGCCGACACCGGCCAGTGAAATCAATCTTATCGAGACCTTTGCAGAGACCAAAATCATCGGCCTGACGCTCAACCATGAGCAGATGAGCGACCTTGAGGTCAGCTCGGCCATCACCCAGTATGAACAGGAACTCGGTATTCCGGTGACCGATGCGCTGACCCGGCCGACTGAGCGGCTGGTGGAAATGGTGCTTGCTGCCTTTCCGACTCTTAAGGGGAGACGGGCCGCTAACGCATGATGGCCGCACCGAGGCTGGAGATCGACCTCGACAAAATCGGCCATAACGCCCGGATTCTGGTTGAACGCCTGGGCAAGTGCGGCATCGCGGTGACCGGGGTGACCAAGGCCGCCCTTGGTTCCCCGGAGATTGCGACCACGCTGCTGCGGGCGGGAGTTAAGGCCTTAGGTGATTCGCGCATCGAAAATATAGAGGCGATGCGGCGTGGGCAGATAGCGGCGCCAATGACTCTGATCCGTTCGCCGATGCTGAGTCAGGCGCAGCGGGTCGTCCAATATGCCAACCTCAGCTGTAACACGGAAATCGAGGTGATAAGAAGACTTTCGCTTGCAGCCCAGCAGGCCGGATGTCGCCACGGGGTCCTGCTTATGGTCGAACTGGGAGACCTGCGCGAAGGGATCATGCCCGAGGACCTGCTGAACGTTGTCGAAGAGACGCTCAGGCTGCCGCATATCGATTTCAAGGGGATCGGTACCAATCTCGCGTGTCGCAGTGGGGTCGCCCCTGATGCTCTAAACATGGCCATGCTGACCGAACTGGTGGAGCAGATCGAGACAACCTTCGATGTCCGGGTCGAGATTGTCTCGGGTGGCAATTCGGCCAACCTGCAATGGGCATTCAGAGGTGAAACGCTTGGCCGGATCAACGATCTGCGCCTGGGCGAGGCTATCCTGCTCGGCTGCGAAACCCTCCAGCGGCAACCACTCGACGGCTTATACACCGATGCCATCAGGCTGGTAGCCGAAGTCATCGAAGTGAAACGCAAGCCCAGTTTGCCATCAGGCCGAATTGCCCAAAATGCGTTTGGAGAAACAGCTGTCGTTACCGACCGGGGCCAGGTCACTCAAGCTATCCTTGCGCTCGGAAGGATCGATGCTGATCCGGATGGCCTGCAGCCACCGACCGGAATAAACATCATGGGAAGCAGCAGTGATCACCTCATTCTGGAATCTGACAACACCGACCTCGCTGTCGGAGCTGAAGTGGTTTTCCAATTGAACTACAGCGCGCTGGTGCGGGCCATCCTATCCCCCTTTGTCACCAAGGTCATGCAGCCAATGTAACGTGTTAGATACTGGACCCTCTGGTGGCTGTCGGGCAGCAACAGTGCGAAACAAGGCGAGGTCAACCACTGTTTGCGCCATACGGTGATGGACGTCTGTTCCCGCTTTCCAGATCGTCCTGTCTGGTCAGGGAAATCAATGCAATGAGCTGTTGATGTTTTTTGAAGGGGCGATTAAGTCCAGATTATCGGGGATGTTTTCACGTCTTTCGGTTGTTCGAAGGTCGGTCTTGCTCTGAATTTTAAAAATTCAATTCTTTGTTCTTCGTAGCAGTCGGGGCACAGGCCATGACTGAACAGGGTATTGGCTTTTTCACTCAGGCGCAGATCGCGTTGCTGCCAGGATTTTTTATCGACGTGAATTTTCTGGCAACAGCTGCAGATAGAGATAATTTCTTTGGGGGATTCCTTTTTGGCTAAAGAGCCTGGCAGGCCGTCATGTTTGTGAATGGCATTGATCATATGACTTATCCCCCCTGAAAAAAGTTTTGTGTCGCGTTAGA
>JAJRWF010000162.1 GCA_024276905.1 Deltaproteobacteria bacterium
CCGTCTTCATCAGCTCGGTGTATTGACGCACCAGCGCATTTTTCGGTTCGGTCAGGATGCGGATAAATTCCTCTTCGCCCAGACTCTCCAGTTCGACGCGAATCGGAAAGCGCCCCTGGAGTTCGTGGATCAGGTCGCTGGGTTTGCTGACATGAAAAGCCCCGGCGGCGATAAACAACACATGATCGGTCTTGACCGGACCATGCTTGGTGTTGATCGTGCTGCCTTCAACGATCGGCAGAATGTCGCGTTGGACCCCTTCGCGCGATATTTCAGGCCCGTGCATCCCTTCACGACTGGCGACCTTGTCAATTTCGTCGATAAAGATGATGCCGTTCTGCTCGGTGCGTTCCTTGGCGAGACTCAGCACTTTCTCCATGTCGACCAGTTTTTCGGCCTCAATTTCAATCAGCTGTTCCCGGGCATCGCGGACCAGCAGACGTTTGCTGCTGGTCTTTTTAGGGAAAAGGTTACCGAACATCTCCTGAAAGTTGATGCCCAGATCTTCGCCGCCCTGCGGTGTCAGAATATTCATGGCCGGCATCTGGGTGGTTTCGGTTTCCAGTTCGACAAAGCGTTCGTCCAGTTCTCCGAGACGCAGCAGTTTACGCAACTTGTCGCGGGTTGCCTGGTGCTGGTCCTGTTTGTCGGGAGAGCGGTCCGCTTCACCGGGCAACAGGAGGTCGAGCAGACGTTCTTCGGCCTGGGCCTCAGCCTTGATGCGCAGCGATTTTGCTTCTTCTTCACGCACCATGATGATCGCCAGTTCGAGCAGGTCACGGACCATGCTTTCGACGTCGCGTCCGACATAGCCGACTTCGGTGAACTTGCTCGCTTCGACCTTGATGAAAGGGGCCTGGGCCAGCCTGGCCAGACGGCGGGCAATCTCGGTCTTGCCGACCCCGGTCGGACCGATCATAATGATATTTTTCGGGGCAATCTCTTCCCGCAGTTCTTCCGGAACCTGCTGCCGCCGCCAGCGGTTGCGCAAGGCAATCGCCACCGCCCGTTTGGCCTGTTGCTGGCCGACGATGTAACGATCGAGTTCCGAGACGATTTCACGCGGAGTAAAGTTGGTCACGACAGTTCCTCAACGGCGATATGGTCATTGGTGTAGATGCAGATATCGGCCGCAATATGCAGGGCCTTTTCAACAATCTCAGCCGGGGCCAGATCAGTGTCTGCCAGCAGGGCGCGGCCGGCCGCCAGGGCGTAGCTGCCGCCGGAGCCGATTGCAGTGATGCCGTCATCCGGTTCAATAACATCACCGGCGCCGGAGATCACCAGAGTATTCTCGCTGTCGGCAACTATCAGCAGCGCTTCCAGGCGGCGCAGGATTTTATCGGTGCGCCAGTCCTTGGCCAGACTGACCGCAGCGCGTGGCAGGTTGCCCCGGAACTCCTGCAGCTTGGCTTCAAACTTTTCGAACAGGGTGAACGCATCGGCGGTACTGCCGGCAAATCCGGCCAGCACTTCATCTTTGTAAAGCCGGCGGATTTTCCGCGCCCCGTGCTTCATGACGGTATGGCCGAGGGTGACCTGGCCATCACCACCGAGAGCAACCCGATTGTCCCGGCGTACACAGCAGATTGTCGTTCCTTTGAACATATTTTCAGAGCTCCAGCATTATATCTTGCTTCCCGGTTCGGGGAAAAGATGACATATAGCACAAATGAATGGCAAAACGAAAGGGTTTAGCTGAGGATTTGCGGGGCTTTACGTCTTACGGCAGGGGGCAGTAGCGGGGCAGTTCGATGGTGGCGACGGTGCCGAGGCTCTGGCTGCTCTCAAGAGTCAGTTCGCCGGCCATTGAACGCACGAATTCGCGGGCGTAGTAGAGGCCCAGACCAAAACCGCGTACCTGTCCGGTGTTGGCCGGATCGACCTGGTAAAACTTGGTGAAAACTTTCTTCAACTCGCTCACGGGGATGCCGGGGCCAGTATCGCGGACGGTCAGTATCGCGCTCTGGTCAGAGAGGGTGCCTTCGAGCAGGATTGAGCCTTCCTCGGGAGTGAACTTGATGGCGTTGTCGAGCAGGGCCCGCAGGGCAAAAGCAATCCGTTCACGGTCGAGGTTGAGTGGTGCGGGTGGGAAGGGCACCTCGACCTTGATGTCAAATTGCTGTTTTTTTGCTGCCGCCAGAGGTTGCATTGTTGTGCAGAGCTGCTGAACGATCTTGCCCAGTTCCACCGGCTGCAGCTGGGTTGGCTTGTCATCGAGAATAATCTGACTGAAATAGAGCAGATCCTGAATCAGGTGCTCCATGTGCAGGGTTTCCGCCTGAACCATGCCGAGCATTTCCCGGAAGCTCTGGTCGTCGGGGTCCATGATGCCGTCAGCAATGTTCTGGATGAAGAGTGAGATTGCCGTGGCCGGGGTTTTCAGCTTGTGCGAGATCAGACCGAGAAAATCGCTTTTGAGCTTGTCAGCACGCTGCAGGTTTGACAGCTGTTGTTGCAGGGTGCGTTTTTCGAGCACCTTGTCGATCGTGGTCCGCAGTTGCAACAGGTTGAGCGGTTTGCTGATAAAGTCGTCGGCCCCGGCCTTGAGGGCCTGCAGAATGACCTCTTTTTCAGTATAGCCGGTCATCAGAATGACAACCTGGTCGGGGGTTGCCTCCTTGATTTGACGCAGCAGGTCGAGACCGTTGAGCCGCGGCATCATCACGTCGGTGAGGATGACATCAACCTCTTGCTGTTTCAGTAGATCAGCGGCTTCCTGACCGTCGTTGGCCTGCAGGATATTAAAGCCTTTGAGGGCACGTGCGCAGAGATCGCGAATGATCGGCTCATCATCGACGATCAGCAGGCTTTTCCCTTGCTGCTGAAGGTTCAGCTCCGGCTGTGTGCGTTGTGCCAGTTCCACCTGTGTGACTCCGGGAAACGCCTTATTTTAACGGCGGGGTAAAGAGTGCCAGCAGTTCTACCGGCTGGTCACCTGAGTTCTTCAGGCCGTGGATGGTCCCGGCCGGAGCAACGCAGCAGTGACCGGCTGAGACCGGGTAGGTCTCCTCACCGATGGTGCAGATTGCATCACCGGAAAGGATGTAGAAGGTTTCGGTCTGGGTGTCGTGGGGGTGCGGTAAAATTTCACCACCGACTTCGATCCGGCCGCGATGAACCGACAGGTCCGGGTTTTCAAGGGCGGTCACCACATCCCTCAGGAAGAACCGATCATGCTTGGGGTGAGCATATTCTTCCTGTTCAGCGGTTTGAATCAGTGCTCCGGGTTTCATTCGTATCACCTTTTTATCGTTTCTGGATTCAGACATTTTAAGTATCGCGTGCAAGTGGTTCAAACTATAACCGACAGATACCGGCTGTCTATTCCCGGATTAAGCTTTATCCAGCAGTTCTTCGAGTTGCTGCGGTGCCGCGGCCAGCAGTTTGTCGATCCGGGTGGCATCCTTGCCCCCGGCCTGCGCCATGTCGGGACGCCCGCCACCGCGGCCACCGACAATTTCGGCCAGTGGTTTGATCAGGGTTCCTGCCGCGATTCTTCCACTCAGGTCTTTGGTGACGGCAACCAGCAGGGGAACCTTGCCGTCACATTCCCCGGTCAGGACCAGCACCCCCGACTGCAACTTGTCACGCAGCTGATCGGAGAGCTCGCGCAGCTGCTTGCCATCGCTGCCATCTATGCGGACTGCCAGGAGTTTGATGCCGCCAACCTCCTGAACCTGAGACAGCAGGTCGCCGCCGAGGTCCGCATTCACTTTTGTCTGCAGTTGCTGCAGTTCTTTTTCCAGTTGACGTTGATGTTCCAGCAGTTTCTGCAACCGTTGTTCCAAATTTGCCGGATCGCTCTTGAGCAGGCGACCTAACTGGGTGAGCATTTGCTGCTGCTGTTGGACCTGGGTCAGGGCCGTATCGCCGGTGACCGCTTCGATTCGCCGGACTCCCGCAGCGATACCGCCCTCAGTGAGGATGCGGAAGAGACCGATATCGCCGGCGGCTCCGGCGTGGGTGCCACCGCAGAGTTCCATCGAAAAATCTCCGACCTCGACCACCCGGACCCGGTCGCCGTATTTTTCTCCGAAGAGGGCCATGGCACCGGCGGCGATGGCTTCATCTGCCGCCATTTCCCGGCTTGATACCGTGCTATTGCGGCGAATTTCGGCATTGACCAGTTCTTCGATCTGTTGCAGTTCCTGGCTGCTGAGCGGAGAGAAGTGCGTAAAATCGAAGCGCAGGCGTTCTGGTGTGACCAGGGAGCCGGCCTGTTTGATGTGCTTGCCCAGAACCTGCTGCAGTGCCGACTGCAGCAGGTGGGTGGCGGTGTGGTTGCGTACAATCTGCAGGCGGCGTTCGGCATCGACCATGATCTCGACTCTGGCACCGAGGCGAATGGCGCCGGTGACAACTTCACAGTTGTGGACCAGCAGTTCGGGCAGTGGTTTGCGGGTCTCGATAATGCGCAGGCTGGTTTCGTCGTTTCCCATCTTGCCCGTGTCGCCGACCTGACCTCCCGATTCACCGTAACAGGGTGTGACCGCGCAGATCACCTCGATCAATTCGCCACAAACCGCTTCTTTCACCTGTTGGCCCTCGCGGATCAAGGCCAGCACTTCTCCCTGATCCCGCAGGGTCTGGTAGCCGCTGAAGGTCGTACCGATTCCCTGATCGACAAGTTCTTTGTAGATCGCGGAAACTGCTTCTTCTCCCGAGCCTTTCCAGTGGGCGCGGGCTTTTTTGCGTTGCTCATTCATGCAGGTTTCAAAGCCGGATTCGTCGAGGATGTAGCCGTCTTTTTCAACGATATCCGCTGTCAGGTCAACCGGGAAGCCGTAGGTGTCGTAAAGTTTGAAAACGGTTTCACCGGGGATGGTTTTTTGCTGCTGCGCGGCCAGTTTGGCGATTTCGTCCTGCAGGATGCGCAGACCGTTGCCGAGAGTCTGGATAAACCGTTCCTCCTCATTCTGCACCACTTTGGCAACAAAATCCTTGCGCCCCGCTTCCTCGGGGTAGGCTTGTGACATGAAGTCGAGCACGAAACTGGTGATTTTGTAGAGTACCGGACCTTCAAAGCCGAGCATCTTGGCGTGGCGCATTGCACGGCGCATGATGCGGCGCAGTACGTAACCGCGCCCTTCGTTGGAAGGCAGCACGCCGTCGGCGATCAGGAAGGCGGTTGCGCGGCTGTGGTCGGCGATGACGCGCATTGAAACGTCCTGCTCTTCATCTGCGCCATAGCTTTTAGCCGCGAGCTTCTCGATGTGCCCGATGATGTCGCGCAGCAGATCGGTGTCGTAGTTGGTGCTTTTCTGCTGCATGACGTTGGTTATCCGCTCCAGTCCCATGCCGGTATCGACCGCCGGTTTCGGCAGCGGCACCAGAGTCCCGTCGGTCTGCCGGTCGAACTGCATGAAGACGTTGTTCCAGATTTCCATGTAGCGGTCACAATCACAGCCGACAGCACAATCGGGCGAGTCGCAGCCGGTGCCCGGACCGTTGTCATAGAAAATTTCCGAGCAGGGACCGCAGGGGCCGGTGTCGCCCATCGACCAGAAGTTATCCTCTTCGAAGCGGTAAATTCTCTCTTTCGGCACCCCTTCCTGCTTGATCCAGATGTCGGCGGCCTCGTCGTCATCGGTATAGACCGAAACGTAAAGCCGGTCCTTGTCGATGCCCATATCGACGGTCAGAAACTCCCAGGCGAAGGCAATTGCTTCCTTTTTGAAATAATCACCGAAAGAAAAATTGCCGAGCATCTCGAAAAAGGTGTGGTGACGTGCAGTGCGGCCGACATTTTCCAGGTCGTTGTGCTTGCCGCCGGCCCGCACACATTTCTGCGAGGTGCAGGCGCGAACATAGTCACGTTTTTCGGCCCCGAGGAAGCAGTCCTTGAACTGGTTCATCCCGGCATTGGTAAAGAGCAGGGTCGGGTCGTTGTGCGGAACCAGCGAAGAGGACTGAACCACGGTATGCCCACGATCGGCGAAAAATTTAAGGAAGCGGGCACGAATTTCGGAGCCTGTCATCGTCTCTATCCTTTTGGTGACATTGCCGGGTATTGCCCGACGGAAATTGAATATGGAAGCCGGATGATAATTGAAGATGCCGATCATGAAAAGCCCCTGCCGACGTTTTTATCGGATGGGAGCTATTCTTTTTTCAACAAGGTGAAGATCCTGGCAAGATGAAATCCGCGGCGCTGGAAATAATTGACCACCCGGCGGCGTTCCTTGTCGCTGGCGGTTGCATAGTCAAAGGTGGCAAAGCGCCGCTCGAGCTGGCGCTGAAAAACTTCGTGCGGCCCGATCTCTTCACTGGCAATCTGCAGTGCCTCGCGTGCCAGACTTTCTCCGATTCCACGCCGCCGCAGGTCGAAGAGGATTTTCGTGCCCACGCCGCGACCGGTGCGCAGCATCTCGCGGCTTCTGGCCAGGGCAAAGCGGCGGTCGTCCAGATAGTTGTAGCGGTAGCAGCGTTCAATCACCTCGTCGAGCACAGAGGCAGAAAAGCCGAACCGCTCCAGTTTGGTGCGCAGTTCGGCTTCACTGTGATCACGACGCGTGAGAATTCGTAGCGCGCGGGCAAAAGGATCAGAAGCGCTCGATTTTGATCTCTCCACTTTCCGCCTCTGCTGCTTCATTCTCTGCGGCTTGTTTGCGGCCACTTTCGAAATCCTGCCAAGAGCTGTCGGTGGTCGAGGAAATGCCGGAGAACTTGAGTTTAAAGTCGTCGGGATTCGAACTCTGACGCAATGCTTCGTCAAATGTGATGATGTTTTCCTGCACCAGCTGCATCAGGGATTGATCAAAGGTCTGCATGCCGTAGCTGGTGTGTCCCTGGGCAATTGCATCTTTGAGGTGCGCGGTCTTTTCACGATCATCGATCAGGTCACGAATTCGTGCAGTCGAAACCATGACTTCAACTGCGGCAACGCGGCCCTTGCCCTGGGAACGCGGAATCAGGCGTTGTGAGATAACCCCTTTGAGTACGCCTGAAAGCTGCAGCCGAATCTGGCGTTGCTGGTGCGGTGGAAACATGGCGACGATACGAGTGATAGTTTCCGGAGCATCGATGGTGTGCATGGTCGAGAGGACCAGGTGACCGGTTTCGGCAGCCGCCAGCGCCGTTTCGGTGGTTTCCAGATCCCGCATCTCACCGACCAGAATAACGTCCGGGTCTTGACGCAGGGAACTTTTGAGCGCGATGGAGAAACTGTCGGTGTCAAACCCGACTTCGCGCTGGTTAATAATGCATTTGCGGTCACGGTGCAGATATTCGATCGGATCTTCGATGGTGACGATATGGGCGGTGCGCTGACTGTTGATGTAATCAAGCATCGCCGCCAGAGTGGTCGATTTTCCGGTTCCGGTCGCGCCGGTCACCAGCACCAGACCACGCTGTTCGCCAGCGATCTTTTTCAGCACCTTCGGCAGCACCAGTTCATCAAGGGTTGCAACCTTGTAGGGGATGGCACGAAAGACCGCCGAAACACTGCTGCGTTGACGGAAAACATTGACCCGAAAACGACCGAGGCCCGGGACGCCGTAGGCCAGATCAACCTCATGCGCATCGTCAAAACGTAGCTTCTGACGTTCGTTCATGATCTCTTCACACATCTGCTGAATGACCTCGGCTGTCAGGCGCGGGGCCTTGGGCAGCGGTCGCAGGTTGCCGTCGATCCGGAAGACCGGGGGCAGCCCCGCTTTCAGATGAATGTCCGAGGTGTGCGATTTGAGAGCCAGCCCGAGAATATCGTTGAGGGTCATTTGTGCCATCCTTTAGCGTGTGGATATCGGCAGACAGTTTGCCCGATCAGCTTGCGACTGGCTCTGTTTGATCACTTTTCAAACCAAAGAGTTCACGCAGACGGTTGTCGATGTCTGCAACGATCTCGGGATGTTCAGCAAGGAAATTTTTAGCATTTTCGCGTCCCTGCCCGATCCTCTCACCGCTGTACGAATACCATGAGCCGCTTTTCTCGACGATATCGTTGTCGACACCGAGATCGAGCAGGTCGCCGGTACGCGAGATGCCGGAGCCGAACATGATGTCAAATTCAGCTTGTTTGAAGGGTGGTGCGACCTTGTTTTTCACCACCTTGACCCGGGTCCGGTTGCCGATCACCTCGTCACCTTTTTTCAGCGCGGCGATCCGCCGGATATCAAGACGCACCGAAGCATAGAATTTAAGCGCGTTGCCGCCGGTGGTGGTTTCGGGATTGCCGAACATGACCCCGATTTTCATCCGGATCTGGTTGATGAAGATAATGCAGCAGTTGCTTTTGCTGATGGTGGCGGTCAGTTTGCGTAAGGCCTGCGACATTAAGCGGGCTTGCAGGCCCATGTGTGAATCGCCCATTTCGCCTTCTATTTCGGCCCGCGGGGTCAGGGCGGCGACCGAGTCAACCACCAGCACATCGATGGCGCCACTGCGCACCAGGACCTCGGTGATCTCAAGCGCCTGTTCGCCGGTGTCGGGCTGTGAGACCAGCAGATCGTCAGCTTTGACCCCGAGTTTACCGGCGTACTGAATGTCAAGAGCGTGCTCGGCGTCAACAAAGGCTGCAATGCCACCGGATTTCTGGGCCTCGGCAATGATGTGCAAAGCCAGAGTGGTTTTGCCGGATGATTCCGGACCGTAGATTTCAATAATCCGGCCGCGCGGGACACCACCCGCCCCCAGCGCCAGATCGAGACTCAGCGCACTGGTCGAAATGGTTTCGATGGCCGGCAGGTTGTTGTCGGCACCGAGGCGCATGATGCTTCCCTTGCCGAACTGTTTTTCGATCTGCCCCATGGCCAGATCAATGGCACGATTGCGATCGTCAGACATGCTTCCTCCCTTACCCTGAAATTGTTCAGGGGGTTAGATTGTTGTGGATGGCAGGAATTCTTGCATGCTGCAGTGACAGAATAGGTCGCTGGCAAGAGTCTGCTCCCCCTCGTACCGGACAGGCCGGCAGTGCAGGCCGATTCATTTCTTCTCGGTTCGCTGTTTCCGGCAGACATGCGTGGTAATTGAATCGTACCCTTTACTGGCCTACCGATAGCATATATTCGGCTTTTTTTTCAAGCATCTCTCCCGAAAGGAAGAGCGAAGATCAGGGCCCTTCGAGCGCAATCTGAGAACGGCGGCGGTAAAGAGGCAGCATCGTATGGAAAATACTGCCGTGACCACTCGGGCGATTCTCGCTCCAGAGCATCCCGCCATGAGCTTCGATCAGTCCTTTGGCCAACGGCAGGCCGAGCCCGGCACTGGGGGTCGATGGTGCGCGGCGATCACGGCCATGCAGACTGATATCACCGCAGGCGTGAAACTTTTCAAAAATACGCAGGCGCTCTGTTTCTTCAATGCCGGTCCCGCTGTCCGCAACCCGGATGTCGATCATGTCGGGCATGTTGTTCTGGGTGAAAAAAGCGGGACAGAAAGGTTCGAGCTGCTGCTGCATGGTGAGGATCTCACCGCAACACATGTAATTGGCGTCGATCTCGATCCAGCCTCCGGTCGGGGTGAATTTGATGGCATTGTCCAGGATGTGGGTCAGTGCTCGCTCCAGGTGGTGGCGGTCACCGCAGGGGGACAGCAGATCCGGGATGTTGCCCCGCCGGATTCTGATGCCGCGCTGCTCGGCTTCGTCCTCTTTCTGTTGCAGCAGGTTGTTCAACAGGCAGCTCAGGTCGATATTTTCGCGGGCAAGATAGATATCGCGTGATTCGATACGCGCCATTTCAAGCAGATCTTCAACCAGTGAGTTCAGCCGTGCTCCACCCTGCAGCATGGTTGAGAGCAGGGCCTGGGTGTCGGGCGGACCATTCTGCAGATGGGTTTCAAGCAGCTGCCCGGCCGAAAGGATGCATGTCAGCGGTGTGCGGAGTTCATGGGACGCCAGTGCCAGAAAGCGGTCCTTCATGCGGCTGAGCTGCTCAAGAGTACTGTTGGCAACTTCGAGGCGATGGAGATGTTCCCGCAGTTGTTTTCGCGAGCGTTCGAGTTCACGCTGACCGGCCTGGGTCAGGCGGTGCTGCCATTCAAGTTTTTCCAGCAGTTCACAGGTGTCGATCCCGGTGGCGATGAACAGGCAGATCTGTTCCAGCAGGTCGATTTCCGTGCGGGAAAACTGGCGCGGAATGCGTTGAAAAAAGAACAGCACTCCCAGGGGACGGTCGCAGGCGATAAGCGGCAGCGCCAGAAAACTGCGCCAGCCGGCATCGAGAACCGCTCCGCAGTAGAGTTCTGATTCGCCGCGCAGATCGACCCAGTTGTGAGGGATGCCGCTGGCGATCACCTGGCTGGCCAGCCCTTTTCCTGCGGGAACTTTTTGCAGTTCACGACCGAGTTGTTCATCGATTCCCAGATGAGTGATCAGGGTCAGGGGCGAGTCGGGTTGCGGTATCTGGTAGATTCCGCAGCCATCGGCCCCGAAGGCCGCCAGCAGCAACGCAAGGATTTCGGGAAGAACCTTCGAATTGTTGCGGCTTCCAGCCGTCAGCTGTGCGACCTGCTGCAGAAGGCGCAGGCGGTCGATCTCATGCTGCAGAGCAAAGCTGTCGGTGGTGACGGAATCTGTCTGGAGCCGTTTTTCCACGCTCAACCACTCCCGGTAAAGTCTGTTGCAGGATCACAGGTGATGTCGCAGGTAGCAAAGAATCAATCTAACGCAGAATGCCGGGTTTCGTCCAGTAGGTAGCGGCTCTCAGGCCAGACTTTCAAGAGCAAACCGGCGCAGCCATTCAAGAGCCATACAGGCGCTCATCTGCTGGACCTTTTGCCGGTTGCCGCTAAACTGGTAGCCGCGAACCTGATTGATGCCTTCGGCGGCCAGGGCGAGGAACACGGTGCCGACCGGCTTTTCGTCCGTACCGCCGCCGGGACCGGCTATGCCGGTCACCGCCAGAGCCAGATCGGTACCGGACGCTGTTTTAAGGCCATTAGCCATCGCCAGGGCACAGGCCTCGCTGACGGCACCCTGGGAGGCAATAATCTCCGGCGACACCTGCAGCCAATCGGTTTTGGCCGAATCGGCGTAGGTGACTGCGCCCCGTTCAAGAAAATCAGAGGCCCCGGCAACACTGGTCAGCATTTGGCTGATCAAGCCGCCGGTACAGGACTCGGCAAGCGCAAGCCGGATTTCGGCCCGTCGCAGCAGGTTGCCAACATGTTCGGCCATACTTTCATTGCCGCGTGAAACCAGATAATCGCCAAGCTGTTCCACCAGCAGAGCCTCGGCAGTATCGAGATGCGTTTCAGCATCCTCCGCCGCGATCCGCAGGGAAATGCGCACCAGTGGATAATCGAGGGAAAAACCGACCTGGATGCCTCGGGGCAGGTCGGCGTAAGGAATGCGCGCTTCAATCTGTGGCTCCGAGAGTCCGAAGAAGCCGTAACTGCGCTGTAATAGCGGGGAGGCCCCAGGTTTGCTGCGCTGCAGAGCCGGGATGACAGCATTTCCCAACATCGCCCGCATCTCGCTGGGAACTCCCGGAAGAAAGAAAAGGTCGCAGCCTTGTTGACGCAGCCAGAAACCGGGTGCGGTTCCTTAGGTATTTGGAAGTGGCACAGACTTCTGCGGCAGTTGGGCCTGTCGTAAAACCTGTGAATCGAGATCGCGCCCCAGTTTTGCGTAACGGGCGCGAATCATTTCGGCGGCCTTGGGATTCTCTACGAGGGGACGGCCCAGTGTCTGGGCTACCGTTTTGGCCGTCAGATCATCGCCGGTCGAGCCGAGACCACCAGTGGTGATGATGACATCATGTTGCGGGATCAACAGCCGCAGCGCCTGAGCGATCCGATCCGGGGCATCCGGGACACAGAGTGAAGTCCCAAGTCGGTAGCCTGCGGGGCCGAGCAAACGGGCAATGTCGCGGGTGTTGGTGTCATTGCTACTGCCGTTGAGCAGTTCGTCACCAGTCGCCAGAACGGCGATACGGATAAGGCTCATCAGGTTCCTCTGTTCAGAATTTATGAACTTAATTTGTTGCGGACAGTAATTTCAACCAGACGATAGACTTCTGGCAACGGCAGGCCACTCGATTTTGCCAAACGACGACAATTTTCATATTCGGGGGCGATGCGCAGCAGCGTACCTTTGTCGAAGAAGAGCTTGGCGACGGCCGGGCCGATTTCGGTTTCAACCTCAAATTCACGGCGTTCAAGTTTGTAGCGCTCGACCGGGTAGCTGCGGACCCCGCTGGCACTGCAGCCGATCAGGATTAACTGCGCAAGTCGTTGCACATCATTTTGTGCGGCGACAACCGTCAAGCAGGTTGCGGGGCGATTTTTCTTCATCTGCACGGGGCTGAATGCCACATCCAGCGCACCCGCGTCAAGCAGGTCTTCCTGCAGGGCGCCGAGCCACTCCGGATTGCCATCATCGATATGCGTTTCAAGGACCATAACCTGGTCACGCAGCAGGCCCGAACCCGCCGTTCGACCGAGCAGCCCGCGCAGCAGGTTGGGACGGTCCTCCAACTGCCAGCCGCCGACACCGTAGCCGCTGGCTGCGATCTGCATGGCGGGCAGACCGCCGAATTCGTTTGCTTCGCAGGCGATGGCCGCGCCGCTGGGGGTGACCAGTTCCTTGTCTATCCCACTGTCGATAATCGGAGCGCCTTGCAGTAGCTCAAAGACTGCCGGAGCTGGCAGCGGCAAGGCGCCGTGGGCGCAGTGCGACATCCCGCGTGAGAGTGGTAGCGGGGAGCAGATCAGTTGCTCGACACCGAGGAGTTCCAGCCCGATGGCAGCACCAACCAGGTCAATGATGGCATCTGTGGCACCGACCTCGTGAAAATGAACCTCTTCCAGGGCCATGCCGTGAACCTTGGCTTCGGCCTGGCCAAGCCGCAGAAAAATCCTGCGGGCACGCTGTTTAATGTTCAAGCTCAGTGAACAATCAGCCAGGATTTTATCGATGTCGCTCCAGTGGCGATGCTGTTTCTGCTCGTCACAGAGCACTCGGACCCGACAACCCTCAATACCCTGCCGCTGCTCGCGATCAATCTGCAATTGCCAGCCGGGTAACTGCAGTTTGTTCAGTTCCTGCTCAAGAAGTGCGGGGTCCAGCCCCAGATCGATCAGCAGGCCGAGGAACATGTCACCGGAAATACCGGAGAAGCAGTCGAGGTAGAGGGTTTTCATGGCTTATCACCCGTCTGGTTGATCCGGTGTGCCGCAAAAGCAGCCCCGAAACCGTTGTCGATATTGACCACGGTGACGCCGCTGGCGCAGCTGTTGAGCATGCCGAGCAGGGCGGCAATACCACCAAAGGCGGCGCCATAGCCGACCGAGGTGGGGACCGCGATCACCGGGGCTGCAACCAGGCCACCGATAACAGAGGGCAGTGCACCTTCCATCCCGGCGACGACAATGATCACTGCGGCTTGCTGCAGTTTTTCTCCCCTGGCCAGCAGGCGGTGTATTCCGGCGACACCGACATCGACCAGCTCCTCGACCGGGTTGCCGAGCATGCGGGCGGTAATCGCAGCCTCTTTTGCGACCCGCAGGTCAGAGGTTCCGGCGCAGACCACCAGAATTTTGCCGCTGTTCTCTTTGATTGGTTGTTGCCGCAGGCAAAAGGTGCCGGACACCGCATCGAATTCACCTTCGGGAAAGCGGTTTTGCAGGGCCGTGCCCTTGTCGGAATCGAGACGCGTGGCCAGGATGTTAGAGCCGTTTCTGGCCATGGCAGCCAGGATGCTCTCAAGTTGCTCAATCGTTTTACTCTGGCCAAAGACAACCTCGGGAACGCCCTGGCGCAGGCTGCGATGGTGGTCGATCTGGGCAATGCCGATATCTTCAAACGGCAGTTTGCGCAGGGTTTCAATCCCCGCTTCGACCGAGGTTTTCCCTTGCTGGATTTCCTCAAGCAGTCTTTTCAGCTGTTCCGGGGTCATGGTTCTCCTGTAGAAAAAGGGGGCAGGTTTCAGGATCCAGGCGGCAGAAGAAACTCCGCAGTCTGTCTTCTGGTCCCTGATTCCTGGAATTACAGACCAAGATCATCGGCGATTCCCTGCATCGCTATCAGACAAAGATCGCAGAAGTCGGGCAGGGGAATAGCGATCAGTTCACATTCCCTGATAATATCGCGATTGGCCCCGGCGGCGAAAGCCTTCTCCTTGATCCGTTTGCGCACCGACTTCGGTTTGACGCTGGCGAGTTTTTTGTCAGGATAGACCAAGGCGGTGGCGGTGATCAGACCGGTGATGGTCTCACCGGCGGCAAGGGCGTGGTGAAATTTTGTGCAGCGCTCTTTGTTGTGGGCTGCTGCGTTGTGCATGGCAATAGCGTCAATGATCTCTGGATCGACCCCTTTGTCTTCAAGGATTTTGACTGTCTGGTGGGTGTGGATCGACAGGTCGTCGGCAGTCGCTTCGGCGTCCAGGTCATGCAGTAGCCCGGCGAGTCCCCATTGTTCTTTGTCCTGCTTCAGATGCTGTGCCAGAGCACGCATCACCGCCTCACTGGCCAGGCAGTGCTTGATCATGTTCGGCTGGGTCAGGTGTTGGTGCAGCAGTTCAAGTGCTGCCGGACGGTCGATGCCGTAATCCATTGAAATCCTCCTTGAGCCAAGTTGCGCAA
>JAJRWF010000163.1 GCA_024276905.1 Deltaproteobacteria bacterium
ACGATGAAAATCCTTGCACTTGATACCGCTTCGGTGACCGGGAGTGTCGCCCTGCTCGACGGGCAGAAGCTGGTCGCTGAAACCCTGCTTCATGTCAGGGCGACCAACAGTGAACGGCTGCTCGATCAGATTCAGCAGGTTTTGCAGGCCGCTGACCTGAGCCTGCCGGATCTGGACCTGATTGCGGTGGTCAGGGGGCCCGGTTCCTTTACCGGATTGAGAATCGGCTTGGCGACGGCCAAGGGACTGGCTCAGGCATCTGATCTGCCGCTGATAGGGATCTCTTCGTTGCAGCTGCTGGCGATGAATCTGCCATTCAGTGCATTGCCGGTCTGTGCTTTTCTTGATGCACGGAAAAAAGAGGTCTATACAGCACTTTTCGACTGGAGCGGCAAGCTTCCCGTTGCCTCAGGCCCCCAGCTGGTTCTGCCGCCGGAAAAAGCCCTCAGTCGTCTTGAGGGCGAGGTGGTCCTGGTGGGGGATGCGGTTGCACAATATCGGCCCCTGATCGATGATATCCTGGGAGCGCGCGCCAGTTTTCCACCCGCCTGCTGTCACCAGCCGCGTGCCTCTGCGGCAGCGGTGCTGGCAGCACAGCTGTTTCATTCCGATGGGGATTTTGCAGCGGCACAATTGACACCACTTTATATCCGTCCTTCGGATGCCGAACTGAACCTGTCGAAAACAACCTGAATTCTCCAGGTTCAGCGGCATGATTTATTGACAATCGATAACGGCTGTGTTTTTCTTTCAGGTAAGTGAAACAGCCCTTCAATTCTCACGCGCGGAGGTGCAATATGGATATTGATCAGAACATCCTGCAAGACCTGCTTGACTCCAACCCCCGGTTTCGCATGCTCTATGAAGAACATTCTCTTTTTGAAAAACGATTGACCGAGTACGAGAAGAAAGGTTTCCTTTCTCCGCAGGAGGAAGTTGAGATCGCAACTGTCAAAAAGATGAAGCTGGCTGGCAAAGATGAGATGGAGCGTATCATCGCCTGTGCCGACAGCTGAAACTGCGGAGTACTGAAATAGCAGAATCTGGTAAAGGGTTTAAGCCATGCGCTTAGACCCTTTGCTGTATGTAGCGGGTTTGGTTTTGCCGAACCTGTTTTTGATCTGGCAGTGATGTCGGCGGCGATTTGATGCTGTGGTGAGGGGATTTGATCCCCAGGGTATTCGGTTAATCTCCGGAATGGACGGTCTGTTGTTTCCTGAGACCGGCGTTGTTTGCACGGTCGACTGATTTCATACTATATTTAATTCTTTATGTCGGGCAAGTTGGTGTCCGTTTGATGATTTGAGAGACAGCTTCCGCAGGGTTGCGGGGCAGGGTGATTACATTGAGGAGGTTCCATTGAAACTGACCGGTTCGCAAATTCTGTTGGAAAGTCTGCGTCTGGAGGGGGTTGAAACTGTTTTCGGCTATCCTGGTGGCGCGGTCATTAATATCTACGATGATCTGTTTGATTCCCCGATCAAGCATATTCTGACCCGTCATGAACAGGCCGCCGTTCATGCTGCCGACGGCTATGCACGTACCACCGGCGAGGTCGGGGTTGTTATTGCGACCAGTGGACCCGGGGCGACCAACACCGTGACCGGGATCGCGACCGCCTATATGGATTCGATTCCAATGGTGATTATCACCGGTCAGGTTCCGACGGCGCTGATCGGCAACGATGCTTTTCAGGAAGCCGATATGTGCGGGATTACCCGTCCCTGCACCAAACATAATTTTCTGGTGCAGGATATCCGTGATCTGCCGCGGATGATCAAGGAGGCTTTTTATATTGCCCGTACCGGGCGTCCCGGCCCGGTATTGATCGACCTTCCGAAGGATATTCAGGTTGCATCAATGAATTTCAGCTATCCCGAGACCGTCAAGCTGCGTGGTTATAAGCCGACGGTGACTGGTAACGAACGCCAGATCGGCAAGGCCGCGCAGATGATGCTCAAGGCCAAACGCCCGGTGCTGTACGTCGGTGGCGGTGCCTGTCTCGCCGATGTCAGCCCGGAGCTTCTCCAATTGGCAGAGATGCTTGAAACCCCGGTGACTACAACCCTGATGGCGATGGCGGCTTTTCCTGGCGATCATCCGCTGGCGCTTGGCATGCTCGGTATGCACGGCACTTATTTTGCCAATATGTCGGTCACCGAATGTGATCTGCTGGTGGCTATTGGTGCCCGTTTTGACGATCGGGTGACCGGCCGGATCGAAGCCTTTGCCAAGAAAGCCAAGATCATCCAGTTTGATATCGATCCGACTTCGATCCGCAAGAATGTCCGGGTTGATCTGCCGGTGGTCGGGGATCTGAAAAAGGTTCTGGGCTCGCTGCTCGAGCAGTTGCAGGAGCATCCGCAGGAGGTTGCGGCGCAGATTGAGCAGACAGCTGGCTGGCGGCAGGAGGTCGCCGGCTGGAAAGAAAAACACCCGATGGCCTACAAGGAGTCCGGGTCGGTTATCAAGCCGCAATACGTGATTGAGAAAATCAGTGAATTGACTGCTGAGGATGCCATTATCACAACCGAGGTTGGCCAACACCAGATGTGGGCTGCACAGTTCTTTCGGTTTCGCCAACCGCGGACTTTTTTGACTTCGGGCGGACTGGGAACCATGGGCTACGGTCTGCCAGCAGCGCTTGGCGCCCAGGTCGCTTTCCCGCAGCGGCAGGTGGTTGACATCTCGGGTGATGGTTCTTTCCAGATGAATTCCCAGGAGCTGGCGACCCTGGTTCAATATCGGCTGCCGGTCAAGATTGCTATTCTCAACAATAATTTTCTCGGTATGGTTCGTCAGTGGCAGCAACTTTTTTTCGATCGGCGTTACAGCCAGACCTGTATGGAGCTGCCGATCGATTTTGTTAAGCTGGCGGAAGCCTACGGCGCAACCGGACTACGGACCGACAAGGTGGATGATGTCGAAGGCGTCATTAAGAAGGCCCTCGAAATCGATGGCCCGGTGCTGATGGAATTCAAGGTCAGTCGTGAAGAAAATGTCTTGCCGATGGTCCCCGCAGGTAAAGGAATTCACGAAATGGTTCTGGCATCTTGAGTCGTTGCGGCGAGAGACGTTAGTTTTTATCGATTGATTGATTGAGAAAATGGAGAGCTAGATGAAACACACAATTTCAGTGCTGGTGGAGAATGAGTTCGGTGTGCTTGCGCGGGTTTCGGGGTTGTTTTCCGGTCGCGGCTTCAATATCGAAAGCCTTTCGGTTGCGCCGACCCTTGACCCTGACACCTCACGAATGACGATCGTGACTCGCGGTGATGACCGGGTCCTCGAACAGGTCAACAAGCAGTTGCATAAATTGATTTCAACTATCAAAGTTGTTGATTTCACAGGGGAAGATTATGTGGAGCGGGAGCTGGCCCTGATCAAGGTGACCGCCGAGGCCGATTCGCGAGCCGAGGTGTTGCGGATTGTTGATATCTTCCGCGCCAAAATTGTCGATGTCACGGCCAAGTCCTACACCGTTGAAATGACCGGCGCTCCGGACAAAATCGACGCGGTCCTTGAGCTGTTGACACCGCTGGGGATCAAGGAGATCGTTCGCTCCGGTCCGGTCGTGATCGGTCGCGGGGCCAAGGGTGTCTCCGGCAACTGATATGAGAGGTGGTCTCAGGGCGGCGCAGCTACTGGCTGTATTTGCCATGCCGGACCGGTTGTGTTATAAAATCCAGTCTTTTTGCTAACGGAAACAGGTCTGTCCTGTTCTGATTTGTCGAATAAAAGGAGTTCCGAAAATGCAGGTTTATTACGATAAGGACGCAGATCTTTCGATCATCAAGGGGATGCAGGTGACCATCGTCGGTTATGGCTCGCAAGGACATGCCCATGCCAATAATCTCAAGGATTCCGGTGTCAATGTTACGGTTGCCCTGCGTGAGGGTTCGACTTCGGCAGTCAAGGCACAGAATTCGGGACTGACAGTCAAGCCGGTCGCCGAGGCCGTGGCTTCAGCGGACCTGATCATGGTTCTTACTCCTGATGAATTTCAATCGCAGCTCTATCGGGATGAGATTGAACCGAACCTGAAAAAAGGTGCAACCCTCGCTTTTGCTCATGGTTTCGCTATTCACTATAATCAGGTGGTGCCGCGCGCAGATCTGGACGTCATCATGATCGCACCCAAGGCTCCCGGTCATACGGTCCGTACCGAGTTTGTCCGTGGCGGCGGTATCCCGGATTTGATCGCGATTTTTCAGGATGCATCGGGCAAGGCCAAGCAGGTTGCCCTTTCCTATGCCAGTGCCATCGGTGGCGGTCGGACCGGAATCATCGAAACCACCTTCAAGGACGAGACCGAGACCGATCTGTTCGGTGAGCAGGCTGTGCTCTGCGGTGGTGCCGTCGAACTGGTCAAGGCCGGTTTTGAAACCCTGACCGAGGCCGGTTATGCTCCCGAAATGGCCTACTTCGAGTGCCTGCATGAGTTGAAGCTGATCGTTGATCTGATGTATGAAGGCGGTATCGCCAATATGAACTATTCGATCTCGAATAATGCCGAATATGGCGAGTACGTGACCGGCCCCAAGGTCATCAACGATGAGAGTCGCAAGGCGATGCGCGAGTGTCTTGAGAATATCCAGAATGGTGACTATGCCAAGCGTTTCATCCTCGAAGGTCAGACCAACTACCCCGAGATGACTGCCCGCCGCCGCAACAATGCCGCACATCCGATTGAAGTGGTGGGTGAGAAGCTGCGCAGCATGATGCCCTGGATTCAGAAGATCGTTGACAAGAGCAAGAACTGAGCGTATTCACAAAGAGATTCCTGAAAGGGCAGTTGGATAGCTGCCCTTTCTTTCCTTTACAGGGGCGTTTGTAAACTTCATGCGTAATGCTAACCAGCCTGTTGCCCGAGAGGGTTATCCCTTTATCGGGCTCTTTGCCTTTGTCACCCTGGTCTTTGCCCTGCTTGGTTGGGGTTTTCCGGCCGTGGTGCTGCTTGCTCTGACTCTTTTTACGGTCTATTTTTTTCGCAATCCGGAACGAATTGTTCCGCAGGGCGAAGGCCTGGTGGTCGCACCGGCCGACGGTGAGGTTATTTTTGTCGGTGAGGTTGACGAGGACGAATACTTGAACGGCAGGGTGCAAAAGATCAGCATTTTCATGTCGGTTTTTAATGTCCATGTCAATCGTGTGCCTCTGAGCGGCAAAGTGGTCGAGATGTTCTACCGCCGGGGAGAATTCTTTAATGCCTCTCTTGACAAGGCCAGTGACCAGAACGAACAGGCCGGGATTCTGCTGGAAGATGAAAAAGGCCGACAGATTCTTTTTGTGCAGATTGCCGGATTGATTGCCAGGCGGATTGTCACCTACCCGGTCGTCGGCGATTTAATCAAGGTCGGTCAGCGTTACGGCTTGATCCGTTTCGGATCAAGGGTCGATGTCTATCTGCCGCTTGATGCTGACATTGACGTTGTTCTGGGGGATAAAACTGTTGCCGGAGAGTCGATTCTCGGGAGACTGGCATGAGTAAAAAGTCCGCAACGGTTGAAAAGAAAAGCGGTCCGGCCCGCGGAGTTTACCTGCTGCCCAACCTTATTACTGTCGGCAGTATGTTTGCCGGATTTTACGTCATCATTCTGTCGGCTGACGGCAATTTTGAGCGCGCTGCCTGGTTCATCCTCGTTTCCTGTATTCTGGATGGTCTTGATGGCAAGGTTGCGCGTCTGACCGGTACGTCGAGCAAGTTCGGTGTCGAACTCGATTCTCTGGCGGATGTCATTGCCTTCGGTGTGGCTCCCGGCGTGTTGATGTATACCTGGGCCTTGCGCGATTTCGGCAAACTTGGCTGGCTTGCGGCTTTTCTTTTCGTTGCCTGTGGTGCCTTGCGCCTGGCGCGTTTCAACGTGCAGGTCAATACCGTTGAATCGAAACGTTTTGTCGGTCTGCCGATCCCGGGCGCAGCGGGGATTATCGCCACCTGCGTGCTGCTTTTCTACGAAATGGGTGGGTCGGGTACCGTACGTCAGGTATCGATCATGTTGTTGATCTATGTCCTGGCCTTTCTGATGGTCAGCAATGTGGCTTATTACAGTTTCAAAGACCCGGCACTGCTTAAACGTCAACCGTTTTTCTTTCTGGTCCTGGCAATTGTCCTGCTGATATCGATCGTTGCCAAGCCGGAGATCATGCTCTTTTCTCTGGGCTGTATTTATCTGATTTCAGGTCCGATCTGGACCTTGAAGCGTAAACGTAAGCACAAGTTACCGGAAAGTATGGATCCGATCGGGGATGAAGATCTGAAGCTCTAGTGGTCCATTCGAAAGCTGCTGGCAATGCAATCCCGTAAGAGACATCTGGCTCCAGCGGGATTTTTTTGTTTGGTACACTAGGGCTGGAAGGGCTGAGAGCCTTTTGTGAGAGGCCCTGCTCCTGGTAAGGAGGAAAGATGCTTGACTTGGATGCTGTGCGCACGGCAGCCGCTCAACTTGAAACATGGGTGCGGCGGACTGAATTGATCAACAGTCATTATTTTTCAGAGCGGCTCGGATTTCCGCTCTGGTTTAAATGTGAAAACCTGCAGCGGACCGGATCATTCAAGATTCGTGGCGCCAGTTATTTCCTGCTAAATCAATCACGTAAAAAGCTGGCAAAAGGTGTGATAACTGCTTCGGCCGGCAATCATGCCCAGGGGGTAGCCTGCGCTGCGGCCCAGATGAAGATTGCGGCCACCGTTGTGATGCCGGAATCGACGCCATTGGCCAAGGTTCTGGCAACGCGTGGTTATGGAGCGGAAATTATTCTGCACGGCAGCAGCTTTGACGATGCTGCCGAATATGCCCGTCAACTGCAGATTGAGCGTAAATTACTCTATGTTCCGGCTTTCGATGATTCCCTGATTATCGCCGGTCAGGGGACTGTCGGACTCGAAATTGTCGAACAGTTGCCTGAGGTTGATACTCTGCTGGTGCCGATTGGCGGTGGCGGTCTGATTGCCGGTATTGCCACGGCGGTCAAGGCCTTGCGTCCGCAGGTCAGGCTGATTGGTGTCCAGGCGGCAGCGGCACCATCGGCCCTGATTTCGCGACACAAGGGGGAGCCGGTGACTCTGCCGTCGGCGCGCTCACTGGCGGATGGTATTGCAGTCAAACGTCTCGGAGACCAGACCTTTCCAGTGATCGAAGAGCTGGTCGATGACCTGTTGACGGTCGAAGAAGAAGCGATTGCCCAGACGATTGTCAGTCTGCTCGAAAAAGCCAAGTTGGTGGTTGAGGGTGCCGGAGCCGTTACTCTGGCGGCTTTGCTCTTCGATCATCAGAAGGTTTCGGCGGGAAATACGGTCTGTGTTCTGTCCGGAGGAAATCTCGATGTTCAAACCATGGCCCGGGTTGTTGAGCGTGGCATGTTGGGCGAAGGGCGTTTTCTCAAGGTGCGTATCGACCTGCAGGATACCCCCGGCGCCCTGGCGGAACTTGCAGCCCTGCTGGCGCGAAACGGGGCCAATATTTTCCATGTCAGTCATGACCGGCGCACGGCCGATGTGATTCTGGGCCACACAGAAGTGCGTCTTGAACTGGAAACACGTGGTCCCGAGCATATTCAGGACATCCTGGATGTGCTGGAGAAGGCCGACTACAATGCCGAACTGTTACATTGATCAGGTCATCTGCCGGGGGGGGCTAAAATGCTTGACATGGCCGGACCTTTGCTGTTCAATGACCGGGCACATTTTAAATGGTGTTGAAGAGGAGTAGTAGACTTCACCCTTTCGTTGCAGAGAGTCGGCGGTTGCTGCAAGCCGGTACGAAAGAGAGTCGAACTCGCCTTGGAGCCGCAGGGGTGAGACCCGATTTTTCGGGATTAGCTTCTGCCGTGAGCCAGCGTAAATGGCCAATCAAGGGTTTGTTGTGGAGTAAGTTCACGGCAGGCTGAAACAGGGTGGTACCGCGAAGCGTCAAGCTCTCGCCCCTGCATGGGGCGGGAGCTTTTTTATTTTTTGCGGTAAGTTGAAAGGGGGTGGTTTCATGGAATCTGACCTGGGTGATCTGCAGACAGAACCTCCTCTATTTGTGTGGATTGAAACCACGGTTAACTTGGAAACTACAGTAAAGTCTATAACCGACTGAGGTGAATAAAATGGCCAGTAAAGAGAGTATTATCGTTTTTGATACCACCTTGCGTGACGGTGAACAGTCACCGGGTGCAAGTATGAACATTGAAGAAAAAATGCGCATAGCCCACCAACTTGAGCGGCTCAACGTTGATGTCATTGAGGCTGGTTTTCCGATTGCGTCTGACGGTGATTTCGAAGCGGTCAAAAAGATTGCCCAGACCATCAAGGGTCCCCAGATCGCCGGTTTGTCACGTGCCGGTGAACTGGATATCAATCGGGCCTGGGAGGCGTTGCAATACGCCGGCGAGCGTGGCCGTATCCATACCTTTATCGCCACCAGCGATATTCATATGAAGTACAAGCTCAAAATGAGTGATCAGCAGGTGCTCGATGCAGCGGTCAAGGCAGTTGAACTTGCTGCCGGCTATACCCCGAATGTTGAGTTTTCGGCGGAAGATGCCGTGCGTACCCGGTTGCCTTTTCTGGCCCAGGTGATCGAAGCAGTCATTGCTGCCGGGGCGACGACGGTCAATATCCCCGATACCGTCGGCTATACCATTCCCTCGGAGTATTTTGATATCATCAGTTATCTCAAGCAGAACGTCAGCAATATCGACCAGGCGATTATCTCCGTCCATTGTCATAACGATCTCGGTCTGGCGGTCGCCAATTCGCTGGCGGCGGTACAGGCAGGGGCGCGCCAGGTTGAATGTACGGTCAATGGTATCGGTGAGCGGGCCGGAAACTGCAGTCTCGAAGAGATTGTCATGGCCTTGCGGACCCGCCAGGACATTCTGCACTATGCCACTGATGTTGCGACTGAACAGATTACGCCATCAAGCAAGCTGCTTTCGACCATCACCGGCATTCAGGTTCAGCAGAACAAGGCAGTGGTCGGTGCCAACGCCTTTGCCCACGAAGCGGGCATCCATCAGCATGGTGTGATGATGGAAAAATCGACCTACGAGATCATGACTCCCGAGTCTGTCGGGTTGAATCAGAACAAGCTGGTTCTCGGTAAGCACAGTGGTCGTCATGCATTTATCGACCGACTCAAAAGTCTCGGCTATGATCTGACCCGTGAAGAGATTGAGAAAGCTTTTGTGCGCTTTAAATCCCTGGCGGATCGTAAAAAAGAAATTTTTGATGAAGACCTCGATGCGATTGTTGCTGATGAAGTCTTACGGGTTCCGGAAACCTTTAAACTGTTACAGATGAATGTCAGCAGCGGCTCCTTTTCGGCACCGACAGCGACCGTTGAAATGGAGGTTTCCGGCAAGGTCAAGAAGACCGCAATCATAGGTGACGGGCCGGTCGATGCGACCTTCAAGGCGATCAAGAAGCTGACCCGGAGTCAGGCCAAACTGCTCAATTTTTCGGTTGGTGCGATTACCGGCGGGACCGATGCGCAGGGGGAATGTACTGTCCGCCTGGCGACCGAGGGGCGCGAAATTCTTGGTGCCGGTGCGCATCCTGATATCATCGTTGCCAGCGCCAAGGCATATATCAACGCACTGAACAAGATTGCCGGCAAGGCGATCGCTAACAAGAGATCACCTGTTTAATCAGGAGTAAACAAGGAGTTTTCATGGGCAAGACCATTGCTGAAAAGATTTTTGCTGCGCACCTGCGTGATGAGCCCTTCGCGGGGACACGCGTGCTCAGCCTTGACCGCGTGCTCTGTCACGAAATTACTACCCCGGTGGCGATCGCCGATCTGGTCTGGCGTCAGAAAGACCGGGTTTTTGATCGCGACAAGATCAAGGTGGTGATTGATCACGTGACTCCGTCGAAAGACAGCAAAACTGCGACTCAGGCCAAAATTCTGCGCGACTGGGCGCGACGGCACGAGATCCCTGATTTTTTTGATGTCGGCCGTAACGGCGTCTGCCATGCGATCTTTCCTGAAAAAGGGTACATCCGTCCCGGTTTCACCGTCATCATGGGTGACAGTCACACCTGTACCCACGGAGCATTCGGGGCTTTTGCCGCCGGTGTCGGCACCACCGATCTTGAGGTCGGGATATTGAAAGGAGTTTGTGCCTTTCGTGAGCCGGCAACAATTCGGATCAATATCACCGGCAGCTTGCAGCAGGGGGTTGTCGCCAAGGATGTTATCCTGCATGTGATCGGCAAACTCGGTGTTAACGGTGCGACCGATCGGATCCTTGAGTTTCGCGGACCGGTGGTTGAGGCGATGAGCATGGAGGCCCGCATGACTCTGTGCAACATGGCGATTGAAGCCGGTGGGACCTGCGGTGTCTGTATGCCAGACATGACAACCGTCGATTATCTCTGGCCCTTTATTAAGGAAGAATTTGGGAGCCGCGAAGCCGCTCTGGCCGATTACAGCCAATGGGTTTCCGACCCGGATGCGGACTACGACAAGGTGCTCTATTTCGATGTTTCGAGTCTGGAGCCTCAGGTGACGTTTGATTACAAGCCTGATTGTGTCAAGTCGGTTGCCGATCTGGCCGGAACCCGTATCGATCAGGTCTATATCGGCACCTGTACCAATGGCCGGATTGAGGATTTGCGACAGGCGGCGGCGGTACTCAAAGGCAAGCGGATTGCTGATTCGGTGCGAGGTATTGTTTCTCCGGCAACGCCGAAAATCTTCAGTGAGGCACTTGATGAGGGCATTATCCAGATTTTCATGGATGCCGGTTTCTGTGTGACCAACCCGACCTGCGGCGCCTGCCTCGGTATGAGCAACGGGGTCTTGGCTGAAGATGAAGTCTGTGCCTCGACCAGTAACCGTAACTTTAACGGTCGTATGGGGAAGGGCGGGATGGTTCACCTGATGAGTCCGGCGACCGCCGCAGCCAGCGCCATCGCCGGTACGATTACTGATGCACGGTCGCTCTGAGCGCAAGAAGGAGACAGGAAATGAGCAGCAAGAAAATTTTTGGTGGCTCGGCAGTCGTTCTTGACCGCGCCGATATCAATACTGACGAAATTATCCCGGCCAAATATCTGACCGAGGTGACCAAGGAGGCTCTGACCCCCTATATTCTTGAAGATCTGACCCTGGACGGTTTCGATCCCAAAGGCGAGAAGTTGAAAAATGCCGGGGTGGTTATCACCCGTGCCAACTTCGGTTGTGGCTCTTCACGCGAGCACGCCCCCTGGGTGTTTGAGGTCAATGGTGTCCACACCGTGATCGCCGAGAGCTACGCACGAATTTTCCGCCAGAATATGTTTAACTGCGGGATGTTGGCGATAGAGCTGCCGAAAAGCGATATTGACCGGATCATTGCGCTGGAAGCCAGAGGTGACATGCAGGTCAGCATCGATGTCGAAAAACAGAAAATCTCAGCCTCTTCCGGCAGTGAAACTCTTGGTTTCGATTTTGAAATCAGTCCTTTCGACAAGGCGCTGGTTGAAGCCGGTGGCTGGGTTGAATTTGCCGATGCGCGTTACTGAGCAAAAATAGAAAAAGTGGTCGGTTTGCAGGGCATCTCTTGACGAAGGGGTGCCCTGTCTGCTTTTGTATGCCTATGGATAAACGGATCAAGCTGATAGCCAACCCGATTTCGGGAGGAGACTCCCGGCCACGGATTGAGCAGGCCCGGACGTTCCTCGAACAAAACGGTGCCCGAGTTGATCTTTACCTGACCGGCAAACGCGGTGATGCTACCGCTGAGGCCGCAAGACTCAAGGGCGCTGATTATGATCTGGTGCTTGTCGGTGGCGGGGATGGTACGCTCAACGAAGTGGCAAACGGTCTTGTCGGTTGCGGGATCCCGCTGGCTTTTTTGCCGCTGGGGACCGCCAATGTCATGGCCCTTGAAATGGGGATTCCCATTCATGTCGAGTCCGCCTGTCGTATCGCACTGTGGGGAGAGGCAAGACCCGTTACCCTGGTTGAGACGGATGGCGGTTTTTTTCTGATGATGGCCGGTCTCGGTTTTGATGCTGCTGCAGTGCGCGCTGTCAGCCCACGTTTGAAGCGTCGTATCGGCAAGGCGGCCTATCTGCTTGCCGGTTTGAGTGCGTTTGTTCGTTATCGTCCTGCAGCTCTTCAGATTCAGACTGCAGAGGGCAAGAGTTTGCAGGCCTGGCATGTCATTTTCAGTAATATACGCTTGTATGGTGGACGCTTTGTCCTTGCACCTCAGGGCGGACTCGAAAAATCAGGATTGATCGCCTGTCTGATTGACAGACCGGGGCGGTTCGCTATTCTCCTCTTCTGGTTGCGGATTTTACTGCGTGGTCGGCTGTTGGGAGATGTCAAACGTGTTGAATCTGTCAGCTTTAACCTCACGGGTCCAGTCGTGCCGGTCCAGATTGATGGTGATGACGCGGGTAATACTCCCTTTACTGTCACATCTTGTTCCGGACTCATCGAATTGGTCTTTCCCTCCACCGCACAGAAAAGAGCTTAAGATGGTCCCTGGATATAATCTGTTGCGGCGCTGCGGGCCTTTGGCCCCGGCGACTTTTTTTCTGTTGGAATCTCTGCTGGTCCTCAGCCTTTTTCGGCTCGGGTTTGTCTTCTGGCTCTGGCCGCGGGTTGCTGCAGTCGATGGTTTGTGGCCGGTTCTGGCTTACGGCTTACGTTTCGATTTTCTGCTCATCAGTTTTGTTGTTGCATTGCCAGTGGTTTTCAGTCTGTTGCTGCCAGATATCTCCCGTCTGAAAAGGGTTTATCGTCGAATTGAAGCGCTCTGGCTGTCGCTCTGGTTCGGCATTTTTAGCTATATGGAGACAGCGACTCCTGCCTATATCAATCAATACGACAGTCGACCGGGACGGATTTTTTATGAATATTTGAATCATCCCAAAGAGGTTTTAGGAACTCTTTTAGCAAACTATAAATTGCAGTTGTCACTCGGTTTTATTTTGTTGCTCCTGTCGGTCTGGTTCAGCCTGCGGTTTTTAATGCGACTGACAGAAGAGCAACGACACTGGCCGTTGCGACAGCGGCTCCTGATTTTCCCCTTGTGTGGACTGTTGATTTTTCTTGGTGCCCGATCGAGTCTTGATCACCGTCCTGCCAATATCAGTACCGCCGCTTTTTCACATGATCAACTGGTCAACCGTCTGGGGGTCAACTCAACCTATTCGCTGCTCTATGCGATCTCGAATATCAGCAATGAGGGGCGTGCCGACCGAATCTACCAGAAAATGCCCACAGAAGAGATGATCCGTCGGGTACGCCATCACATGAGTTTGCCGAATGCGGTTTTTCCGGTGGCCAGTATCCCGACCTATCATGAACAACTGCCAGCGCAGTTGCTGGAGCGCCCGCGAAATCTTGTGATTGTGCTGGAGGAAAGTCTCGGGGCTGATTTCGTCGGTTCTCTTGGCGGGAAACCCTGGACCCCGCAACTCGATCAGCTGCGGAAACAGGGACTCTGGTTCGAAAATCTCTACGCGACCGGGACCCGTTCAGTGCGTGGTATCGAAGCCGTAACCACCGGGTTCTTGCCCTCCCCGGGGCGCAGTGTTGTCAAGCTGGGTTTGTCGCAACAGCATTTTTTTACCCTGGCCCAGCTCTTCAAGCGGCGGGGTTATGACACCAGTTTTATTTATGGTGGCGAAAGCCATTTCGATAATATGCGCGGGTTTTTTCTGGGCAACGGCTTTGACCGGGTGGTGGATGAAAATGATTATCCGGCACCGAAGTTTCGTGGGACCTGGGGAGTCTCTGATGAGGATCTGTTTGCGCGGGCCGATGAAGAGTTTCGCAAGATGGGTGACCGGCCTTTTTTTGCTCTGGTGTTCACCTCTTCGAATCATCCGCCATTCGATATCCCGTCCGGTGTGGTTGACAACGAACCGCAGCAATCAGTGCTGGAGAATGCCGTCCGTTACAGTGATTACGCGCTGGGGCGCTTTATCGACCGCGCCCGTCAATCAGACTACTGGCAGAATACTCTTTTTCTGGTGGTGGCAGACCATGTCGACAAAGTTTTTGGTCAGGCTCTGGTTCCGATCAATAAGTTTCATATTCCGGCCCTTGTTCTGGGTGCGGAGGTAGAACCTCGGATTTACACCAAAATTGCCAGTCAGAGTGATTTGCCGCCTACCTTGCTGGATCTGGTTGGAAGCCCGGCAAAACATCCGATGGTCGGGCGAGATCTGCTGCAACTGGCCGACGATGATCCCGGACGGGCCGTCATGCAGTTCGGTTTGAATCATGCGCTTATGGTCGGCGACCAGGTCGTCATTCAGCAACCGCACCTGCCGCCGGTGCAATTCCGTTATCGCAACGGAACGCTGCAACCGACTGCACTTGATCCTGAGCTTGTCGCTCAGGAGAAGGCGCTTGCGCTCTGGCCTTCTTACGCCTATTTCAATCAGCAATATCATTTGCCGCCGGCAGATTGAACTATTTTTTTAAGGTCTTTTTCTCAGGAGCGGGTTGAGGTTCGGTCTCAGTTTTAACCGCAGATTTCCTGGCCGGGGTATTCTCATCGACGACCTGCAGCAGGTGGTCGAGTTTTTTGTAGCCGGGGATAATCTGGCCGTTGGGCATGATCAGGCTGGGAGTGCTGCGGATTCCGAGTCCGGCAGCGATCTTCAGGGTCAGGTCAATCGACTCGTTTTTGCAGGTTGCAGGTGGAAGCTGCCGACCGGCGAAGGCGGCATCGAGTAGTTCGAGGGACTTTTCACAGAGGATGGTCTCTACTGCTTCACGCGAACCCTTTTTGATCGGCATCAGTTTGATCAGCCAGGCGATGTCGGGCCGAACCTTGAGTGCTTTCTTGAGCTCCTGATGCAGTTTACTGCAATAGGGACAATGGGGGTCGGTAAAGACAATCACTCTGGTTTCCGCTTGGGGATCACCGAGCAGCAGGGCGTCATCGAGCGGAATGGTAGACAGATCGACCGGGTTGAGTTCGCGGTAGTGTGTTTCGGTCAGATTTTTGCGACTGGCGAGTTGAATGACATTACCGGAGATCAGATAGGATTTGGAAAAGTCGAGATAGAGCGGCCAGGTTTTGCCATTCATCTTCATCGCAACGCGCCACAGACCGGGAACCTCGGCCGGGGCGACAGCTACGACCTCCCCATCAATCTGCTTGAGAACTTCGTTGGCCTCGACCTTGGACAGGCTATGGCAGTCGGTACAGCTGCCGGCACCGCAACCTTCGCCTTTGGACATAAAGGCTGCCGCCGGGCTTGTTATCAAAAGGACAATCATCACGATAAGCAGTTTTTGCATCTGTTCCTCCTGTGGAATCGTTTCTCAAGCGCCCGGCATCATACCAGTGGTTGTTCCGGCTGTACAGAGGCTGTCTTATCGCCCTGGTTTTGTGATTGATAACGAAAAATGGTTTGACAATGACTAGGCCACTTTCTTATAGTTGGGCGCCCGCAACTCCCGATTCTTTGGGGGTTTTTTGTTTGATGACGGTTTATTTTTTTTGATCCCGACAAAAGAAAGAGAGAGCTCCGTTATGGCAGCGACCCACAAAATTGCAATTCTTTCCGGTGATGGTATCGGGCCCGAAGTCATGGCCGAAGCCCTCAAAGTTCTGAATGCTGTTGAAGCAAAATATGATGTCCACTTTGAGCGTACCGCGGCAAATGTCGGTGGTATCGCCATCGATCAGGACGGAAAAGCCTTGCCTGAGGCGACAATTGAGATCTGTAAGCAATCCGAGGCGATCCTGTTCGGCAGCGTCGGTGGTCCCAGGTGGGAGAGTTTGCCACCTGATGAACAACCGGAGCGCGGAGCCTTGCTGCCGTTGCGTAAGATTTTCGGACTCTTTTGCAATCTGCGTCCGGCGATTATCTTCCCGTCATTGACCGGAGCGTCGAGCCTGAAAGAAGAGGTGATCGCGGGAGGCTTTGATCTGCTGGTGGTGCGCGAATTGACCGGCGGCATCTATTTCTCTCAGCCGAAAGGCATTGAGGAAGAGAACGGTGAGCGCAAGGGGTTTGATACCATGCTCTATCGTGAAAGCGAGATTGAGCGGATTGCTCGGGTTGCCTTTGACACTGCACGTAAACGTGACAAGCGGGTCGTCTCTATCGACAAGGCCAACGTCCTCTCGACTTCGGTCCTCTGGCGTGAAGTTGTTGAGCGAGTCTCAGGGGATTATCCCGATGTCGAGCTGACGCATATGTATGTTGACAATGCTGCCATGCAGCTGGTCAAGTGGCCCAAGCAGTTTGACGTGATTCTGTGCGGTAACCTGTTCGGCGATATCCTCTCCGATGAGGCGGCGATGCTGACCGGCAGTCTTGGAATGTTGCCGAGTGCCTCACTGGCTGAGGGTTCATTCGGGATGTACGAACCCTCCGGAGGCAGTGCTCCGGATATTGCAGGGCAGGGGATTGCCAACCCGATTGCCCAGATTCTTTCGGCGTCGATGATGCTGCGTTACTCTTTTGGTCTGGGTGAAGCTGCAGATGCGATTGAAAAGTCGGTTGAGAAAGTTCTGGAAGATGGTTTTCGGACCGGCGACATTTTTCAGGATAAACCGGGAGAAAAGAAGGTCAATACCGCAGAAATGGGAGACGCGATTGTCGCCTGTCTCTGATAGCCAACAGGATACATGATGGTGAATATTGCTCTGGTCGGCGCCACTGGCGTTGTTGGAGAACAGATTCTCGAACAGTTTGACACACGCAGCTTCCCGCTCGGGAAGCTGCGTCTTTTTGCCTCAACAACTTCGGTGGGCGAGTTTATCGATTTTAACGATGAATCCTTGCCGGTTGAAGAATTGACCCCCGGGGTTTTTGCCGGGATAGATCTGGCGATTTTTGCTGCTCCGGCCGAAGTCAGCCGTGACTGGTGTCCTCGCGCGGTGGAGGCAGGTGTAGTCTGTCTCGATATGTCAGCCGCTGCTCGTCTGGAAGAATCACGACCGCTTCTGGTTGCCGGGATCAATGATGCGCGCCTTGAAGGAGGGATGTTCAGTACTCCGGCCGGTCTGACGGTACAGCTTGCGTTGCTGGTGAAGGCGTTACGAGCTGTCGGAGTGTTTCATCGTCTGCTGGTGACAGCGGTGGCACCTGCCTCCGCAGCGGGGTGCCGGGGGATTGATGAACTGAAGAAACAGGCTGGTGAACTGCTGAACGGTCGCCCGGCTCAGAACCGGGTTTTTCCGGCCCCACTGGCATTTAATTGTCTGCCTTCAGGTGATAGTGACGTCGAAGCGGCTCTGGTCGCAGAATTGTGTAAGGTTTTTGAGTCTGAGAATTTTGCCGTCCAGATCAATCAGTTGCAACTTCCGTTGTTCTATGGTGCGGGCGGCTTTGTCCGGATCGAGTATTCTTCACCTGTAGAGGCACAACAGGTCTCCGATGTTATTGCCGCAGCTGAAGGGATCGATTTGCGGGAGTCTGCAGAGTTTCCGACCCCGATCGATTCCGTCGGCAGTGATGAATTACTTGTGCGCCTCTGCAGTTCGTCGGCGGAAGCGTCGACAACGTTTGATCTCTGGTATGCGGCGGACAATGTCGGTCGTTGCGGTGCCGGGAATGTTGTTCGTCTGGCTGAGGTGCTGGCGACCCGGCTGGTCTGATATTTCTCAGGATGTATCCAGTTTAAGTTCTGTAACGCCAAGGACAGGGATGAACGATCTGTTGTCACCGGTAAGTAATGGCCCTCTCAAGGAGGGCCTGCTGCAACGCCTTGATCCGCGGTTAAAATTACTGTTGCTGCTGCTGTTGGTGATTTCAATTTTTTCTGCGCGCAACTTTTCCGTGCTGGTTGTTGTCGGGACGTTGGCGGCCGGGTTGCTGACCTGGCAACCGGCAACTTTGCGGCCGTTTTTACAGCGGCTTTCTTACCTGCGCTGGCTGCTTCTTTTTACTTTGTTGCTGCATCTCCTGTTGACCCCGGGACGCACCCTGTTCGGTCTGCGCATGCTCTCTTATGACGGATTACTGCGTGGTTTAATGGTTGATGTGCAACTGGTTCTGGCGCTGTTTTTCACCTGGTGTTTTGCCCTGACGACCGCACCCGCAGCAGTGGCCTGGGGTGTGACCAGATTGCTCGGCCCTTTGCGACGTCTGGGGTTTCCGGTTTCCGAGACGGGGGGACTTCTGGTTCTGGTGCTCCATTTTCTGCCGCAGGTGTTTCAGCTTGGGGCGCCGTTGGTACAGGGGATAAGGCAGCAGAAAGCAAGGGGAATGGTTGAATATTTGCAGCAGTTAGTCCGGTCAATCGCGGATGCTGTCCTTGTCCTGATTGAACAGGCAGATATTGTCGCTGGTGAAATCTGTCGCGGAGAAAGTTCGCTGTTGCAGGATCAGACCGATTTTCGCTGGCAGAAAACAGATTCCCTCTGGCTGGCATTCGGATTCCTCTTTGCCGTTATTTGCGGGAGTTTGTAAATGACCGTTATCGCTCTTTGGATTGAATATGATGGCGGTGCCTATGTCGGTTGGCAGCGGCAGGCAAACGGAATCAGTGTCCAACAATGGGTTGAAGAGGCCCTTGCCCGAATCACAGGTGAATCTTTGACGATCTATTCCTCCGGGCGGACCGATGCCGGTGTGCATGCCCGAGGGATGGTGGCGCATTTCCGGACCGGAAATCTGCTGCCGATGACTGCTTATCTGCACGGTGTTAACCGTTTTCTGCCCCGAGATATTGCGGTCAGTGCCGTGCGCCAGGTGGCGGAACGCTTTCATGCCCGTTACAGCGCCAGAGGGAAGTGGTATCGCTACAGTCTCCACCTGTCACCGGTTCGCTCACCCTTGCATGAACGTTACAGCTGGCACCTCAGAAAGCCACTCGATATCGACCTGATGCGCGAGTCCGCACAGCAATTTATTGGTGAACATGATTTTGCGGCATTTCGCGCTGCCGGGTGCAATGCCAAAACCACCATAAGGCGAATCGACTCGATCGCGCTGTTTGCAGATGGAGATCTGCTGCATATTGATATTCGTGGGAGTGGTTTCTTACGCCACATGGTCAGAATGATGGTCGGAACTCTGGTGCAGATCGGTGGCGGAAAAAGGGTTGGGGATGATATCCTGCGGCTGCTGGCGCAGGGATCAACAGAAGAGACCCGTCTGACCGCACCGGCTCATGGGCTGTGCCTGATGGAGGTCAAGTACCCGGCGGCACTGCTTGGCGGACAGGATGCAGATGTGAAAAAGATCTTGACAAAGCAGGGTGAATCAGCTAGCTTCTTCGATTTGTGAGCCCCACAAACCCGTAGCAGTAACAGTTTTCCGGAGAGGACGCGATGAGCACCGAAGTCGCTAAAGAGCAGGACATTAAAAGAGCATGGTATGTGGTCGATCTCGAGGACAAGGTTCTCGGCCGTGCCGCAACCGAAATCGCCCGCATACTGCGTGGTAAGCACAAGGCAATCTATACCCCGAGTGTTGATACCGGGGATTTTGTTGTTGTCGTCAATGCAGACAAGGTCAGGTTGACCGGGAATAAGCTCGATGCCAAGATGTACTATCGGCACAGCGGTTATCCTGGCGGCATCCGTTCGATCAATGCGAACGACCTGTTGCAGAAGAAGCCCGAAATGCTGATTCAGGCGGCCGTCAAAGGGATGTTGCCCAAAAACCGTCTGGGACGCAAGATGTTCACCAAGCTGAAGGTTTACGCCGGAGGCGAGCATCCGCATAGCGCACAGCAACCTAAAGAACTCGCTCTCTAAGACGATAGATCAGGAGATAGCCGGATGGCCGATCAAAGGTTTTATGCAACTGGTAGAAGGAAATCGTCTGTAGCTCGGGTCTGGATTAAGCCCGGTACTGGCGAGATTGTTATCAATAAACGTTCTCTCGACGAGTATTTCGGTCGTGAGACTTCGAAGATGATTGTTCGTCAACCCTTTGAGTTGACCGATAATGCGGGCAAGTTTGACGTTTGTGTCAATGTCTGCGGCGGTGGTGCTTCGGGACAAGCCGGTGCGATCAAGCACGGAATCACCCGCGCACTCCTCGTTGTTGATGCTGAACTGCGCGGCACCCTGAAAAAGGCCGGGTTCGTTACCCGTGACAGCCGCGTCAAGGAACGGAAGAAGTACGGTCGTCGCGGTGCACGCCGCAGCTTCCAGTTCTCGAAGCGTTAAGCTCCCGGGCCGTTGGTCGGCCGGGTACTGTTCCAGCAAGAAAAGGGAAGCCCCGGTGGCTTCCCTTTTCTATTTTCAGGAGTTCGTTATGCAGAAAGTCGCCGTTATCGGAGCCAGTGGCTACACCGGAGTCGAACTGCTCAGGCTGCTCGCCGGTCATCCGCAGGCCGAGGTTGTCGCTGTCACTTCTCGTCAGTACGAAGGTTTGCCGATCAGCGAGGTTTTCCCGAGTCTGGGGAGTTATTTTGATCTCAGGTGCGAATCTCTCGATGTCAAGGCGATTGCTGCGCGCGCCAAGGTTATTTTTACTGCGTTGCCGCACAAAAGTGCGATGGAGGTTGTGCCCGCTTTTCTTGATGCCGGCTGTCGGGTTGTCGATCTGTCCGCCGATTATCGCCTGCATGACCAGCAGGTCTACGAGCAGTGGTACCAGCCTCACAGCAGCCCCGAGTTGCTGGCCGAGGCGGTCTACGGGCTGCCTGAACTTTATCGGGCACAGCTGGTCGGGGCGCGGCTGGTTGCCAACCCGGGATGTTATCCGACCAGTGTTGCCCTCGGTCTGGCGCCACTGCTTGAAGAGCGGCTGATCAAGCATCAATCGTTGATTATCGACAGTAAGTCGGGCACAACCGGAGCCGGTCGGGGACTTAAGGAATCCAGCCTGTTCTGTGAGGTCAATGAAGGTTTCAAGGCCTATGGCATTGCCGGTCATCGTCATACTCCGGAGATCGAGCAGACCCTCGGTCAGTTGGCAGGGGAACCTGTCAAGGTCAGTTTCACTCCGCATCTGCTGCCGGTTGATCGAGGAATTCTTTCGACGATCTATGCTGATTTATGTCAGGATTCTTCAACGTCAGAGCTGTTGGCTCTTTACCGGGAGCGCTATGAGGATGAGCCTTTTGTTCGGGTCCTGCCGGAAGGACAGTTGCCGAATATTGCTTTTGTACGAGGGACCAATCTGTGTGATATCGGATTGGTGGTTGATGAGAGGAATGCTCGGGTAATCGTTGTTTCGGCACTTGATAACCTGTGTAAGGGGGCTGCGGGACAGGCGATACAGAATTTCAATCTGATCTGCGAACTCGATGAGTGCGCCGGGTTGGCGGCGGCACCACTTTTCCCCTAGAGTTTTAGCGGACTTCTGCGTAAAATGGTCCGTTGTTTCATGTTGTCTATTGAGAGATCCTTTGCCGCAGGAGTCCCGGTGTTTGAAGCTGGACAGGAATTTGGTGGTTTTGCGATCGTCGGGCCGCTCGGTAATCGGCGTGCGATCGAAAACTATCAGGCCAGACGACTCGCCAGCGGGGCCCCGGTCCGTTTAACCATTCTTGCCGATGAACTTCTGAAGGGCGAAGCCGCGCGCAAGAAATTTGTTGCCAATGCAACGGCTCTTTGTGCTATCGAACATTCCGGTATTGCCCGTCTTCTGGAGGTCGGACAGGCAGACGGGCGGGCTTTTTACGTTTCAGAATTCAGCCCCGGTGGAAATTTCAAGCAGGTGATCGGTACGCGTCTGTTGCCTGGTCGGGCACTGCGTTTTCTGCGTGACATTGCGCGTGCGCTGGAGCATCTTCACGCAACCGGAGTTGTTCACGGCAATCTGAAGCCAGGGAATATCCTGCTCGGACCTGATGGCCGTCCGATTCTGACAGATGTCGGGATCTCTCTTCTGCTCAGGCTTGATTATGCTCACGGAATAGATCCTTACTATGTGAGCCCGGAGCAGGTCAGGGGGGCGCTTCCCGGGACAGCTTCGGATATATACAGTCTGGGAATTGCTCTTTATCAGATGCTTTGCGGCAAACTTCCGTTCCAGGCCGACAATGACTTTCGGATTGCCATGTTGCGGCTTGACGAGCCCGTCCCGCAGTTACCGACGGAGTATTTGTTCGTGCAACCGCTCCTGGAACGGATGCTGGAAACAGAGCCGCAAAAACGGCCGACAAGCAGTGAGTTGCTGGACGAGCTGGAACCATTGATTGTTGAGGCGGATGCCGCAGTATTCGCCCCAGGGAATTTGTTGGATCAGCAACAGGGAGAGAACTTGATGGCGGAAAAGTCTGACGACAAGGCAGCTGTCGATATGACCGCAAATATAGAAAAAACTCTGGCAGAACGTGAACAGCAGCGTCTGGATGAGCCGCCGGTGGCGATTGAAATCACCGATCCGGAACAATCGAGCAGGACAATCCCGTATTTCAGCTACCTGCTGCTGCTCGGTGTTCTGGTTGGTGCTGTGCTTGGCGCTGTCCTCTATTTCATGCTTCCCGCTCCGGAATCTTCCGGGGGCTCTGACAGGGCACAGATAGAACTGCTCTCCGGACTCAAAGAGGCAGATCTCCTGCTGACTGCGGGAGAATACAATGAAGCCAGAAAAGCATATCTCGCATTGATATCCCGTTATCCGGAGTCACCACGTCCTTATAATAATCTGGCGTCACTCTATGCCGCAGAGGGAGACCTTGAGCAGGCGCAGACCTTACTGAAGAATGCACTCGAAACGGCGCCAGATTATCTGGCGATCTATCGCAATATCGGGACAGTTTATGCCGCCATGGCACGTGACAGTTATGGTAAGGCTTTGTTGCTGCCGGGAGAGAATAAACCGGTCCGGTTACAGATTCTTGGTCAGAAGGCCGAACTGCCGGCGCGGGTAGATCTCGCAAAGGCACAGACCGTTGCAACGGTCGATGCACCAAAAGAAGGAACCGCACAAAGCAAGGAGTCCGCGCAGACAGTGATGAACACGTCCGTGGAAGTCAGTGCCACTGATGCGACGTCACCCGCTCCGAAACCTGTAGAAACAGCGGCTGCAATTCTGATTGAAACACAACCGGAAGCTGTCAAGTCTCCAGCTGCTGCTGTCGTTGCTCCGGGGGATGCTGCGGTTAATCAGGCTCTTTCGCCCCAACAGTTTCTGCAGCGCTGGGCGGCAGCCTGGTCGGCGCAGAATGTCGAGACGTACCTTACCAGTTACGCACAGGAATATGTCCCACCGAATAACCTGTCGCGATCTGATTGGGAGAAAAAGCGGCGCCAACGTTTGCAGGCTCCGACTTTTATCGAGGTCAGCCTCGAACCGGTTGAATCGATGAGCGGGACGGGTGATACTGCGGTGATTCAGCTGGTTCAGGTTTATCGCAGTGATCGTTACCGGGACCGTACCCGCAAGCGTTTTGTTCTGCGGCGTGACGGCCAATCCTGGTTAATCGTGGAAGAAAGGTCTCTGGGTCGGGTACGCTGATGTTAAGACGTGGATTTGTCATATTTGTTATCAATCTACTGCTGATTGCGACGGTCGTCAGTGTCTGGGCCTTGTGGCGTAATCAGCCGCCGGAAACTGAACTTGACCCTGCTGAGAAGGGCAAGCTGCAGTTGACGACCGACTCATTGCAGAAGTTGCTTCCACGGCAGCAGGCCCTTTATCAGAGATTGCAGCAGCGCTTGCAGGGGAATCCGGATGACCATGAAGCCAGCCTGCTCAAGGCGTTATTGTTTTTTCAGAATGACCGCCTTGATGATGCCATCCTGATTTTGCGTGATCTGACGAAAAGAGCCCCCAAATTTCAATTGGCGCATCTGGTCTACGGCGACCTGCTGGTTGCTCGTTTTGAGCGTCTGGAACAACTTGGCGGCACTGATTTGCTGGCGGCTCTTGATTCCACCCGGAATGGACGGGAAATAGAAAATCTGCGCCGGGAGGCACAGGCGCGCCTGCGTGGTTATCTTGCTTTGCTGCAGGGGCAAAAAATTCCGGCGGCTTTTATCGCCCTTGACCCTTCAATCAAATATGCCCTGCTGGTGGACAAAGCGTCCAACCGGCTCTATATTTTTCGCAATGCCGGTACCGGTCTGCCGCCGCAACTTGTCGATGACTACTACGTTGTCCTTGGCCAGAAATCCGGCAACAAGTATCGCAAGGGAGATCTGAAGACACCGAGCGGGGTCTATTTCGTTACCGGTCATATCAGTGATGATGAGCTGCCGATTCAGTACGGAACCGGAGCGTTTCCGGTAAACTACCCGAACGCTTATGATCGCCATCTTGAAAAGACCGGGTACGGGATCTGGTTGCACGGGACAGACAAAACACTTTACAGTCGGCCGCCGCGCGATACTGAAGGCTGTGTTGCCTTAACCAATGATGAACTGTTGCGTATCGGGCGCTACATTGAGCCGGGGGTGACGCCGGTGGTGATCAGTGGCCAGGTTGAATGGATCAGCGGGCGCCAATGGCTGGACCGGAACATCGAGTTACAGTCGATGCTTGAGGATTGGCGCGGTAGTTGGGAACGCGTGGATCTGGCTGATTATCTGGGCAGTTACGCCGCTGATTTCTGGAGTGGGCGTTACGATCTTGACAGTTGGAAGGCCTATAAAACACGCGTTTTGCGCTGGAAAACCAGCCAGAGTATCTCTTTGCGCGGCATTTCTCTGTTCGGTTATCCAACAGAAGGCAGTGAGGGGCGCAAGATGGTTGTGGCGACCTTTGTGCAGCGCTACCGTTCAAACAATTACAACGGAGATATGCAGAAAAAGCTTTATCTGGTGAAAGATCAACGCCGCTGTAAAATTCTGTATGAAGGGCGTTAGTGTCCCGCGCGGTTAATTCTGCCTTCTAATTCTGGCCCTTTTGGCTGCGGTCTGCGTTCCTCCTCCTCGGTTTAACTCAGGCTAGACCTGCGTCGGCGCGCCTTGTCCGCAGTCAAAATGACTCAGAATTGATTGACACAACTAACCAAACGGGACACTAGTGGTTCGTTTCGTTAAAATATTTACAAAATATACTTATACGGCTACAATACAGAGAAAAACTGTGAGGGTAGCCATGGCACGCAAAACCAATCGCGCAAAACTGAAGTTGACCAGTGAACAATATTCCAAGCTTGAT
>JAJRWF010000164.1 GCA_024276905.1 Deltaproteobacteria bacterium
CGCCGGCTTCGGACAGTACTCTGGTAATTGCAGCGGTCAGAGTGGTTTTGCCGTGGTCAACGTGACCGATGGTCCCGATATTGACGTGCGGCTTTGTCCTCTCAAATTTTTCCTTGGACATGATGTTCCTCCCTTGTCGTCTCTCTTGAACGTCTACTGTTTTTAGTTTGGATCGAACACGTTTAGTAACGAGCTGCGGTCGACAGCACAACAAACACAAAAACCCCCGCAGTCTCCGGCATGGAGCTCACAATCGGATTTGAACCGATGACCTCATCCTTACCAAGGATGTGCTCTACCATCTGAGCTATGTGAGCCTATACCAAAGTTGCCGGAGGTGATTATGGAGCGGGAAACGGGATTCGAACCCGCGACCCTCAGCTTGGAAGGCTGATGCTCTAGCCAGCTGAGCTATTCCCGCCCAAGTCACGACCGCATACAACATATTCTATTGTGTACAGGCTCAGGCCTGTAATAACTCTGGACCTCGGATACGACCCTGCCCCAGTTCCACCGACCCTACCGAGCCTCCTGGCGCACAGCAACCGAACCTTGTCCGGTGAGCAAAGTGTGGTGGAGGGGGGAGGATTCGAACCTCCGAAGGCTACGCCGTCAGATTTACAGTCTGATCCCTTTGGCCACTCGGGAACCCCTCCAGGGGAACCTTGTTCTCTATTCTATTTATTCATACGAGCAAAGCCCGTCGACTCCAGATGGAGCTGGCGACAGGAATTGAACCCGCAACATCCTCATTACAAGTGAGGTGCTCTACCTATTGAGCTACGCCAGCACGGGCGCGATTTATAACCCAGCTGCAAAGGCGATTGCAAGCAAAAAATTACCGCCTTTTCGGCGGCACTTCCGATCACCTGTGACAAGCACCGATATATATTGCACAACCGGTCCCGTGTCAAGTCTTTTCAGCCAGAAAACTGCTTGCCTTGTCGGACCACCTCAAACAGTGCAATCGCTGCCGCCACCGAAGCATTCAGCGATCCGACCTGCCCCGCCATCGGGATCGCCAGCAGACCATCGCAGTGTTTGCGCACATTGGGCCGCAACCCCTTCCCTTCGCTACCGACAATCAGGGCCAGATGGCGGTTCAGATCAACACGGAACAACTCCTGCGCTCCCTCCTCACCAGCCAGTCCATAACACCAGACGCCGGCAGCCTTAAGCTCTTCTATGGTGCGCGCAAGATTAGTGACCTGACAGAGCGGCAGGTGACTGAGAGCTCCGGCGGCAGTTTTTTCAACTACCGACGTCACCGGGCAACTGCGATCCTTGGCAACGATCACCCCCTGGCAGCCAGCGACTTCGGCACTCCGCAACATGGCTCCGAAGTTATGCGGATCGGTCACTCCATCCAGAATCAGAAAGAACGCATTACGGCCACTTGCGTGCCAGCGCGCAAGCAGCTGCTCAAAGTCAGCATAGATGAACGGGGGAAGGCGCAACAGAACCTGTTGATGACGATTGTGCCCGGCCAGGCGATCAAGCTCGGGCTTTTCGAGCAAGCGAATACGAACCTTCTGCCGTTCAGCCTGCTCACGCAACTGCTCCAGGCGCGGCGCCAGACGGCCCGGCGGCAGAATCAGCTCAAGGGGCTTGCGAGTCCCCACAGACAGGGCCTCGGCAACCGGATTGATCCCATGCAACAGATCACTCATAGATCAGCGCAGAGCACCAGCGATTTCGTCAAGTATCAAACGGGCCGCCTCAGCTGGGTTTTCAGCCGCCGAAATCGGTCGCCCGATCACCAGATGGCTGGCGCCGGCAGCAATCGCCGCCGCCGGAGTGGTGACCCGTTTCTGATCGTCGAGGGCGGCAAAAACCGGGCGAACACCGGGAGTCACAATAGCAAAATCATGGCCACAAGCCTCTCGGATCAATTCAACTTCTTTGGGCGAAGCGACAACGCCGTCGAAACCGGCATCCTTCGCCAGCGCAGCCAGCCTGGGAACCATCTCGGTGACAGGGCGATCAATTCCAACTCCACGCAGGGTTTCTTCCGTCGATGATGTCAAAATCGTTACTGCCAGCATCAGTGGCCGCGGTCGATTGTTCTGGCGGCACCAACCATCGACCTCTGCAACGGTTTTCTGCATCATCTCAAGACCGCCCAGAGCATGAACGTTGAACATCCCAGCTCCCAGACGACAGGCTTCAACCCCGGCTTTGGCCACGGTATTGGGGATATCATGATATTTCAGATCGAGAAAGACATCGCAACCGCAGTCGCGAATCATCTCAACAACCCTGGGGCCGCAGCGGGTAAAAAGCTGCTTGCCGACCTTGAACAGTCCAACCTGTCGCTGCAATTGTTCAACCCACGCCTGTGCCTTTTCAAAACTGTCGACATCCAGAGCAAAGATCAGCCGTTTGCGTGCTTCATCGATCATCAGTCATTTCTCCCGACCAGGTCCTTGACCCGATTGCTGATCTCCTGCACCCGCGCTATCAGCGACTGGGCCTGAGTGGCTTCGAGTTCGCGGCGTACCGCCATTGATTCCATATAAACCAGCTCGCCCAGGGCATCTGCGAGCAATTTCTTTTTATCACCCTCTTCAAGACCGGCGAGGTTCTGCACGATCCGGTGACCGTCGAGAGTCCCATCCTCTTTCAGCTCAACATCACGCAGGACAAAAGAATAGGGTTGCGGCAGGTCACGCAGGAAGTGGTTGATCTCTTCGGAAAAACCGGAGAACCGCCGGGTCACCCGACTGTAGATTGCCTTAAGCACATTGTTGTAAATCATCAGGACCTGCCCCAGGTCGCCGCCGATTTCAGTTGCAGGCTGCTCTTCCATCGACAACATCCGTTTTTCCAACAAGCCGTAAAGAAGGCGCATACCATCGAACTCACGCATCCCGCACTTGCGAAAAAGATCCCGCGCCGCAACCCGACCCGGTCGGGCGTAGGTATAGAACTTCTTCTCATCCTGTGACAGGTCGGCCGGCACCTTCTCTGTTCCGCGAGGAAAGTGGTCGAGAGAGATAATCTTGCGCATGAAAAGCGCGCCTTCATCCTGACGCCGCAAACCTTCCATGATGATGTTCTGGGTGCTCATCGACAAGCGGATAATCTGCTCACTGTCGAGCGTATTGGCACGAAAGGCAAAACTTCCGGTCTCGGCGGCAAACAGGTGATAGACGATACCTTCGACCCGGGTACGGACAGTCAGCCACAAATCCTTGGGCGAAACAGCACCACTTTCAACCAGCACCTTGCCGAGCGTGGTGCGACCCGCGGAAATCTGACGGGCATGATCCAGGGCCTCGCGCTCGATTCTGCCGGTGGAAAAGAGAATTTCACCAAGGTCTTCGCTGGGGAAAGTGCTGGTCGCAAAAACGATCTCGCCATTCTGGAAATAGAGCGATTTTTCACCATCAGCCAGATTGAAATGTAAAATACCGGTTCGCCGAAACATGTTAAAAAAGGCCAGCAGGTCGGGCACCAGCATATCACCGAGGAACCCGGCGATTACAACCTGTTCATCAGGGTCCTCTCGACCGAGCAGCAGGTGACGCTGCGAACAGGAAAGATTGACCAGCGGCTCATCTCCGAGCAACTTCTGGAGCTCGGGGCTCAATGCAATCTGCCCTTTTTTATCAAGCGTGAATTTATCCATAAATTTAGATCCCGGAATCCAGAGAATTAATGGATCAAAGAGCTGCGTCGACTCGGGCCCTCAGACGGACAGCAGCTTCAGTCAGCGCCAGCATCTCGATTTCGTCACCGGCGCGCGCCTTGAGCTCAACCTGCTCCTGCTTGAGCCCACGTGCCCCCACGGTCACCCGCAGCGGGATACCGATCAAGTCGGCATCCTTGAACTTGGCCCCGGGCCGCTCATCACGATCATCGAGCAGGACTTCAACCCCGAGTTCGAGCAGTTCGGCATAAAGACTCTCAGCAGCCCCACGGACCGCATCGTCGTTAGGATTCAGCATCACCACCAGCACCTGGAAGGGCGCAATCGGCATCGGCCAGATAATCCCGTTGTCATCATGGTTCTGCTCAATCGAAGCTGCCACCGTCCGCCCGATTCCGATACCGTAGCAGCCCATGATCAACTCACGACTATGACCCTGGTCGTCAAGCACGGTGGCCCCCATGGCCTCGGAATACTTTGTCCCGAGCTTGAAAACATGACCGACCTCAACCCCGCGCCAGCTTTCCAGTCTGCCATCGCAGCGCGGACAGGGATCACCGGCTACCGCCTGCCGCAGGTCAGCAAATGTTTCGACCTTGAAATCACGCTCCAGGTTGGCTCCGGTGAAATGAACATCCTTCTCGTTGGCCCCAATCACAAAATCACTCATCTGCCGTACTTCGTTATCAGCAATAATCCGCAACTTGAGGCCAACCGGACCGGCAAACCCGGTCGGCGCACCGGTCGCCTTGACGACCTCGGCCTCTTCAGCCATCACCACCCAATCGCATCCCAGAAAATTGAGCAGCTTGATCTCGTTCAGTTCGCGGTCACCACGCAACAGAACCGCAACCAGCTCATCGCTGTCAGTCTGCACAATCAGGGTTTTAACCAGTTTGTCAGCCGGGACCTTAAGGAAATTTGCGACCTCTTCGATGGACTTCTGATTTGGCGTTTCCACCTTTGCAAGCGCCTGTGCGGGAGCCGCTGCGGCTTCAGCACTGACCCGAACCTCGGCCTTTTCGACATTGGCAGCATATTCACAGCCGCCGCAGGAAACGATCGCATCCTCACCCGACTCGGCCAACACCATAAATTCATGACTGAACGCACCGCCGATGGCGCCAGAATCAGCCTCGACCGCGCTGAATTTGAGCCCGCAGCGCTCAAAGATCCGCCGATAGGCCTGATACATCTTTTCGTAAGACGTGTCGGCATCGGTCTCTTCGAGGTCGAAGGAATAGGCATCCTTCATAATAAATTCACGGCCGCGCATCAGGCCGAAACGCGGCCGGATTTCGTCACGAAACTTGGTCTGGATCTGGTAGAGATTGAGCGGCAGTTGACGGTACGAATTGACCGTATTGCGCACAATGTCGGTCACCACCTCTTCATGGGTCGGCCCCATGCAGAATTCGGTCTCCTTGCGATCCTTGAAGCGCAACAACTCTTTACCGTACTTTTCCCAGCGACCCGACTCTTTCCAGAGTTCGGCCGGGTTGGCCATCGGCATCAGGCATTCAATCGCCCCGGCACGGTTCATTTCGTCACGCACGATCTGCTCGACCTTGCGGATCGAACGGAGCCCAAAGGGCATATAACTATAGATCCCGGCGGCAACCTTACGGATCATCCCGGTGCGGGTCATCAACTGATGACTGATGATTTCGGCGTCGGCCGGACTTTCCTTGAGGGTGGGAAGCAGATACTGACTGTAGCGCATGGAATGGTTCCTGTTCCTTGGATGAATCATATAAATGGGACACAGAGAATAAAAGTATGAGAAATTAACCTGAATTTGCCGGAAAAGCAAGCCCGGGAGCCCCGGCAACCCAGGATGAATTCGTCCTAACCTGCAAATCCAGCCACACTGTCGATCTAATCTTTGTGCTGGTCATATATCCGCGGATCGAGTATAAAGGAAACTCCTTCATCCTCGGAGAATCTGGCATTGAGTTTAAAAGAAATTCAA
>JAJRWF010000165.1 GCA_024276905.1 Deltaproteobacteria bacterium
ACAGTTCATCCCGCACAGGGACAAAAAGTGCCGTTACCCAATGGCTTCTTTTTCTCGGTTGACGATTTCACTCCCAGTTACGAGCGTTTTGGCCCAGCCGCCAAACTGCACGTTGACGCTCCCGACGGCAAGCACCGCACCCCCTTTGTCATCCTGCAGAACTTCCCGCAGTTTGATGTCCGACGCGGTGGTGACTTCAGCTTTGCCCTCAAGGGCTATAAACAACCGCAGTACACCGGCCTGCAGGTCGCCAAAGACCCCGGAGTCTGGGTCGTCTGGTTCGGTTGCTTCCTGATGGTATTCGGCTCGATGAGTGCGTTCTTCTTCTCGCACCGCCGGGTCTGGGTCCGGCTATCGGAAGAAAACGGTAAAACCCGGGTCCAGATGGCTGCCAGCGCCCACCGCAACCAACCGGCCTTTGCCCTGAAGTTTGAAGACCTTAAAAAACAGATCGAAGACACGATCGAGAATAAAGCCTGATCAGGCAAGGAGAGATCGTCATGGACAGTGGACACCTTTTTAATTTTGTAACCCTTGGCTATTTTGTAGCCATGATTCTGTTTATCGCCTATCTTGCCACCCGCAGTAACAAGATTGCCCTGGCGGCCCATCTGGTCAGTATCGTCGGCGTTGCCGCACATACTCTGGCCATCGGCCTGCGCTGGTACGAATCCTATCAGATGCCTGGTGGAATCGGCCATGCACCATTGTCGAACCTGTACGAATCGGTGGTCTTCTTCGCCTGGACCATCCTGGTGATCTATCTGTTGCTCGACATCAAGTATAAGCAACGCTCGGTCGGCGCCTTTGTCATTCCCTTTGCCTTCTTCGCCATGACCTGGGCTCAGCTACGGCTGAACACCTCGATCGAGCCGCTGGTCCCGGCCCTGCAGAGCAACTGGCTGACCTATCACGTCATCACCTGCTTCCTCGGTTATGCCGCCTTTGCTGTCGCCTGCGGGGTTTCGATCATGTATCTGATCAAGATCGGCAAGGAAGAGAAAAACGACGGTTCACCAATCGGCGGTATTCTGGGGATTTTCCCCAGCGTACGGGTACTTGACGAAATCAACTACAGCGCCATCATGATCGGCTTCCCGCTGTTGACCATCGGTATCGTGACCGGTGCCGCCTGGGCCAACTATGCCTGGGGCACCTACTGGAGCTGGGATCCGAAAGAGACCTGGAGTCTGATTGTCTGGTTTGTCTATGCCGCCTTTCTGCACGCACGTTTCACCCGCGGCTGGGTCGGCCGCCGTGCGGCATGGCTGTCGATCATCGGCTTCGCGGCCACGATCTTCTGCTATCTCGGCGTTAACCTGGTCCTCTCGGGTCTGCACTCCTACGGCGGCTGAGAAGAAAGTCCCGCCATCACATAGCAAAAAGCCCCGTTCGATCAATGATCGAACGGGGCTTCGTTTCGCAAGGGTTCCGCCGCAAGCATGGGGTACCAATAGCCTGCAACCTTTCTAAAGCGTGCAGCAAGCTCCGGGACACTAGGGCCACCTATGGTTAAATTTTCTCGCGCATATCAGGGGGAGCTTGTCTTTAGTGGACTTGCCGCTTGATGCCAAATTCTACCTGAAAATCTGATGCCTTGACCCTGGGAACGATACGTCGTTTGTTTCTTTCGAGTTCCACAATTCCATAACGTGCCATGGTATTCAAGGTTCGGGAAAGATTACTGGAAGACCTTCCCGACAGTTGTTCAAGCTCCTTCAGTGACTGAGGGTGTTCATCCATAATCAGTTGCAGCAGGCGTTGATTTTCGCTGTTCAGCACTTGCGCCATAGATTGAAGCGATTCGAACCAGATTTTCGGCTCATTGTCCTTTAGGGTATATGCTCCCTTGGCAATCGCAATGGTTCTTTGTTTGTAATCTTCTCTGGACATAATGCCAATCTTAATGACATTTTCAGACATGACCTTCTCCCGCTAGATATATTTCAACGGCCTCCCAGAAATCTTCAAGAAGCTGCCCAGCTGTTTCAAACTCATAAGAAAAAACTTGTTCCTTGCGGTGTTCGTGGTCCCATGTCACTTTTCTTACGCCATACTTCTTTCTTTTTGATTTGATTCCGTGAGCATTATCAAAACCGATAACACGTCTGTTATTCTTGTCGTGAAGTGTCAAGCAGTAGCTTATCCCATGGGGCATTTGCTGACTTGGAGCGACCCGATAAACTTCAAATTTTGTCCAGTAACCGTTCTCCATCGGAAAAATCTCGTCATTCAGACTCAATAAGATTTCAAGATCATAACCAGTCAATGAACACCCCCCCCAGCATTATCAGCTGATGATAAGCATAGCACCTTACCACGGCAAGGAAAAGATTCTATTTCATTTTTCCAGGGAAGAAGATGGCAGGAATAAGAGTATTCAGTCGAAACACTCCGTTTTGTACATCATCGCCAGACGACCACGACTGGCCAGACAATCCGCGCAGACCTCACCGACATCATGATATTCCTGCTCGGCAAGGTGCAGCCCCACCTTGTGCTCAGGAAGATCGAGCTGTTGTGGCGGGTCGAAATGATTCTTACACAGACAGCAGGCCTTCATATCCCCCCCTGCTCGCGAACCAGATCCGCCATACCATCGAGAAAATCGGCGTGGTCATTCAGCGACGGAGCGCGCTGGAAGTGCGGGATACCATGCTGCTCGGCGAGCAGACGGTACTGCAGGTCGATCTCTTCCAGGGTTTCGATGTGGTCCGAAACAAAAGAGATCGGCACCATCAACAAAGCTCTTTCTCCTTCGCTGCCAAGGCGGACAATTTCGTCATCGGTTCCGGGAGCCATCCAGCGTACCGGGCCACTGCGACTCTGGTAGGCGATGCTCCAGCGGCAATCACCAACCTGCTCCATCACCTCCCAGGCTGTGGTCTCGACCTGCTGCCGGTAAGGGTCACCGCGCTCGATGAACTTCTGCGGCAGGGCATGGGCCGAAAAGAGGATCCGTACCTCATCACGCATCAGTTCGTGATACTTGTCGAGCCCTTCACGGACCCGATTGGCCAGAGCGGTGATATAGCCCGGCCAGTCGTACCACTGCTCGATCAACCGATATTCCAGTTCGGGATAGAGTTTTGCGGCGTGGCGACGAAAATCGTTGATGCTGCTGCCGGTTGTCGCCCCGGTGTAATGCGGATACATCGACAGCACCACAGCCTGAGTGATGCCCTGCTCCTTAAGCTGAAGCAACACCTCGGCCGCACGTGGCTGCCAGTAACGCATCACCACAAAAGGAACGACCTGCCCATCGAGCCGTTCGGCAATACCGGCCGCCTGCTTCTGGGTCCAGGCAAGCAGGGGAGAACTCCCCCCGATATATTCGTAACTCTCGCGGACTTTCCTGCTGCGAAAATGGGAGATCAGGCGGGCAAAAGGCTTCTGCAACAAGCCGCCCAAAGGGAGTTGGATCAATTCACGATCCGAGAAGAGGTTATACAGAAAGGGTTCAATCGTATCGAGGGAATCGGGGCCGCCCATGTTGAGCAGGATCAGTGCTGTCGATTTGGATTTTGTGGTCATGGCAGAACCGTGAGGAGTGAGGAGTGAGGAGTGAGGAGTGAAGGAGTGCACCCTCACTCCTCTCACCTCACGCTACTTCTGGCTGAGGCGATGGACACACTCGACCATGTGGATCGCATTTTCCGGCGGTACGGTCGGCAGAATTCCGTGGCCGAGGTTGAAAATGAACCCCGGACGATCAGCGTTCTCGTCGAGAATGCGCTGGACCTCTTTCTCGATATAGTTCTTGGGTGCATAGAGCACCGTCGGATCGAGATTGCCCTGCACCGCAATGTCCGGGCCGATAATATCGCGCGCCTTGCCCAGATTAACGTGCCAATCGAGGCCCAGCACATCGGCCCCGGACTCTTTCACCAGTTCGAGCATGGTCCCGCCGTTTTTGACGAAGTAAATGATCGGTACGCCGTCGCGCTTGAGGCCGTCAATCAACTGCTTGACGTAAGGCAGAATATAACGCTCGAAATCGTGCGGAGCCAGCAAACCGCCCCAGGTATCAAAGATCTGGATCGTCTGGGCGCCGGCTTCGATCTGCATATTGAGGTAGCGCCGATCCATCTCGGTGATTTTCTTCATCAGCGCATCGTAAAGCGGAAAGTCGGAGTACATCATCTGCTTGAGACTGGCGAAATCTTTCGAGCCCTTGCCCTCAACCATGTAACAGGCCAGGGTAAAAGGTGCACCGCCGAAACCGATCAGCGGCACGCGACCCTCGAATGCAACCCGCAGCCGCTTGATGATCGCAGGGACATAAGAGACCGCCTGAGCCATATCCTCGGGCACGACCAAGGCATCAACATCGGCCGCAGTGCGGATCGGTTTTTCGAACACCGGACCAGGGACAAAGTCGAGCGCCATGCCCATCGGTTCGATGGGAGTCAGGATATCGGAAAAAAGAATTGCCGCATCGACATCGAGCAGGTCGATCGGCTGGATAGTCACTTCGGCGGCCCGCGCCGGGTCCTTGCACAGATCCAGAAAAGTTCCGCCGCCCTGAGCACGGACTTCCTTGTACTGCTTCAGATAACGTCCGGCCTGGCGCATCAGCCAGACAGGAACACGGTCAACGGGTTGCCCCCAGCAGGCTTTGAGAAAATTGTATTCGGTGGACATGAATTGTTGTCTCCTGAGTGAAAATATAAATACGAAATCGGACGCCTATTTCGCAGCGTTCCCTTTCGCCTCGGCCTCCAGCCGCTCGCGGGTGCGGGGCGGGATATAATTACAAAACGGCTCTTCGGCCATATAATCACCGTAGACCGCATCGGCACGGGCACGGCAACCACCGCAGATATTAATGAACTCACACTCGCCGCACTTGCCCTTGTAGCTCTTGAAATTACGCAGATCGTTGAAGGTCTTGCTGTTGAACCAGAGCTCCTTGAAGGGGATCTGCTTGACGTTGCCGACCGAAGAATGGAAGTAGGAGCAGGGTTTGAGATTTCCGAAACAGTCGATCAGGCAGATCGTCTGGGCAGCAATGCAGCCCTTGCCGCCACCGGTCGAAAAGGTCAGACTGCGGCGTTTGAAATCGACCCCTTCGGCCTTGGCCATCTGCGGTACAATCCGGTAGTAGTGCGGCGCACAGGTCGGACGCATCAAAATCTCGTCCTCGAGTTTCTCCTGCTCGTAGTGCCAGGCGAGAATCTCTTCGTAGTCCTCGGCCGAGATCAGCTCGCTCATGATATCTTCGCCGCGCCCGGTCGGTACGATCATGAACATATACCAGGCGGTGGCACCGATGCTTTTGGCCAGTTTGAAGGTCGCCCCGATATCCTGCTGGTTGCGCTTGGTGAAAGAGGAGTTAACCAGAAATTTGATGCCGTTGCGCCTGAGGGTTTCAGCGCCCCGGATGGTGCCTTCAAAAGCCCCTTCACTGCTGCGAAAATCATCGTGAATGGCCGCAGTCGATCCGTCAAGTGAAAGGGAGACCATTTTGATATCGGCCTTCTTCATCTTGGCGCAGACTTCGTCGGTGATCAGCGTCCCGTTGGTCGCCATGCACATGCGCAGTCCCTTGGCTGTGCCGTATTCTGCAATCTCGAAGATATCCTCACGCATCAAAGGCTCACCACCCGACAGCACCATCACCGGCTGACTCACCTCACAGATATCGTCGATCAGCTTGAAGGCTTCCTCGGTATTAAAATCACCGGCGGCAGCGCTCATGTCTGAGGAGCAGCGACAGTGTACGCAGTTCAGATTACAACGCTGGGTCGACTCCCAGGCAATCCACTTGGGGATGAATTTTTCTTCAGATGAACTCATGCTCTCTCCCATCCAGGCTACCCCTCTGCAGGTCTTCTATGTTACGCCAGAAGAGTCTTTAAAAACAATTGGGGGAGGATACACCAGACAGGGACCAAACTCAAGCAGGATCAAGGTCTGCAGACAGCTTTCGCTATGGCTTCCGGCCCTCGGAACACCGCGTCAGAAACTTTAGCACGAGGAGAGAATTTTCTCCCTGAAACGCCCGAGCCCGCCATGATCTGAAATGTCATGGCGGGCTCGGGGAAAGCGTAAAAGACACCGGCAGGACTCAGCCCGCTTCGCGTTCCGCCTGCGGGAACAACTCCTCGAAAATATCCCTCACGGTTTCAATGCGCTCAGATTTCCAGGCATTGGTACCACAGAAGACCAGACCAGTTTCAATATCACCACGCTGGGCACGATCAAGGGCAGTCACGATACAGAAGCGCTCCTGGCATTCCTTATAGGCACATTTCTTCAGGCAGTTGAGTGGGCAGCGCACCTTCATATCGAGATCGTGCTGCCGCACTGCCGCCACATTGCCGACCAGCGCCCGCCCGGGAAGACCTGCCGGGCTCATGACCAGACCGATATCCTCTTGCTTGCAGCGGAGATACGCCTGCTTGAATGCATCCTCGGCATCACATTCTTCAGTACAAACGAAGCGACTTGCCATCTGTACAGCATCTGCACCCTGCCCCAGAGCGTATTGCAGATCGGTTCGGTCCCAGATGCCGCCGGCTGCGATAATCGGAATATCGAGATTCCATTGTTCCTGAAAATATTTTTTAACTCCCCGCACGGTCGCATATTGATCGTACTCGCCACTGCCGATCTTTTCCATCTTTTCACCAAGGTGGCCACCGGCAGTATCCGGGTCCTCAACCACGACCGCATCAGGCAGACGATCAAAATTCTTGTGCCATTTGCGCGCGATCAACTGTGCCGCCTTGACCGAAGAGACAATCGGGACCAATGCAACATCGGGATAATCGGCCGTCAAACCGGGAAGATTGAGCGGCAGGCCGGCACCGCTGACAATCAGTTGTGCCCCGCCCTCGCATGAGGTACGAATCGCTTCGTCGTAGTTGCTGACCGCAACCATGCAGTTGACACCGATCACCCCGTCAGGAGCGATCTCGCGCGCCTTGGCCAATTCAATCAGCAGCGCCTCGCGGTCGGCTGCATAAAAGTTCTTCCCGTCAAACAGGCCACTGTTGAGTGCCAAACCCGCCGCGGCAATCAGGCCCATCCCGCCAGCTTTGGCAACATGACCGGCCAGGCGATGGCCGGAAACCCGCACCCCCATGCCGCCCTGAATTACCGGAAACCTCGTACTATGTCGTCCAATCGTCAAGCTCACAGTCATACCTGCTCCTTGTGCAATATTTTACCAGCGAACATCCTAACAGAGCAATATGCTCAAGAACTGTAATAGTTGTGTAAAACCACCCTTGTTCAGAGAGCTTAACTGGTGTTAGATAGGGTCATGAAACTCTTTCGGCGCATTTTCCATCCCCTGATAACCTTTATCGGTATCCAGCTTTTGTGGATTGTCTTGCTGGTCGGCTGGATCTACTGGTTCCTCGGGCGACACCAGCAACTCAAGGAACTGGCAGAACGTTACCAGACCGAACTGCTGCCGCAAAAAACCGACTGGCTGATCCTGACTGAAGGGATCGTGCTGCTGGTAGCGATTCTGGTCGGGGTCTACGTTATCTTCATCTACTGGCGCCGTCAGGCATCACTCTATCGCGCCCAGCACAACTTTATCGCTCAAGTCAGCCATGAGTTAAAGTCCCCTCTGGCCTCATTGCAGTTACACCTTGAAACCATCGAAATGCGTCAGCCGGACCCTCAACAACTGCAACACTTTGTGCAACTGATGCAGGGCGATACCGAACGCCTCAACAACTTGATCACCAACTTGCTGACGGCAAGCAAACTGGAACATCGCGATACCATCATTACCCTGGTGGAAGGCAACATTTCACGAACACTCGAAAACTGGTTACAGCAGAAAAAAGTGACCTTTCCGGTGGACGGACAACTCGACTGGCGGCTGGAACCGGATCTGCGGGCAAAGTTTGACCGGGATGCCATTGAGACCGTACTGCGCAACCTGATCGAAAACGCCATTCTCTATGCCGATGGCCCCCCGCAGGTCTGCGTCGAATTGAAACGTGACGGAAAGTTCGCACTTCTGAGCGTCGCCGACCAGGGCCAGGGAATCGACCCCCGTTTACACAAAAAGGTCTTCCGTATGTTCTATCGAGCCCGCATCTCGGGCAAAACGATCCGCGGCAGCGGCCTCGGCCTCTTTATCGTCCACTCTCTTCTGCACCGACACAAAGGGAAAGTCTGGCTGCAGAGTGAAGGACCCGGCAAGGGAGCGACCTTCTTCCTGCGCCTGCCGCTACTGCCTCCTGAGTCCAGGAAAAAACCATGATGAATACCACTCAAGCAAGGATCCTGCTGGTTGAAGATGAACCGAATATCGCCGAGGGGATTATCTTCAATTTGGAGGCGGAAGGCTATCGCTCAACCCACTGCCTCAGTGCCGAGGAGGCAAGGGCCAAACTTGACGCTGAAGAATTTGACCTGCTGGTTCTTGATATCATGCTGCCGGGTATTGACGGGCTGGAATTCTGCCGCCGTTTACGGAAAAAGGGCTCGGAGCTGCCGGTCCTGATGCTGACCGCTCGTGGTGATGAGGAGGATCGGATCGCCGGGCTCAGTGAAGGGGCCGATGACTATCTGACAAAACCCTTCAGCCTCAGAGAATTTCTGCTGCGAGTCAAGGCCCTGTTACGGCGCAGTCGGGGGACGACGCGAGTCAGGGGCACAAACTACAGTTTTGGTCACAATCAGATCGATCTCGCTGAACGCAGAGCAACAACTCCAGCGGGCCCGATTGAATTGACCGAACTGGAAGTAAAGATGCTGCAACTCTTTTTCAGTCGCGAGGGGAAAGTCATCAGCCGCGGTGACCTGTTGCAATCGGTGTGGGGCGTGGCCCCCGACACCGAAACCCGCACCCTGGACAACTTTATCGTTCGTTTGCGTAAATACTTTGAAGTTGACCCGGGCCAACCGGTGTATTTCCAGACGGTCCGCGGCCGGGGCTACCGCTTTGTGTCCAAGGACTCAAAAAAGGGGCCGCAGAGTAATGCAGAATGAAAATTCTGCGCCTGAATCCCCCAAAAATCAAAACCTCACTTCCAAGTATCAATGCACACTATCCCACTGAAACAAATCATGATAAAGTCAGTAACCTTTACGGGCTCCCTCCTCTCAAGGACAGGAAAAAACCATGAATCACTTCAGTCTCAGGCTCTTCATCCCAACAGTCTCCCTGGCCCTTTTTCTGGGGTTGTACTCGACGGCATGGTCCATGGCGGAAAAACCGCAAAAGCCGCAAGTCACCTTGCATGAAGGACTATTGAGTGCCGTGCAAATCAAACAGCTCTTCAGCGGCAAAACCGTCACTGCCGAGATCGAGGGCAAGAACAGGACACAGCTGTTTTATTTCGCCAGCAACGGCAAGGTCCAGCGAATTCGCAAGGGATGGCAAAAGAACGGAACCTGGAAGGTTCGCAAAGATGGTCGCCTCTGTATCACATACAAAGGCTCCCGTCGTGATTGTCGGATCATCGTCAAGCAGGGCGATCGTTATCAGCAATATGCGGTGAAAAAAGATGGCAACAACCGATACGAAATAACCTATACCGAATTTTTTGATGGCAGGCAGTTAGCCAGAAGATCAAAGGAACCCATCCTGCCCAAAGGCACCCTGAAATCTAAAGAAATCGTCAAACTCTTTTCCGGGCAGACGGTTGAATCCGTGACCGCCAGAAAAGGACGAGTCAGCTTGTCTTATTACAGCCCGAACGGTGCGCTTGAACAGCTGCGAGAAGGGATGAAAAGATCGGGCAAGTGGCGAGTCAAAAAGAACGGCCGAATCTGCCTGCAGTTTGAAAACCTGAAAGAAAAGTGTCGGATTATTGTCAGACAGAAGGGCAAAATCAAAAAATATATTGTCAGGAAAAATGGCCGTCATCAGCACAGCGTCTCCTACCGGAATTTTATTCCCGGACGGCAACTCTAACACCGACTCAAAAGGGGACAGGGGACCGGTCCCCTGTCCCCTTTAATCTTCAAACAGAAAATCGAAAATCTGCTCACTGAACGGGGGATGCCCCAGATAACTCCCGTAGGCATGGCTGGCGTTCGGAACCGTCTCCAGCCGAAAATCGGCAGAGATATCATACGAGCGGGCCAGATTGCGATTGGCATTGACCCAGCGCTCGGCACGTTCAACCCGGTTCAAGCCCTGAAAAGAATCGATCTCGCGCGACTTGTTGAGATCCTTGTCACGCAGGTCATCCTCTTCTCCGGTCATGACCATGGTTGGAATCTGCAGGAATTTCCCCAGGGAAAATGTCAGCTGCGGCCAGTCTTTGGTTGATTTCAGCCCAAAGGGATACTTGCGATCCGGATCGGGGAAGGTGTACCAGCCTGGAGCTGCCAGCACCATTCTGGCAACCCGCCCGGGATAGAACATGGCGTAACGATGCACAAACTGCCCGCCACCTGAAAACCCGAACATGCGCATCGGCGCGGGTGGAAAGCCCAGCCATTCGTGAACATCCTGCCGCACATGCTCAAAAGCCATATCCGCCCGCTCCAGTTGCACAGATGTTCCGAGCCGCTGATAACGGGGGAAATGCTCTTCCGGAAACAATGGCGCAACCAGGATTGCCCCACAGCGCTCGGCCTGGGAAATAAAACCCTGAATATGCTCTTCAGCATTACGTGAAATACCGTGGATCGTGTAAAGAATTCTATTGTCATCCCGACATGTTTCCGGGAAATAAACAAAATAATTCATCTGCGACATGCCGGTAATCGTCCGCTGGTGAATTTTCCCCGGTTGCAATGATTTTGACATGTTTGAGCCCTCTCGAAGGTCAGTTGTAGCGATTCAGAACCGGAGAATCGCGTAATGGCAGCCAGGACCGCTACACGCCCCACTCCGACCAAATTCACGGGTCCAGATCAACAGGAAACACCGTATCTACCGTCATTTCGCCTGACGTCTTCAGTCTTCCATCGGCCAGAAACCAGTAGCAGTCAGCCAACGCCAGTCGTTCCTTAAAGCGACTGACCATCAGAACCGTTCCAGAAAAATCGCGCAAAACATCCTCAAAAACCTTGACCGCCTGTTGATCAAGGCTGGCGTCGATCTCATCAACGATCAAAATAGCCGGCTGACCAAGCAGTGCCCGGGCCAGGGCCAGCTTGTGCCGCTGCCCGAGGGAGAGGTTGCCACCTGATTCCTTGACACGAAAATCTTCACCATCCGGCAACTGCGCCAACAGATCATCAATTTTACACAACCGGGAAACCCGCGCCAACTCTTCGGCCGAGGCATCCGGTTTGCGATAACGCAGATTATAACGCACCGATCCTCTGAGCAACGGCAAGTCCGGGCTGACAATACCGATCGCCTCCCGGACAGAATCGAGGTTGCACTGACGAATATCCTGACCATCAATCAGCACCCTGCCCTGATCCGGATCAACCAACCGGGCAATGACCTGCAACAGGGTTGATTTTCCTGCACCGTTGTCACCGACAACAGCCAGCCGTGCGCCGCCGGGAATACACCCGGACAACTCATACAGAACACCATCAATACTTATCCCCTGCAATTCAATGGCACCCTCACGAACCTGCAGTGAAGGCAGTTTTGATGAACGCCCCTGCAACTGGCGTGTCTGCATGAAATCAAGAATTTTCTTTTTCGAAACCCGATACGCCTGCAGATATTCATGAACCCGGCCCATATCACGAAAAGCCGCGGAAAGAAAACCGACCACGGCAACAGCAGCAACAACATTGCCTGCCGTGGTCAGGTTGCGAAAAACCTCCAGCGCACCAAGCGACAGGATAGCAGCCATCGACAAGGAGGTCGCCCCGTCGTTGACAATCTTCATCCCCGCCGAAGCTCCGGCCCGTTCGATCATCGCCTCACTCAAGCGCAGACTCTGCTTCCGAAAACGGCGCCTTTCGCGCCGCCGCTGATTAAAAGCCTGAATGACAATATACGAGCGGATTTTTTCGTTGATATTTGCCGCCAGATAACCACGACGACGGCGCGCTTCAGCGATAACCCGGTGCATGGAAGGCCCCAGCTTGAGATTCCAGGCCAGACCAAGGGACAGGATAAGAATGGCACAGAGTGCCAGGTAGGCGTCCAGGTACGCGAGAACACTGATTGAAATAAGTGTCACAATCAGGGACACCACAATGCGCGCCAGACCAAGACTGACCCAACGGCGAATGGCCGAAAGGTCACTGACAAAGCGCAGCATTGATGATCCGGTACTGCGGTTGCTGAACGCGCGCGGCGAAAAGCGACTCATCCGGTCAAAAACCGTCAGGCGCACCTGGTGGATATATGCCTGACCCAGTCGTTCAGCATCGATCCTCTCGATATAACGCAACCAGGCGGCAAGACCGGTACAACCCATCAACCCCAAGGCAAAAAGAGCAATTTCCCAGACCTGCGAGGGATCAAACATATGCACTTCCGGGTCATCAAACTCCGGATTCAGCAAGACATTGAACGCATATCGGACCAGCAGCATCGAACCGATAACGGCCACCGCCTGCAAGGTTCCGTTTGCAATCAGGCGAAAAAACAGAACCCGTCTGTCTGCAGAAAAAATAACCGGCAGTTGGTTCATCCATGCTCCTTGTCGCCGGTAGCCAACTGATTTTGACGCCTGAATTTAAGACAATTATAAAGGTAGCTGGAAACACTGGGCCGCGCCAGGGAACCGGTATGGTAGACGGGCAAGCCGCAGATATCCTCAGCTTCCCTGCGCGCCAGGGGCGATGAAGTCAACAGCCCGGTAATTGCAAAAACCGGCAGCTGGCGCACGCTCAACCAGGAAACACCGGCCTGGGCACCAAGAGCATCGTTGGCCGCAAACAAGACACCATCGGCCCAGTCCGTAAATGACGGCGTTGCAAAGAGATGAGAGGTTTCGCGTTGCAGCAGCCCGTCGGCAACCTCGACAATGATGACATCCGGGTGGGCCAGGGCCATATGGGCACCAAGAGTCGTGGCAATATCCTGCAGGACATCACGATTGACGCGGTAGGTTGAAACATACCCGGCATCGATAAAATCGAAGACCGGGCTGGCTCCGGCATCAACCAGCGAACGATAGTCGGCACCGGCACCGGTGCCGGTAAATTTGGCGGCCGCAACCTTTATCCCCTGCCGAACAAATCCCTTCACCAGATTGGCACAGGCCGTGGTTTTTCCCGAGTTCATCGATGTCCCGGCCACCACCAGCACCAGCGGCCTCGATTCAACCTGTTCGACTTTCGGTAAACGTGCGGTCCGTAAATTGATGCGCTGACCCTCCATGTTGGCCAGTAGTCCCAGAGGGGTGATACGAGTCGCCGTCTTGACCTTGTCATGACGGTTCAGCAAGCGTGCAGCAACACCTCCGGCAGCAACCAGTCGACAGGCCTCAAGATGGTCAGGCACGATTCCTTCAAACTGATCTGGCGCATAACGGTTACCGTAAGCAACCACAATTTCATCCCCCTCAAAGAGAGTGGCGCGCCGACTGCTGACCAGTTCCAGTCGCTTATGCTGCCCCAGTTCTTCCACCCTGGCCAACAGCAGGTCTCCCGCTTCCGGACAGAGCGCACCCTGCAGCAGTTGAAAGGATTGTTGTTGGTCAATTCGGCGGGTGGTGTAGGCCCATTTGGCCTGCTCCATACGTTGTGCCGACAAGGGTTCAAACAGCAGGTCCATGGTCCCTCCTGAAAAAGTTAGTTCCCATGCGTAAAGATTCAATAGATCCATACTGTGAACTATGAGCTAATAAGTCAACATTTGGCGGACGAGTGGTCAAACAATTCTCAAATACAGCCCGTTTCCCATGCTTACGCGGGTAAAAGATACCGGATAAAGTCGCCAGGGACGGCAGCAAAAGCAAGGGCTGGAGAAACCATCCTCCAGCCCCGGAATCTGACCGCTCAGTTATTGAGCAATCCTTTCAACTTATCGCCAAGTTGGTCGCCAATCTGGTCACCAACCTTGTCACGAATTTTTTTGTCGAGCTTCTTCTTTTCCGCATCCAGCCGTTTGTTGACTTCATTTTTAAGTTGCGCCTTGTACTGATCGATCCCCTGTTTCTGAATTTCGGCCAGCGACCGATCTGTCAAGACTTTCAAAATCTGCTCAGCAATCTGCTGCGGTGTCGCCCCCTGGGTGCCTCCGAGATTCGCCAGCTCTATTTCCGGCAGATTCAGTTCATAATCCTTATTCAACGGCACCACTCTGGCGTGGATTTTCCCGTCAGCAAATAGCAGATTACGAATAAGCAGCTTCGGTTGTGGCCCAGACTCCGACGCAGACGAAGCCCTGCCTGTAGACCCGCTCCCGGCAGGAGAGGACATATTCTGCTTGAGTGCATCCAGGTTGGTCTTTCCGGCCTCGTTCAGCTCGAAAAAAACCTCCGGACCACGAACGGTAATCTGCTTGATAACAACCACCTCCCTGGAGATCGAGTCAAGATCGAGCTGTGTTGAAATTTCACCCAGTGAGAAGACTTGAGGTGCCGAAAACCCTGGCGGATTACCAACCCGCAAACCATAAATCGCTCCCGATCCGTCCTGCAGACCAATCTTCACGCTATTCACCTGCACCCTTGTCTGCGTGGCCTGCGAACCGTAGGTTTCTATCGCCGACTTAACCAGATCATCAAGATTTGATAACAGGAAAAAGACCCCGCCGCCAATAGTGACAAGCAGAACCAGAATCGCCCCAAGAATTATTTTTTTCATCGATTTCTCCTTTACTCGATCCATGGCAATATGAAATGCAAGTCTATCAGATCCTCTGGTCCCGTGCTGTCACAGCGAGATTTCGTCCGGATAATCTTCCGGTGTAAACCAGTCGTTGTCGACAAAACCAGCGTCCGTAATCTGTCCCAGCTGCCGCTTCATGTATTTACCTGCAGCTGAAACCGCCAAGGTTCCATCCGGCAGGTAAATTTCGCCGGTTCCTTCAAAAATCCGGCCTTTGTCAGAGGTAATGCGACCAACAGCCTTGAGTTCAACCCCATAGGGCACCGGCTTTTTGTATTTCATGGTCAGTTCAAGGGTCACGCCGAAGGTGTTGCGATCATAAAATGCCATGATCGCACGTCCGATCACTTCGTCAAGAATCGCCGCCGAGATGCCGCCATGCGTCACATTGGGATAACTCTGGTGAAACGGTTGCGGATAGAATAATGCTATCACTTCGTTGTCTTCAGTTTCATGAAAGCGGGTCTTGAGACCAAAATCGTTCTCAACTCCGCAGACCAGACAATCGCGTGAGATGTTCTGGGTCGCTTTAATCTTGTGATTCATGGATGTAACCTTTCATTGTTAAAAATCGAGCGGGCTTCGCGCTTCTTTACGGGTTGTGCTTCTGACCGTATGAGTATAAATCATCGTCGTGCGGACATCGCTGTGCCCCAGCATCTGCTGGATGGTACGAATATCGTAATTGGCCTCAAGCAGATGGCTGGCGAAACTGTGACGAAACGTATGCGCTGTAGCCGGCCTGGAAACCATCGCCTTTTTGACCGCTTTTTTGAGCGCCTTCTGCACATGGGTCTCATGCAGGTGATAACGGCGATACTCCCCCGCATCAGGAACCAGCGTCAACGTCCGGGCCGGAAACAGCCACTGCCAGGCGAACTCTTTAGCCGCTCCCGGATATTTTACATCCAGACGCCCCTC
>JAJRWF010000002.1 GCA_024276905.1 Deltaproteobacteria bacterium
AACGCCACTCTCGATATGCTCGGCACCGCCAAGCGCATCGTTATCGATAAAGACAATACCACCATCATTGATGGTGCCGGTGAAGAGGCTGCCATTGATGGCCGCGTTAAGCAGATCCGCAGCCAGATCGAAGAGACCAGCAGCGATTATGATCGTGAGAAACTGCAAGAGCGTCTGGCCAAGCTGGTCGGCGGTGTTGCCGTAGTCAAGGTCGGTGCTGCCACTGAGACTGAAATGAAAGAGAAGAAGGCCCGGGTTGAGGATGCTCTGCATGCGACCCGCGCTGCAGTTGAAGAAGGTATCGTTCCTGGCGGCGGCGTCGCTCTGATCCGTTGCCTTGATGCTGTGCGTAATCTCAAGCTCGACGACGAGCAGAAGTTCGGTGTCAACCTGGTTGTTCGTGCTCTTGAGGCCCCGACCCGTCAGATTGCTATAAACGCCGGTCTTGAAGGCGCGATCGTGGTTGACAAGATTGCCAGTGGCAAGGGTGCTTATGGCTATGACGCCAAAAACGACATCTACTGCGACATGCTTGAGGCCGGTATTCTTGATCCGACCAAGGTCACCCGCAGTGCACTGCAGAATGCCGCTTCGGTCGCCGGTCTGATGCTGACCACCGAGGCAATGATCGCCGACAAGCCGTCTGAAGGCGGCGACGCCATGCCTGCTATGCCTGGCGGCATGGGTGGTATGCCCGGCATGATGTAATTCATCACCGCCGATTAAGTAGCAACAAAGAAGGCCCCGACGGATCAATTCCGCCGGGGCCTTCTTTGGTATTATTCTTGGGGGCGTTTTTCGCTTCTCGTGTTGCTCTCACAAAATCAATTTCAGCGATTCTTCCCGTGCCAGCGGTGCCACCCGCAGACTGGTTTCCTCGCCGTCACGAACCAGCAGTACCTCGACCTCGGTTTCATCCTTGCCTTTACCGTAACTGGCGACGATGGCCGCCGCAATCTGCTTTGCCGAGTCATCGATTTCGCCGCAGAGCAGGCCCAAGGGACCGTTGTAGTCGGCGCAGCGCAGGAGACTCTGGCCATTTTCGACCAACCTGGCCATGGCATCATTGTCTCCCTGGTTGCGGCCCAGAACCAGTTTGCAGCTTTTTGAGAGGCGGAACTGGCGACCGACCTTGAGCAGCTCGACATCATTAACGCTTGCCTGCGGGTCATGATCGAAAAGATCGCGCAGGCGATCGGAGAACCTGGACTCGGTCAAGAGGCAACCGCCGCCGCTTGACGGGTAGTCGGTGTAGCCCCATTCAACGGCCAGTGCTTGTTGGCGCTTGCGCGAGCGCCCCTGAATGTCGAGCAGTTGTTCACGGTCGACCAGGCCGCTTTCTTCCATCGGGGTGATCGGCATCAGTTTGGCTGACAGCGGCCGCAAGACTCTCTCAGAATGACCGCAGTAATTGGAAACACTACGCAGGGCGTTGGCGTTCTGGCTCATCGGACGTTGGCCGAGAACCTCACCCGAAAAGAGAAAATCGAAGCCCTGTTCCTGCATGATCTCTCCCGCCAGTCGGAACATCATCGCGTGACAGTCGATGCAGGGGTTCATGTTGCGGCCGTAGCCGTACTTCGGGTCCTTGACCATCTGCAGGTGGATGTCGCTGATTTCGCTGACGATCAGCGGGAAACCGATTTTCTCCGCTGCGGCTTTGGCCTTCCCCGCACCGAAAAATGGGGTGACAAAGGAAATACAGGTCACCTCGATCCCCTGCCGCATCAGGGTCATGGCCGCCAGGCTGCTGTCGAGGCCGCCCGATAAAAGTCCTAGTGCTTTACTCATCTTTTGCTCCGACTTTCTTTACTTGGTTGTGGTGTAATTTTTTTGCAGATTAACACTATTTTTCAGCGAGATACAACCCCGGCCAGGGTGATAAAAGTCAATTCTCTTGTCTGCCGGGGGCGGAGAGAGTATGCTGAATTCTGGAAGATTTCAAGACATTGAAGGATATTTTCTTGCGCGATACGTTCAACAGAAAAATCGATTATCTGCGGATTTCAGTAACTGACAGGTGCAATCTGCGCTGTCGTTACTGTATGCCCGAAGAAGGGGTCCCCTCGATCGGTCACGGTCAGGTTCTCACCTTCGAAGAGCTTTTCCGTGTCGCCCGGGTTGCAGTTGAACTGGGGGTGCGCAAGATCCGATTAACCGGTGGTGAACCTCTGGTCCGCAAGGGTCTGATTCCTTTTGTTGAACGGCTTTGTCAATTGCCGCAGCAACCGGAGTTGACCCTGACCAGTAATGGTTTGTTGCTGGCCGATCAGGCTGCGGAACTGAAAAGGGTCGGTCTGCAACGGGTTAATATCAGTCTGGATACCCTGAAGCCGGAACTGTTTGAGCAGATTACCCGCCGCCCTGGGCTGGATCAGGTTCTCAAGGGAATTGATGCGGCTGAAGCTGCCGGGCTCTGGCCTTTGAAAGTTAATATGGTGCCGATTCGCGGCGTTAATGCTGGGGAAATTGCCGATTTTGCCCGTTTGACCTTCGAACACGACTGGCAGGTCCGGTTTATTGAGTTCATGCCGGTCAGCGGTGGTCTTGATTACCCGCCGGAAAGTCGGTTGCCGGCAGCAGAAATATCTGAAGTTCTGCACGCGATTGCTCCGCTGGCCGAGATTGAACCTAAGGGTCCGGTCGGTCCGGCCAGACTCTATCGGCTTGAAGGTGCCAAGGGGGTCGTCGGAGTCATTCCGGCGGTTTCGGATCATTTCTGTGGTGAGTGCAACCGTCTGCGTTTGACCTCGGACGGTTTTTTGCGACCTTGTCTCTTTTGTGAAGATGAGATCGACCTGCGGACAGCGTTGCGGCGGGGATGCAGTGACGAAGAATTGGCGTTATTGCTGCGTGGTGCGGTACAAATCAAACCGGAACGACATCGGATTGCTGAAGAGCAGGTAATTCCGACCCGGCGGCGTAAGATGCAGGGAATAGGCGGTTAAGCCAGGCGTCGGGCTTCAGGCGCTTGGCGCTGGGGAGAGCAAAACGTAAAAAAAGGAGCGGCCGGAAATGGCTGCTCCTTTTCTATTCAAAATTCCGGTTTGGAATCAGTCCTCTTTTTTTTCTTCGTCTTTCTCTTCATTTTTCTTTTCGATCTCTGAAACATCTGCTTCTTCGATTTCTTCACCGGCGTCATTCATGCCTTTTTTAAAGTTGCGCAGGCCTTTGCCGAGGGCTCCGCCAACTTGGGGCAGCTTTCCGGCGCCGAAGACAATCATTACCAGAACCAGAATGATCAGCAGTTCCTGAGTGCCGAGTCCGAACATATTTTCTCTCCTTAGGCATCATCCCCGTAGGTGGGGAAATCTGTCAGTTTCGTGAATGAATCTCCGGCGCTTTGACGCCAAGGTTCAACAAGATACAACGGAAAACGGAAAAAAACAACGCATCTGTCACCCGTATACGTCCGTTCCGTTCGGCAGGCGCATCAGCAGGACTTCAACTTCGGTACCGCTTTGCAGATCGGGAGAGCCGATTGGGACCGGCAGTAATGCACAGGCTCCTTGCAGCGAACGGTTCTGGCCCGAACCTTGTCGATTCGAAACGCTGAACAGGTACGCGCCGGATTCGGGGCGCAGGCTGCCCCACATAAATGTCTGTCGTTTGCCGCCGCCTTTGACAGGGGCTGCGAGGCGGACCTTAAGTCGTGGTGGCAGCGGGTTCCGGTGACCGGCAAGCCGTCGCAGAGCCGGGATGATAAAGATTTCACAGGTCGCCGCTGTCGCCGCCGGATTGCCTGGCAACCCGAAGACCGGTTGGGTTCCAATTTTGCCGAACAGGGTCGGTTTGCCGGGCTTGATTGCAACTTTCCAGAAAACTCGTTCGAAGCCAAGACGATCGAGAGCGTCCTGAACCTGATCCTTGTCACCGACCGAAACTCCACCACTGGTCAGCAGCAGGTCGGCCTGCAGGCCGTTGCGCAGGCGTTGATCTAGGTCGGACTCGTCATCCTGGGCAATGCCGAGCGAAGAGACCGGGATGCCCGCTTCTTTCAGACGGGCTGCGAGCAGGTGCAGATTCGAATTGATGATCTGTCCCGGACCCGGCTGTCGACCGAGTTCGACCAGTTCATCGCCGGTTGCCAGGATTGCCACCTGTGGCGCCGGGTGTACCCGGACTTTTGTGACCCCTGCCGACGCCAGCAGGCCGATTTCTCCGGCACGCAAACAGCTTCCCGCCTGCAGCAGCGGTTCACCACGATGGAACTCTTCGGCGGCAAAGCGGACATGCTGACCTGAGCGGCAGTGTTAAGGTAATTTGATTGAAGTACCTGTTTCTTCGACCTCTTCAATCGGAACGACAGTATCGCAGCCTTTTGGAATCGGTGCTCCGGTCATGATTCGTACTGCGGCCACAGCGGGGGCTGATCCGTCAAGAGGGTGTCCTGCGTAACTGCGGCCAGTTACCGGCAGAGTGGCGCCGGGGGACCAGTTGGCAAAGGCGAAAGCAAAGCCGTCCATCGCCGAATTATCTGCCGGAGGCATATCCCAGCGGGCATTGATTGTTTCTGCCAGCACCAGGTTGCAGGCTTCTTCCAGCGGTTTTTCGACCGCGGGTAGAGGCGCTATAGTTTCAAGCACCAGTGAAATGGCTTCTGCGTAGCTGATCATGCGGTCTCTCCTTCTATTTTCCGAGCCGGGAGATTTGATCGCCGGGTTTGATGGCGCCACCCTCAATCACCCGGGCAAAGATACCCTCTTTGGGCATTACACAATCCCCCGCCTGCTCGTAGATAGCGCAACGGTTGTGACATTCCTTGCCGATCTGGGTGACTTCAAGCAGGGCCGCGCCGATTTTAAGCCGGGTTCCGATCGGCAGGTTGACCAGATCAATCCCTTCGGTAGTGAGGTTCTCGGCAAAATCGCCACTGTCGACATCCAGACCCAACGCTTTCATCTTGGCGATACTTTCGCTGGCGAGCAGGCTGATCTGGCGATGCCAGTCACCGGCATGGGCGTCACCAATAATTCCGTGTTCCTGACGCAGTTCGACCTGGTCGACCGGGGTCTTGCGCTCCCCTTTGTTTTTGCTGATGCAGGTTGCGACAATTGTTGCAGACATACTGAACTCTCCTTTGGTTACCTGGTGCTTTGTGCAGCCAATCCTGGCCTTTAATCAGGTCTTTACGCAAGAAATGATTTTGTTTGACGGCAGTTATCTGTTTTTTTCGCCCAACGCCCAACGCCCAACGCCCAACGCCCAACGCCCAACGCCTAACGCCTAACTAACAATAATCCGGGCTTCACGTGTTTTGAAGACGGCGTAAAGTTGAGTCCCTTCCTCGAATTCGCCCATCTGTTCCCAGGCCTTGTGGCTGATCTCGGCAACCAGTTTTTCGGCCCCGAGCAGGGTGACCCGCACCCGATCACCCAGCATG
>JAJRWF010000166.1 GCA_024276905.1 Deltaproteobacteria bacterium
CCTCTCCAATCTCATGGAAGGACAGACCGCTGCGGGCCAACTCGCTCCGGAAGCGACCAGCGCCCTCAGAAATGCCTACCTACCCTGGGGCAAAGGGGATTTTTACCACTTTATTGCCCTGGTCTTCACCTTGATGGTCGGGACCGCCGGGTTGCCGCATATCATGATCCGCTTCTATACCGTAAAAAATGAAGATGTTGCCCGGCGTTCTGTCCTCTGGGGCCTGTTCTTTATCGGTCTACTCTACTGGTCATCGCCGGTCTACGCAGCGATGGGCAGGTTCTGGAATCCGGCTGGCGGCAAGGCGGTTGCCGATGTCATCATTCTTTCAGCGCCTGAACGCGCCGGTCTTGGCAGTGCCTTTATCGGCTACCTGGCCTCCGGCGCACTGGCAGCGGGCCTTTCAACGGTTGCCGGACTACTGGTAGCTGGAGCCTCGGCCATCGCTCACGACTGGTACGCTACCGTTTTCAAGCCCGACTGCTCCGACCGGCAGGCGCTACTGGTCGGGCGTATTTTTACCGCGGTTCTTTGTGGAGTCGTCATTCTGTTCGCCCTGAACCCACCGGCCCTGATTGCCCAGATTGTGGCAATGGCCTTTGCGATCGCTGGCAATACAATTTTCCCGGTTGTGGTACTCGGTATCTGGTATTCACGTTCAAATAAATACGGTGCCCTGGCTGGCATGATCTTCGGTCTCGGTATGACGCTGCTGGCAATGTTCGGTTGGATGGCCCAAATACCGATGTTCGGTGACCAGGGCATCCTGCCCGCCACATCCAGTGCTCTGATCGTCTGTCCTCTGGCATTTCTTATCAACATCCTTGTCTCCAACGCCACGGACCACAAGCTTGACGAAGAATCCGCCGAACGTGGCGACAATATCCTGCGCAAACTGCACAACCTGCCCGGCTACCAGGCAGAAGACGACGAAGACAAGAACGCCTTTTCGCACTGACCCTCCTGGGTCCAGACTTTCTTCGGCGGGATTTATTGTTGCCGAAGAAAGTTTCTGCGGGCCGGGCTAAATCCTTTTATATTCCTGGGATCCAGACATTGCTCACCCCTCGCCTCCAGAAAAAATTTGCCCTCGGTTTCGGGATCTGCGGTATCGGTCTGATGGGTGCAGACCTGATGATCACAGGCAGCATCTTCGTTCACGTCGCCGAACTGATGGCGGCCAGTATTGGCTGTTTTATTGTTGCCCTGCTCCTTGATCACAGAGCGAACCGCAATAAATCGGCAAAATCCCCTGATTAAGGGATCACGAAAAGCGGAAAACGCCACCGAGTAAAATCTTGCACTATCCGCCCATGAGCGATCAGGACCCCAGAGAACAGTTCAAATGGCCAAGTATCCCACGGGATGCTATCATTGACGCTGTCTACGTCAGCAAAAGATAACAGCCTTTGACGGCCATGATGGCAGGAGCGTCAGGATGAGTATCCGCCAGCTTAAAGAAACAGCGCCCTTCGACATCCTCCCCGAGGAGATCTTTGAGCAACTGCGTACTGCTGCGCACGTGAAAACCTACCCCGCCGATAGTTATATTTTCAAACAGAAGGATCCACCCACCGGCTTTCTCTATGTCATCCAGGAAGGAATGGTTGAAATTACGGCGACGGTCCCCGGCGGCCAGGAAATGGTCGTCGATTACCGCAAGGAGGGCAATTTTTTCGGTGGCACCCCGATATTTACCGAAGAACCCTACACCGGCGGCGCGCGTGCGGTCACTGAATCCAGCTGTTTTTTGATCCCGCGCCGGACACTGACAGACATCGCAGAGGACTACCCGCAGATTCGCCAGTACTTTACCCGTATCGTCCTGAGCCGGGTGCGCAGTCTCTACGCCGATATCGTCAAGGAGAACACCAGCAATGCCCTGACCCAGATGGAGGCTTACCCGTTTAAAAAACGCCTCTCGGAAATCATGCATGCCCCGGTCGAAACCTGCCCTGAGGATACCGGCGCCCGTCAGGTCGCCCGCAGTATGACCGAAAAAAAAATCGGCTCGATGGTCGTTGTCAACGAGCACAATGCTCCGATCGGCATCATCACCGAGCGCGATCTTGTTACCAAGGTCCTGGCCCCTGACAACACTGTCATTTCTCAGGCCAGAGCCGGAGATATCATGACAGCACATCGTCACGCACTCTCACCGGCAACCTACATGTACGAAGCCATGACCTATATCACCGCCCACAAAGTCAGGCATCTGCCGGTGGTCGATGACGGAGAACTGGTCGGCATCGTCACCCTGCACGACCTGATGCGTTTCCGCAGTCAGAAAGCAATGTTGATGGTCGGCTCAATCCGGGACGAAAACAGCCTGTACGGGCTGGCCAGAATCAAAAACGAGATTCTGACTGTTGCCCGGGCACTGTTGACCGAGACCCACTCCACCCCCGAGGTCATGGAAATACTCTCCTATATCCATCACAACATCATCAAAAAAGTCTACGCCATCTGTTACCAGCAGATGCTCGATGCGGGACACAAACCACCCGAAATAAAATACGCCTTCCTACTGATGGGCAGTGGCGGACGACGCGAAATGCTGCTGGATCCCGACCAGGACAATGGTTTTGTGTTTGAGGATTTCCCGGATGAAAAGCAGGCTGAGGTCGATCACTTTTTTATCCCGTTTGGCGACAGGCTGGTTGCCGCCCTGGCCGAGGTCGGTTACCCGCTCTGTCATGGCAAGGTCATGGTCAACAACCCGGCCTGGCGTGGCCGCCTGAACGACTGGCGCCACCGCATCCATGACTGGATCAACAACCCTGAACCGCAAAAGGTCCGTTATTCCTCGATCTTTTTTGATTTTGTCTGTCTGGAAGGAAACAACCAACTGGTGGACCAGTTGCAGCAAATCGTTTTTTCCGAGGTACGCCAGTTCAAACGCTTCCTTTATCACATGATGACCCTGGATCAGGACTACCGTGTCCCCCTGGGGTTACTCGGACGTTTCCTGCTCGATAAAGAGGGGGAGCACAAGGGGATGCTGTCTCTCAAGCAGGGCGGCAGTGTCTTTATTGTCGATTGTGTGCGCATGTTTGCGCTGGAAAAAGAACAATCCGCAACCTCAACCCTGCAACGCCTGACCAGCCTGGTCGAGAAACATGTTTTCGAAATCGAAACTGCCGAACATATCAAGGCGGCCTTCGAAGCTCTGGTTTTTCTGCGGCTGCGCCAAGAAATTTCACTCCTCGAAAAGGGTCAGGCACCAAGTCACTACCTCGATCCGAACGAACTGTCCAAGAGTGAGCAGGAACTGCTCAAGGAAGCGTTCAACGCTGTCAGCAAACTTCAGGACGCAACCAAACGTCACTTCACCAAAGCGTTTATCTGATGATGCCTCCCTTCAAATATCGACTGAGCTTTTCGGTTCTTGTAATCCTGCTGCTTGGAGCCTGCAGCGACGGCGGCTACTACCTGCAGGCCGTCGGGGGACAATACAAGATTCTCAGCAATCGTCAGCCCATCAGCGCACTCCTGGAGAATGATCACCTTTCCTCGCAGCAACGACTTAAACTGTCGCAGATTCTGCAGATCCGCGACTTCGCCTCTGAGCAACTCGCTCTGCCGGAAAACGGCAGCTATCGCAGTTACGTCGAACTCGAACAACCCTACCCGATCTGGAATGTCGTTGCCGCACCGGAATTTTCACTTCAGCCGAAAACCTGGTGCTTTCCGATTGCCGGTTGTATCAGCTACCGCGGCTATTTTTCCGAATCTGCTGCAAACGAATTTGCCCGTAAACTGCAAACCGAAGGTTACGACACCCTGGTCGCAGGCATTCCGGCCTATTCTACCCTCAGCTGGTTCGATGATCCGGTTCTCAGCAGCTTCAGTCACTGGCCGGCTCCCGCTGTTGCCCGATTGATATTCCACGAACTGGCCCATCAAAAACTCTACCTGCCGGGAGATTCCGACTTTAACGAAGCCTTTGCCACCAGTGTTGAACTGGCCGGGACAACTCGCTGGTTGCAGGCCTACGGCTCGGATAAAGAACGTCGTCTGTTCAAGCAGCAACTTGAACGCGAAACAACCTTTATCGCTTGGGCCGAAGAATTACATCAGGAGCTGAAACAACTCTATGCCCTGCCCCTCACAGACAGGGACAAGCGGGTAGCCAAAAAGGACATTCTGAAGACAGCCCGCATGAACTATCAAAAGATAAAGACCGCCTGGGGTGGGTACCGCGGCTATGACCGCTGGGTCGAAACTCTTAACAATGCCCGATTGGTTTCGCTACAAACTTACCGACGCCTGTTACCGGGGTTCAGGGCCCTGCTCAATGAACACCAGCAGGATTTCGCCGCATTCTACAAAAGCTGCCAGGAACTGGCGGACCGATCTGGTGAACAACGCAAACGGCAACTGGCCGAACTGTCGGAGCTACCACAATTGGCGGTCAAAGAATAAGCGGCCGCAGCTCACATGAACAGGAATGCATCCTGGAGGTCAATGTTCATTTTTCATGAACGACAATCGCCATACACAGGCACTTGTCCCACCTAAACTCCTCCTGACCCAGCAGCGTTTTGTTCAAAAAGACGGGTTCCCCTTGGAACCAGGACCTCAGGAACCTGCGAGGAGACTGCCGTTTTCGATCCGCAGCATTTCCCCACCCAGGCGCCGGGCCAGACTCAGGTCATGGGTCGCAAGTACAACCGTAACACCATATTCTGGCAACCTGCGGAGCAAGGCCTCAAAAGCCTTCAGATTCTTGCTGTCAATACTGGACGTCGGCTCATCCAGCAGCAGAAGCTCCGGCTCCAGAACCAGAGCCCGGGCCAGTGCCACCCGTTGCACCTCCCCGCCGGAAAGTTCCGTGGTTTTTCGCTGTTCAAACCCTTCAAGTCCGACCATGGCCAATGCGGACCTTATGCTGTTGCGCTGCTCTTCGCCACGGATTCCGCGCAATTTAAGCCCAAACGCCAGGTTGGCAGCAACGCTCGCCTTCAGCAAGTATGGGGACTGCTCAACAAGGGTGATCTTTTGCCGCTGTTGAACGCGCGTTTTTGCATCAGCACCGGCAAAAGTTAGCGTTCCTCTCCGGGGTTGAATCAGCAAGGCCAGGGTTTTGAGCAAAGTGCTCTTTCCTGCTCCGTTCGGTCCTGTCAGGACGTAGATCCTGTGAGGTTGCAGATCAAGACTCCTGACCGACAAACTGAAATCCTCACCCTGGGTCACAAGGATATCCTTCACACAGATAACCGGTTTCATAGGGTCACCTTTGCTGCAGTAAATTCAGGAACAGATTAACAATCAAGGCAACACTCAACAGAACAATTCCCAACGCAAGCCCGAACGCAAATTCACCCTTGCTGGTTTCCAGGGCAATCGCCGTGGTCATGGTCCGGGTAGAACCACGAATATTACCGCCGAGCATCATCGCCACTCCGACTTCGCCGATCACCCGACCGAAGCCGGCGATCACTGCCGCCATCACCCCGAAGCGGACCTCTTTCATCAACAGGACACTGGCCTGAAAACGCGTGGCGCCGAGAGTTAACGCCGTATCCATGATCCGCTGGTCAGAACCGCTGACGGTAGCAAGTACGTAATTGGCAACTATCGGGGTTGCCAGAACGGTCTGCCCGGCGATCATCGCCCAGGGAGTAAAGAGCAATCCCAGGCTTCCGACCGGCCCCTGACGACTGAACAGGCCGAACAGCACCAGCCCGACCACCACGGTCGGTAACGCCATCAGGGTATTCAGCAGAGTGATCATCACCCTCCGGCCACCAAAGCGGTTGACTCCCAGCAACATCCCCAACGGGATGCCGAGCAGAGCCGCTATGACAATAGCGCAGCTCGACGTATACAGGGAGGTCCAGATCGTCATCTGCACCTCCCGATCAAACCGGAAAATCAGGCCGACAGCGGTAATAAATGAGTCAGTCAGATAACCCAAAACATCGCCCTATTTCACATAAAACAGTTGTTCGCCACCGCGACGATAACCGGTGATCAATTTCTGCGCCTGCTCCGAGGTCAGATAGTCGAGAAACTTCGTTGCCAGCCCAACCTTGACATGCGGATGTTTCTGGGGATTGACCATAATAACGCCATAGGGGTTAAAGAGGCGCTGATCACCTTCGACGACGATCCGCAGTTCGGTCTTGTTCATGAACGCCAGGTAAGTACCGCGATCGCTCAGGGTATAGCCTTGCCGTTCTCCGGCCATAATGATCACTTCGCCCATACCACGGCCAGCCTCCAGATACCAATCCCCGCCAGGGACAACCCCGGCCGCGTCCCAGAGTTGTTTCTCCCGGCTATGGGTGCCGGAGTCATCGCCGCGTGAGACAAAGGTCGCCTTGGCGGCGGCGATTTTACGCATGGCCACAACCACGTCGGTGCGGCCTTTGATCCCGGCCGGGTCACCGGCAGGTCCAAGCAGCACAAAATCGTTATACATGACATCACGCCGGTCGACACCGTATCCCGCCGCAACAAACCTGTCCTCCTTGCTGCGCGCATGCACCATGATGACATCGACATCGCCGGTTTCACCCAGCTTGATCGCCTTGCCGGTCCCGACCGCAATGACGTCAACCTGGCAATCGTTAGCCGCTTCGAAAGGCGGCAGCAGCTCGCGCAGCAGACCGGAATTTTCGGTCGAGGTGGTGGTCGCCAGGCGCAGATGCTCGACCGCAAAAGCCGGTACGGCAACGACAAGCAACAAAGTTGCTAGCAATAAATGACGAAACATGCTCAGCCTCCTTCTTGGCGTAAACCCGGCCCAACGGCCGGATTTACGCATGTCATTTCTCAATAATAAAACTGGACCTGCAGGCGAATAATTCTGTCATCAGCGTAGGCCTGCAGTTCATCTTCCACGAAGGTCACATCGGCCTGCAACTTGGCTGCGTGTTTGCTGAGGTAGTAGTTCACACCGATTTGGGTTTCGGACTTCTCAAACTCGGCTGACACCAGACGGGTTGCGGTGCGGCGATCCGACTCAATGGCGGCATAGCGCAGGCCGAGCTCCAACGTCTGCGGCAAAACCTGATATCCGGCCTGCAGGTAATAACCATCAGCATTCCAGTCCTGGCCCAGATCCGGATCTGCATTCATGGTGTAATATTCACCCGCAAAAGTGAACCCGGCCCACGTGAAATCAATATTCGCCGTCAGAACCAGAAGTTCCATCTCTTTGCCGTAGTTGGCGCTAAAGGTCGCCTTGTCCATGACATCGAGGTTGAGTGCCTTGTCGAGAGCATCATTGTCTTTATCGAAGCCATTTCCGACATCATCACCACTGATGGTATTGAAAGAAAATGATGTGCCGAGATTCAAACGGAGCTTGCCCGCGGATAAACCGGATTCATCCAGTGCAAAAGCGCCAAGGGGATTGATATCGATCCGTCCGGTATACATATTGTTATTGTCGGGATTCTTGGCGTTAGGCCCATTGCCGTTAAACACCCCGATCCGATATTCCAGTTTTTTTTGCAGGAAATGACCAGAAACCTGAAGGCCCTGGTCACGGCCGAGATTGAAGGTATCGTTGGCCAGCGAACGATCCGGGAACAGTTGCTTCGATGCCGAGGTCAACTCCTGACGAGCCTGAGGCGGCTTGTACTGTCCGATCTGCACCGTCAAAGCCGGACTGAACCTGTAATTCACATAGGCATCCTCGGTCTTGAAACCACTGGCCATTTCGCCCTGAAATTTGTAGCCGATCCGCGGGTTAACCACATGCCCTTTCAACTGCAACTTGAAACGGCGGATATCGAAATCACTTTTGTTCGATTTTGCGTTATCGTCGACATCGGTATTACGGTAGATTATTTGTGCGTAACCGCCGACTTTGGCCTTGTAATTACCATCACGCGACTCAACAATCAGCCCGTTTTTATAGTAGGCCAGGTCACTCGTTTTTGTGGCTTCGCGGTATTCTTCGGCCGTGATAACACCTTTGTCCTGCAAAATTTCCTCAAGACCTTTAGCCTGAGCTATGCTGACCTGCCCCACCAACAGGCCGCAAATCAATAATGCTCCGCAATACATCTTCGGCATGTTTCCGCTCCTTGAAAATAAATAGCCCATATTCGGCTGAAGTGTACAAATCAATCCCCTGCTTTAGATTTCAAATCCCGTACCTTTTTACCGACTCCCTGCGTTCCGGGACACTGCCGTCAAGGCATTTTCCTTACCGCTCGCAGCAACTACTCGATGCCGATAATCACATTCGATGCATCGATAATCGCGCAAGCCTCATCCCCTTCACCAAGGCCGAGATCCTGCGCGCCCCCGGCGGTTATTGTGGCCGCAACGGTATCGCCACCACCGATATCGATGATCACCTCACCCATAACCGCATCGGTCCTGATGCTGACGACCCGCCCGCACAACTGATTTCCGGCACTGATTCGCATCCTGTCGTCGGCTGTAGATATCATCACCGAAGACGCCTTGATCACCGCATAGGCATCTTCCCCGACCAGCAGACCGAGACTCTCAACGCTTTCGGCCGTGATCACAGAAGTGATCCGATGTCCCGATTTGAGTTCGAGACAGACCTCACCAAGTAAATTTTCGATCCGGATATTGTGAACCACACCGTAGAAAACGTTCTTGGCACTGATCCGCATCGAAATCCTGCGCATCAGACTCAAAGTACGCTCGTAGTCAGCAGCATTCTTGCCGATATTGAGCAGAGCCCGACTGTGTTCCGATTCAACCATCCGGAACATCTGCACCAGAGCCCGCCCCTCATCGGTCAGAAAAGTTCCACCACCAGAGCGTCCACCGGCCATATTGACCGTCAGCGGTTTATCAGCCAGATTGTTCATACTGTTGACCGCGTCCCAGGCGCCCTTGTAACTCATCCCCGCGGCCTTGGCAGCCTTCGAAATCGAGCCGCACTCCTCGATCTTTTCCAACAACTCGATCCGCCGACTTTCAAGAAACGCCTTGCGGTTCTTATTCAGCCACAAAGGCGCTGCAAACTCGACACCCGGAACAGTCTTCATTTCCATCCCACCCTTTCTCGTCTGGCAGAGCGCTATATATAGCACTACATAACGCTCTGCGTAAAGAGGCATTAAAGCACTGCTTTGCGGATTACCAAATAGGCCGACACCAAATTTTGGTGCCGGCCTATTTGTGTTCAACACTTACGCCACAATCAATACGACCACCCAAGCGCAAACAGGGCACTCTCAAGAGTCCCGACGAGCTCGCGATCAGGGGGCATAAGTCACCGTGTTCCCCACCAGGACATTATTAAACTCGTCCAGTTCGACGACAACGTCCGTCGGATCGAGCCTGACCTGCAGAGTATAGTAGTCAGAGGCAATTCCAGACAGATCATACTGCGAGTTCAAGGGCAGAATACCACCAGTCTCGGGGGTAAGCGTCAGGGTTCCAAGGTCGATGGCACCCTCGCTACCGAGTAGTTGGAAGCTGACATCGAAGGAAACTCCTCCGGGGTGAGAAAGACTGACATCGATGGTCAATTGATTACCGTCCAAAGTCCCACTGACCGACAGCGGCTCCAGGTCATTACGAAGACGGCCATATTTCAGCAAAAGCAGATCGTGATTGTTTCCGTTATCGGTATTCCCGGCGACATAGACTTCACCCTGCGGACCCAGAGCAATCCCACGCCCCTTGTCGCTCTTACCACCATCATAAACCTTCACCCAGGCAACATTGCCGTCAGTGTCGTATTTAATTGTGTGAACATCAGAATAGGGACCATTGAAGACATAACCGGTTACGTAGACACTGCCCTGATGATCGACCGCAACATCCTGGCCTTTGTCAGAGGATCCACCACCGTAGTTTTTCACCCAGGATTCGTTACCAAATTCATCGTACTTGATGGTCAAATATCCAGACGATGTTCCGGAAGACTTGGTCCTGCCTGTCACATAGGCATTCCCCAGCATGTCCAATGCAATGCCGTAACCAGTATCATCCCCGACACCGTTATAGGTATCGGCCCATTGGACAACACCGTCAGAATCATATTTAACCGTCAGGACATCGTCATCGACTCTACCCGTCACAAAAATGTTGCCGTTCCCATCCACGGCAACATCATATGCGCGACTGTTCCTGTTGTCACGATACTCATCGACCCAGACCAGGCGTGCATACTTGTCGCCCGCGCCATCAACAGCTTCGACATACTTGAGGACCAAGGCGCTATCACCTGAACGACCGACAACTATCACATTGCCACTGTCATCTACGGCAACACCATATGCCGCCGACTCATCCTGACGTTTGGATTTTTGCTTGGATTTTTCATCACGACGCTTCGATTTTTGCTTGGATTCTTCATCATGATGTTTGGATTTATCATCATTGTCATGCTCAAATTTATCATCATGGTGCTCGTCATCATTGTCATAGCTTTGCATCCAAACGACATTCCCGGCGGTATCGTATTTAATGATCAGGCAGTTCTTGCCCTGACCGTTACCGGCATAACCCGCTACGTAAACATTTCCTGTCGCATCAACAGCGATTCCCTTCGCATGGCTTGACCCGGAATGAATATAGGGTTTACGCCACAACAGGGTTCCGGAGGAATCGTATTTATAGGTAACAATGTTGTAGTCCCCGTCGTTGTCATCTGAACGTCCAGCGACATAGATGTTCCCCTGACTGCCGGCCACAACATCGTAACCGTAGTCATCTGCGCCGCTATCGTAGGTCAACTGCAACAGTTGCCCGGGGGGGTCAGAACTGCCCGGGTCATTCAAGAGGACCGACACAGTCAAATTAAACACAGCGCTATCGCTTTGACCGTCGTTGACAACAACCGGCACTGACAGATCTCCGCTGAACCCGAGGATTGGCGTGATAACATTTCCACTACGGATATAATCCGTACCGTCGATGACCACGAGAGTAAAATCTGCCGGATAATTATTATCAGGGTCTGCAACTATCAGGTCGGAGAGAGAGAGAGAGTCAGAGCAACTTCTTCAACTGTACTCAAAACAACCTGACTATTGATCACCGGGACATCGTTGACCGCCGCCACATCGATAGACAGAGCATAACTGACGCTGTCTACAACGCCGTCATTGACGACAACCGGCACCGTGAGTGTCCCGTTGAAGTCACTATCAGGAGTAATCTGATTCCCGTTTCTGGTGTAATTCGCCCCATCCTGTACTGCCAGCACGAAGTCAGCAGGATAAATACTGTCAGGATCGCTGACAACAAGATCTGCCAGAGTGATGGACAACGCTGTGTCCTCAGCGGTACTCAATACTATCTGGCTACTGATCACCGGAGCATCGTTGACAGGAGAAATCATCAAAGACACCGTCGCAGAAGCAGACTCGATATTTCCATCATTAACCGAAAAGGCGAAGCTATCGTTACCACTGAACTCAGCATTTGGCGTGTAGCTATAGGCTCCGGTAGTGACATTTGTTATCACCACCGTTCCGTTGGTTGCTGGAATTACGACAGCATATGTCAGAGCATCACCATCGTGATCGAGGGCAATCAAAGCGCCATCAATCACCATGTCTTCAGCAGATGACACCTGCATATCTACAGCAACCGGTGCATCGTTCACTGCAATGACCGAAACATTGGCGGTACCGACCACAAACAAACCACCAGCATCAGTTGCCCGGAAGGCAAAACTGTCGTTGCCGTTGAAGTTGAGGTTCGGCGTATAGACCAACTGATTGCCGACAACCTGCGCCGTTCCGTTGGCAGGTTGAGTTGCAATGATAAAGGTATGGGTATCACCGATATCCGGATCAGAGACAGATGGGGTAACACCGACACTGGTGATATCTTCTGCGGTGGTGATACGGGCGCTGGTGGCACTGGGGGCATCGTTGATATCGGTAACGATCACAGCGATACTGGAGATATTCGAATCGACCGTACCGTCATTCACCTTGAAGCTGAAGCTGTCGCTACCGACATAGCCGCTGTTGGGCGTATAGGTGTAGGCGCCAGTCGTAGTGTTGCGGATTACCACAATGCCTTCTGTTGCCTGGCTTACGATGGCGAAAGTCAGCGGATCAGCCTCAATATCCGTGGCAACCAGAACTCCACGGCCAGCGGCATTCTGGCTGGTGGCTAAGCTGCCAGCACTGCTGACCGGTGCATCGTTGACCGCTATGACAGTCATATTGATTTGAGCAACCGAAGAATCAATCGTGCCGTCATTTACTTTATAGCTGAAGCTATCACTACCGAAGAAATCGGCATTCGGGGTATAGCTGTAGCTCCCATCAGGATTGACCACAGTACTGCCATTAGCCGCATCAGCCACCAGCAGATAGTTCAGGCTGTCTCCATCGATATCAGTGGCAACCGGCAAGTTGCCGTTAAAGGCGGTATCTTCGGTTGTCGAAACACTAGCGTCAATAATCACTGGCGCATCGTTGACCGCTGTCACTGTGATCCTGGCCGTACCGACCACAGACAAACCACCGCTATCGGTCGCCCGGAAGGTAAAGCCGTCACTGCCGTTAAAGTCGGCATTCGGAGTATAGACCAGCTGATTGCCGACGACCTCGGCCGTTCCGTTGGTTGGTTGAGCCTCAATAGCAAAGGTATGACTATCACCGCTATCGGCATCAAACACCGTCGGAGTAACACCGACACTGGCCATATCTTCTGCGGTGGTGATGCTGGCGCTGGTTGCTGTCGGAGCATCATTGATGTCGGTAACCGTAATAGCGATGCTGGAAATATTCGAGTCGAGTGTGCCGTCATTGGCCCTGAAGCTGAAACTGTCATTACCGGCATAGCCAGTGTTCGGCGTATAGGTGAAAGCGCCGGTCATAGCATCATCAATCACCACAACACCATCTGTCGCCTGGGTCGCGATGGAGAAAACCAGCGCATCACCTTCGATATCTGTGGCAACCAGAACGCCACTACCCGCGACATCCTGGCTGGTGGTCAGGCTGCCAGCACTGCTGACAGGCGCATCGTTCACTGTAGTCACCGTCAATGTCACGATGGCAATATTCGAGTCGACCCTGCCGTCATTCACTTTATAGCTGAAGCTGTCATCCCCGTTGTAATCGGCATTCGGGGTGTAGCGATAACTCCCGTCAGGATTAACCACAGCAATGCCATTAGTCGCATCAGTCACCAACAAGTAACTCAGGCTGTCACCATCGATATCACTACCAGATAGAGCTCCGATCAAGACCGTATCCTCAGCGGTAGATTGGGAACTGCCCACGACCGTCGGGGCATCATTTCTCGCGGTAACCCTGACCGTTGCGGTACCGACCACGAACAGACCACCAGCGTCCGTTGCCCGAAAGGTGAAGCTGTCGGTACCATAGAAGTTGCTATTCGGTGTGTAGACCAACTGATTGCCGACGACCTGAGCCGTTCCGTTGGCAGGCGGGGTTTCAATAGAAAAGGTATGGGTATCACCAGCATCCGGGTCAGTCACCACTGGATCCACGCCAATACTGATCATATCTTCTGCGGTGGTGATGCTGGCGCTGGTGGAGCTCGGAGCATCGTTCACATCAATATAGTTAATCGTACCGTAAGCATACCCCTTAAACTCGGCAGCACTTTTGGCAAAAATCTCAACATTGTTTTTCCCCGCGATCAGCCCGGTGAGATCTCCTGTCCAGGTTGTGGCGCTTGGTTTCTGGAAATTGGAAAGGACCACACCTGCCCCCGCAGAGACTCCAACTGACGCCCCCGCCGAAACCGTGCCGCTAACCGACATTGGTAATGCGGACGCATCTCCCACCGCATCCAATGTGAGGTTGGGCAATCGCGGGTCTTGATAAATCCTTATTTCGTTGCCCGTAACAACAGGCGTAACCGCATAGAGATAACCCCGATCATCCAGGAAAAACCGCCCGTGCTGAAAAGCTCCGAAAGATATTTTCGGTTCACTCCAGACAGAGCCGAAATCCCGGTTCAGCTTGGTGATGCTCTGATTGTTTTCAAAGTACAGATCACCATCCGCCTCCACCTGCATATCAACAGGGGTTTCACTCAATGCCCCCAGTTGTCGATTCGACAAGTTAGAATCATACCTGACAACAAATGGGCCTGTGATACTCGTCCCGTCAAATACGCCCGTCGTACTGCCGGACAGATAAACATTCCCCAGAGCATCCGTTCCTAATCCGGCAACGGTTTCATCTCCGGCCGTTCCTCCTTGCACAAACCCCTTAAACAGTCCGGAATTATCCCAACGGGCGATATAGAAATCTCCTCCCCCGAGACCTGGCCCTACAGTGTTCAAAGGACCAAAAGTATCCCCGGCAACAAAGACATCTCCAGCCGGACTGACCGACAGATGGACACTCGCCGGGAAAGTGCCTGAATGCTGGGAAATCTGAGCGGCCCAGATCGGCGTCAAATCTGTATTGTCATCATATCCCGGGATATCATCGTTAAAATCGCTGGCATATTTCGCGACCCAGGTTTTAAATCCAGAATCAATTCCAACGGATGGAAAAAGAGCGCCACCGCCTAAACCAGCCAGATAAATATTATCTTCACCATCGATAGCCATCTCATAGACAAGGTCACTGGAGGGGGTCGCTATCCGCTTCGGTCTGCCAGGAACCCCCTCCGGGGAGATTTTGGCCAGCAGGACATCCTGATAACCCAGATGCACGATCCCCGGCGGGGTGGCCCCGGCATTATAGGTAAAGGCAACATAAACATTCCCCTTTGAATCAACTGCGAGATCGAAAACATTCGACTGGAACGTGAGACCAACCCAAGGATTAATCGACCAGAGCAGCACGCCAGCCGAACTGTACTTATAAACCTTGCCGTAACTGCCGACATAGATATTTCCCATCTTATCTACAGTAAGTTTTCCAGCCAGATTAAGTGGAAACGACCGTTTCAGTATCCAGGGAAGTTCGGTATTCATTGTCACGACAAAGGTCACTTGATCACTGACAGTTGTGCCCCAATCATTTGTCAACTCCACCCGGATTATGTGTTCACCATCAGCAAGAACCGGCAGCAGATCACCCGAATTGATAAGGACCAGTGCAGACCCATCAACCGAAACACTCACCGACCCGGGTTCGCTTTGCTCAAATAGCAGCTGCGGCTTGATCTCACTCAGAATAGCGTCCGCGTAAGGGAAGCGGATTTTAACCTTCGGCAGAACCAGATCAACAACAAAGCTACTCGATGCAGTACTTGTCAAATTCTGCGCATTGGTTACTTCAACGGTCAGCAGATGGGGACCCTCAGCTAGCGGGTCCAATCGATCACCTGACTGTTTTGCAATGACAACACCGTCAAGCCGTACAACAGTACTGACAACACCGGAGTCGGTGAAGTCGAGTAGCGGCGTAGCTTCACTGACAACTCCACGCGGTGAATGGATATTGACCGTCGGCACATTGGAATCGATACTGAAATCGACCCGGGCACTCTTGCTCATCGCCAGGCTATTGGTCGAGTCGATCTCCACCCAGTGAGTACCGTCAGACAGTGGGCCCAGAGTATCACCCGACTGCTTGTTAACAACCACACCATCCAGACGCACGACTACGGTACTGCCGGTCGCGGTAAAAAGCAGCAGTGGGGTATTGTCCCCGCTGAGCTGTGGCCGGGGAGAAGTTATGTTGACCACAGGCAACTCATTATCAAAAATGGTATAGCGGTATTGGGCAACCCCCAAACTCCCGACAGAGGGAACTCCCAGATCAACAATAATCTCTTCATCTGTCTCGGCCAGCAGATCGTCGGCCACAGATATTGCGATGGTTTTAGTCACTTCGCCCGGTGCAAACACCAACAGATTTCCCGGCATGTCGAAATCATCAGCTGCTGAGGCCGTGCTCGCTGTATTAAGCAGATAGGGGACTGAAATCTCTTCATCCCAGGTGTGATCAAGAAAAACTGTCAATACGACATTTCCGACCGCTTCACTACCAGCGGAACTTGCTCCTTCAAAACCAACAACCGGTGAGGGCAAGTTAACGACCATTATCGCAGTCGCACTGTTATTCCATTCATTCCCCTCAACGAAGAGATCATTTTCATCAACAACAATGGAGAAAGAAGCGATTCCATCCTGTGCGACATTGGTGGCAAACTGCACCAGGGTTGCTCCATTACCCGCAATGTCGACCAGCTGCTCGCCCAGCAAAACACCCAGTGTCGGGTCTCCCTCATAGAGAGAGACCTTGACCTGACTCACTGCGGTGCGGCCTAGGTTGCGCACATTGGCGGTAACGGCAATATCAGCTGGAGTTGACGTGACTGTCGCCGGTGTAAAAGTAATATCCGAATTCAGAATCTCAAGATCCGGAGCCTCCTGCCCCTTCCAGAGCGCTTCGACTGCCAGTGCAGTCAAGAAGCTACTGTTCTGCCAACTGCCATCATCGCTCTGGTTGGCCAACAAATAGCTCACCGCATTATCGGTTGCAACCGTTGATGCCCCCGTATCTCTCAGGGCCAAAAGAGTCGCAGCAGTATCGTGGATAGTACTCGGGCTATTTCCGAAACCGCCATCAACATTCTGCTTTGGCAGCAACCAGGCGACACCTTTGCCGATTGCGACATCCAGTGAATAGTCTGCACGGAAATTGTTGAACGCTGAGAGAGTAAACGCCGTTGGTTGCACCATAGCGGCCGTCCCCTGCAGAGCCCAACCGCCTGTATTCAGCTGTGCGGCCAACAGATAGTTGATAGCATCTGTCACTTCGACACCGTTGGTATAACCGGCAGCGGCCAGAGCCTGCAGTGCCAAGGCGGTATCGATGGTCGAACTTGCATAACCCGAGGCGCTGCCCCAACCGCCGTCTGTGTTCTGACGGCTGAGCAGAGCATTCAAACTGGTTCCACCGTCAAGGCTGGTCACTTTTCGGGCAAGAAAGTCTGTATTGGCGGGAGTAACACCCCCCAGCCACGCCGCTCCATTTTGATAATTGGTTACAGCTGTGGATATGCTTTTCAGGGACAGAAGTGCCGCAGCCGTATCGCGGATACAACTGGCAGCGGAATCCTGCCAGGACCCATCCAGCTGCTGATTGGTCGTCAGCCAGGTGACTCCCGCATCGTGGCTGGCGTTCAAAATCGGAGTAAAATCAGGAGGAGTCACCCCACCATTGGTCGGCAAGCCGTTGTTATCCAAAACAAGCTCCGAGCTGACAATCGCAGCACCATCGGTCAGAATCGAAAAACGCGTTACCCACTCCCGACGAACATTCTCTACCCGCAAAACATTCGCCTGGGTCATGGTGCCAGGCACAACCAGCTGAATAAAACCGACGCGAAAACTCTTCTGAGCATCGGCAGCAACAGGAATACGTTCCCCTTCAGCTGCGATGATCTGGTCGATGGTGACAGTCAGCGCGGTTCCAGTGATGGTGTCACCCAGTTTGGGCAGTTTTGTGCGGTCAATTAATGGATTATCAATCAGGGTCAGAGGCGGAACCTGGGATTTGTCTTTCAAACCCATCAGGTAGAGTTCCAACGGATTAAAGATCCGCCCTCGGGAGGTTCCGGCTTGCGCACTGACCGGAGGGACCGAGGTAAAAGTCCCGTCCCCGTTGTCTTGCCAATTGTTGCCGTACAGAGACGAACCCTCAGAATCGAGCAGGTAACTCCAGTGGCTGTCATCCTTTCCCAGCAAGGCAAGACTCGGATTTCCGGCAGAATCGACAAATTGAATATTAGCAGCCCAGCGATGCACCAGTTCGTGGGTCAGCGTACCCAACACCTTTTCAAACTCGGGATTCATCGGATCGGCAACCCAACCATCGATATTGGCCATATCGATGGTCCCCTGCAACCGGCCACTGCTTCCATAGGAAGCCGTGCGATCCACAGGGTCCACGCCGATACCCTGGGTGTCATTCTTGATGTGAGTGTAAAATGCCCTGTTGGTCGGTGTCATCATCAGGTGATCGAAATTGGTGAAAAACACCAGGAAATCGTAATCATCCCCGTGGGTCTTGTAAAACTCCTTAGCAACGGCTTCGCGTGGGGCCGTATTGATAACCTGATTGCCATTGATATCCAACCCATAGGCGTCAAAGTTGCCGGACAACTCCATAACAGTGACATTACTGAAATCACCCAGAGGATTGATGATGACATTTGCCGCGACAGCCGCTGTTGGAACCAACAGGCTGATGCCGAGAAACAGCAACAAAAAAAAGACACGAGATACGCGCGACATGCAACAACAGAACTGTTCAGCAGAGACACTAAACGAAAACATACACCCTCCCAGAGCCCACAAAATTTATATAAATGCTAAGTCCAAAAAGTAAAAATCATTGCCCACCAGAGGATGAACCTGCCACCCCCGGAGCTACTTTTCCCATCTTAAAGTTTTTGCTTATGCGATTTATTTGCTGTTTACCGTCGACAACAAAGACCATCAGAGTCTCCGGTCCCTGTGGCGTGATCTGCTTCAATTCAACATAATCATTGATAATCTGTGTGATGACAGCACTTTCGCCGATTTTATCCCCCACCCCGACCAGAGCCAATTCGCTCTGCGGCGTTTTGACAACAGCCTTCTGGTCGTCAGCGGAGATTTTTTTAAAAGTGTAACCATCAAGATCTGCGGCACAGACAACCGTCGAAATGATGAGGACCAGAACCAAACTTGCCATTACGCTGATGTACTTCATCTGACATTGCCTCTCTTTGGGGACTCCTGCCCCGCACCTTAATTTTTCGTTACGGACCGATACACCAAGCGAAGCAACTGAAAAAACAACCAAAATTCTCTGTACGCGGATAAAATCTGATTGCCTCGAATCAGACCAAACACCACAGACCCGAGTTATGATCATTGCACCAGCAGCGATGCGGCCAAACACCGCCGCTTCCGCATCTAATCATTCTTCTTGCTTGGTGTATTCGGTTGTCAATGAGCGATACTGCTACTGCGTTATTTGTGGACTAGCAGGCTGGGGACATGGTTTTCTCCTGCGAAACTTACGAACTTATGTCCCCTGGCTTTCCCTGGATCTATTTGCTCCCGATCATTCAATAGTTAATAGTTGGGATGTGACCCCGATCACTTGCCTTACCCTGGGCTGTACTCAGTCAAGGGCTGACCCCTCTGCCTTAAACCACCTTTAACCCCTCTGGTTGTCTCTGTCTACCTGAAATCAAAGGTGTAGCACCATGCAAATGCACTCACAATTTCATCAGCGATCTCTGGGTGTTTCTTCCGAAATTGCGCTGAAGACAATTCCCCCATTTCCTGAATATTGTCGGCCTTGAACCTAGCATCAGAGGAATAAAAATCATCCTCCAAAGATTTTATTATGGGTAATAGAGTTGCCGTGACAGCTTTTCCGAAATGTTTAAACAGTAATGAATCTTCACGGTTTGGCATCATTCCACGCCCCCAACCTGTCCAAACGATGACAGCCTCAACAATTAGTGATGGTTCAATTTCCTCTATTTTGACCATAAAATAGTCTCCACACCGTTATCTGGGTTTATTGCTTTGATCGAAGTAACTTTCGGGTTGGCTTTAAGTGCAGGAAACTCAACCTCTGCCCAGGTCGATTTTATACCGACAGCATCCGCCTGCAGTACACGTATATCTCCCTTTGCCCCGGCAGCAAAATTTTTAGAAGCCTGTCGCCAAGCGGCAACAGCTGCCGGATTATTCTGATCCCATACAGGTAGTTTAATCCCGCGATTGATCAAGGTTGTTTCAAGAGTTGACCCTCCATTTTGAGCAATCCATTTTGCCGCAGCTGCATCACGATTCCGAATACCTGACCAGAATACGGCCTCATCTGCATTAGTAGCTAAACCTTCAAGCGCCTTTTTACCCCCCCAAATACTTTTTACCTTCAGAGATAACCTTCCCGATACATCTTCAACAGTTTTCAGTGCTTTCGAAACGCCGCGTTTAACGAATCCTACCCCACCGACAATTGACGCTGCCTTGCCTGTGGCATAACCTGCCACCCCTTCAACTAATGGCTCGACCGTTTCCGAGGCTTCCTGAGCCACTCTATTCCCGATTTCGCCAGCAGCTTGTCGGACAGCGGCTTCGGCTTGATCGGGATTTTCACCTAATATCTCAGCATCACGCCGAGCGCGCGCGGCCTGAGCATCCCCTGTAAGTTCTCAGATTAGCCTGCCCGGCATTTCCTGATTATCTTGATACTCCTTTCTGATTATTTTGAAACGCCCCGAAGGCCACATTCAGCCTTCGGGGCGTTAGTGGCAAGGGGCAGGTTAAAACGGATCGTC
>JAJRWF010000167.1 GCA_024276905.1 Deltaproteobacteria bacterium
AGCCGCCCGGACGGTCCCTGGGTGGCGGTCAACACTGCCGGTCTGGATGACAACGTTTTTGCCGACACCCTTTTCGGCCATATAAAAGGCGCCTTCACCGGGGCGGACCAGAATCGGGCGGGAATGATTGAACAAGCGCGCGGAGGAACCTTGTTCCTCGATGAAATCGGCGATCTCAGCCTCTCCTCACAGATCAAACTGTTACGCTTTCTGCAATCGGGCGAATACTACCCGGTCGGTTGCGATCGCGCCCAAAAAAGTGATGCAAGGCTCATTTTCGCAACCAATCAGGATCTGACCGAAAAACAGCAAAAAGGAGAATTTCGTAACGACCTTTATTTCAGGCTTAAAAGTCATCTGATTGAAATCCCCCCCCTGCGCGAGAGGAGAGAAGATCTGCCCTTGCTGCTCGACGCGTTTCTTGACGAAGCCGCTGCCGCACTGAATAAAAAGCGCCCGACTCCACCACCCGAACTGGTTGACCTGCTGGCAAGCTATGATTTCCCCGGGAATGTCCGCGAACTGCGTGCCATGGTGCACAACGCCGTCAGCACACATGTTTCACACAAGCTCTCGATGAAAACATTCAAGCAGGCCATTGACTCGATGACGGCTGATACAAGACCCGTGAGTCCTCCCTCCCCAGACGATGAAACAGCCCTGTCCTTCGGGCGAAAACTGCCAACCCTCAAAGCGGCTGCGGATCAACTGGTCAAAGAAGCGATGCGACGTTCTGCCAACAATCAAACCATTGCCGCAAACCTGATCGGCATCACCCAACCCAGCCTGAATCGACGATTGAAAAACCTCGCGTCGGCATAATCCTCGATCATCATTAAACTGAAAGGCTATCGAAAAATCGATAATTATGCCTTTTGCGATACATCTCCTTTCCCGCCACAGTCCCCTGTTTCAGCCAATTCCCACCTCCAGTCCATAGCTTTTCCTATGCCCTTGTTGCCTCATTAAATCATCCATGACAAGTCTAAAACAGTGCAAAACCAGCAAGTTATGGCAATCCGACAGACTTGGCACAAGAGTTGATATGACGACTATTAGCCAATGTCAATTATTATATCCCAAGGATAATGGTTCAGCGATGACCCACTCCAGACAAAGCGCCGGGTACAAGGTTCTTCTGGTCGATCACCAGCAGGAATCTTCAAGAAACACCGCGTTCCTATTGCGACTGGCAGGATATGACGTATTCGCTGTCACCAGCCTGGAGGAAGCAATTAACGTCCTTACGGTTTTTTGTTCTACGGGAGACAGTCCGGCGGTCATCCTGATAGACAATCTGAAAGCCACAACGATCCACAACGAAACGTGTCGTCATCTGGCAGAACATTGCCGAAACAGCAAAATACTTATGGTGAATCGCGGCGAGTGGAACCACAGCCCGGCCGGACCGGGCCACCGGATCATAACTCCGCGGCATATCCTGGGAGAGGTCAGAAAAACTCTTCTGGAGCAAACCCTGAGAAATGATGTCAGCGACAATTTTTGCCGGTTTCACTCGCACGACAGAATCTGATCGGCTGTACTAAACGATCTCTTGAAAATACGAATAACCCCAAATGCCGTAAAAAGGAGCAGGAAATGAAATGGAGTAGCTGGAAAATCGGTACCAAACTGGCCGTTGGTTTTGGTTGCATGCTGGTTCTCATCGGGATTTCCAACCTGTTCGGTTACCGGGGAGTAAAACAGGTTGATCATGCCCTGGTGGTTGTCAGTGATGAAGAAGCACCACTGCTTGAGGCCGCAACCCAGATGCAAAAGGCCCTGGTCAATGCCATGCGCTCGATGGACGATTTCCAGATGTCGACCAGTGCCCTGGCAACAGATGACGCCAGTCGCCTGGCGGCAATTGAACAGCAATATAATAAATCCTTGGAAGAATTTGATCAGGCCGTTGACGCGATCACAAAAGGCGGGGAGCTGGAAAATGGCCAGACAGTCATTGCCACCGACAACCCGAAACTCGGGGAAATCATTGTTCAGGCGAATACAAACCATGATCAGAAATTCCAGGTTGCCGCCCGTGCATTAATGGCCGAGGGCAAGGCCCTGCTGCAGAAGAAAGTGGAAGCGGGTAAGGCCATGGCCGCGGTTGACACCGTGACCGACGAAGTAACCAACGATGCCGGGGCCATTGGCAAGCTGATCAGTGCCGAAATCAGCAAACGGGCAAAAGAGGCCGGGCTGGGGCGTGAGGCCCTGGCCATTCTGCGCGAGGAAGTTCCGCTGGCGGATATGGCCAATGAGGTCAAGTCAGCCCTGATGGAAGGAAGCACTGTTCTTGACGAGTTTATTCTGGAACGTGAGCCGAAAAAACTTCAACAACTCGAGAACGAATTCGTCCAGGCCGTCAAAAGCTTTGATACTGCAGTCAAAGCCATTTTGCAGGGCGGAATCGTCAATGGCACAACAATCATCGCGACAGATAATGCTCAAATCCGCCAGGCACTGCAGGAAATGGACAATAATCACGAACAGTTTCAGAAAGACGCCGCCATCCTGATGGCAGCCCACCGGGCCATGGTGGCCCAAGTGCAAAAACAGGAAGTGGCGATGGCGCGCCTCGATCAGGTTGGAGAGTCGACTGGAAATCTGCTCGATAACGCCAAGGCATTTGCCGTGGAAGAAATGGAACAGGCAAAACTTGCCGGCCGCCAGGCAACGAAATCCTCGATCACAATTTTGCTGGCTGTCGCCACCGGTGCACTCATCCTCGGTGTTCTGCTCGGATTTGCCATCACACGTAGTATCACCAAACCGCTCAAGAAGGTTTTCGAAGTCGTCGCCAAGTACGGCAAGGGAGACACCAGTGACCGCAACTTGAGCGTCGGTGAGGCGATCAATTGTTCGAGTCTCAACAATTGCGGACAAAAAGACTGTCCCAGTTATGGTAAGGAAGGCAACTGCTGGGTCGAGACCGGCACTTTCGGCCCGACACCAACCTGCGTCAACCTGACCAACGGGACCTATACAGACTGTCGTGAATGCAAGGCTTATCGGGCAACCAACGAGCTGACCGAACTTGGTTCAGTCCTGGTGGGGATGGCCAACAGCATGCAGAGCCGCAGTGACCTGGCCGAAGCGATTGCAAATGGTGATCTGACTCAGGATGTTGCCCTCAGTTCGCAGAACGACCAGCTGGGTAAGGCCCTCAAAACCATGCTGGGCGGCCTGCGTGAAATGGTCGGCAGCCTGCAGATTGCTGGCGAGCAGATCGCGACCGGCTCCGGGCAGGTCAGCGATGCCGCCCAGTCCCTGTCGCAAGGCGCGACGGAATCAGCCAGTTCGTTGGAAGAAGTCACATCCTCGATGACCGAGATGTCGTCCCAGGTCGGGATGAGTGCCGAAAATGCCAACCAGGCCAACGTCCTGTCCAACGAAGCCCAGACCGCTGCCGAAAAGGGCAGTTCACAAATGGACGAAATGGTGTCGGCGATGAGCGAAATCAACACCGCGGGGCAGAATATCTCCAAAATCATCAAGGTGATTGACGAGATTGCCTTTCAGACCAACCTGCTGGCCCTCAATGCTGCGGTTGAAGCTGCACGCGCCGGACAACACGGCAAAGGCTTTGCGGTGGTCGCCGAAGAGGTGCGTAATCTGGCAGCGCGCAGTGCCAAGGCCGCCGAAGAGACCGCCGAACTGATTGAAGGCTCGGTCGCGCTGACCGCCCGTGGCTCGGAGATGGCAAACCAGACGGCCGAAGCCTTAAGTGGTATTACGGACAGTACGACCAAGGTTTCCGATCTGCTGGAAGAGATCGCCGCCGCCTCGAACGAGCAGGCCCAGGGGATTGCCCAGGTCAGTCAGGGTTTGAGCCAGATCGATCAGGTTACGCAGCAGAACACGGCAACCGCAGAAGAAAGTGCCGCTGCGTCCGAAGAGCTGTCGGGACAGGCGATGCAGATGCAGGAGATGCTGAAACGTTTCACCCTGCAGGGGACTGCAACGCGACCACCGCAGGTCCAACCATCTCAAACACGGCAAATGACAACCTCTGAAACCGGCTGGGCAGACATGGGTGCCTCTGTAACAAACCAGGTTCAGCCTCAAATTTCACTCGACAGTTCAGAATTCGGCAAGTACTGAAATCTGTCCATGGAGTCGGCGGAACAGGTGTTCCGCCGACCCTATGTGACCCGGCACTGTCGTCGCCCCATGAAAAGTGTTCTACAAGGGAATCGGGTCAGAGTGAGGAAGCAACTGAAACGGCGTAGC
>JAJRWF010000168.1 GCA_024276905.1 Deltaproteobacteria bacterium
TAAGTACTATTAAACAGCACGTTACATACAAGAACTTCAGGTAATTTGAAAGTATGAGGAATCGATGAAAGCTATACTTGCACTTGCGGATGGGCGTTATTTCAGTGGTAAGGCCCTTGGCGCTCCGGGCGAGACCTCCGGTGAGGTTGTGTTCAATACCAGCCTGGCCGGTTATCAGGAAATCCTGACCGATCCGTCCTATCATGGTGAGATCGTGACAATGACCTACCCACAGATTGGCAATACCGGGATAAACCCCGAGGATGTCGAATCCTGTAAACCTTTTCTCTCGGCCTTTGTCGTCAAGGAAGCCTGTCCTTTCCCCAGTAACTGGCGCTCCAGAATGAGCCTGGACACTTATCTGAAAGAGCAGGGGGTTGTCGGCATCGAAGGGATAGACACCCGGGCGCTGGTCCGTCATATTCGCGACTGCGGAGCCCAGACCGGAATTGTTTCGAGTATCGATCTGGACCCGGAAAGTCTGATCGAAAAAGCCCGAAAAGCCCCTTCGATTGTCGGGCGGGACCTGGTGCAGGAAGTGACCTGTCAACAGCAGTATGGCTGGCAAGAGGGACTTTGGGACCTGGCTGATGGTTATGCGGATGCAACCGATATCGAGCGTACGCTCAAAGTTGTGGCTTTTGATTTCGGCATCAAACGCAACATTCTACGCAACCTGACCAGTGCTGGCTGTGAAGTCATCATCGTGCCAGCCACAACATCGGCCGATACCGTCATGCAGATGGCTCCCGATGGCGTTTTTCTCAGCAACGGTCCCGGCGATCCCGAACCGATTACCTATGCCCAGGAGACCATCCACCAGCTACTCGGCAAGGTGCCATTATTCGGTATTTGCCTCGGTCATCAACTGTTGTCAATCGCCCTGGGCGGCAAAACCTATAAATTGAAGTTCGGCCATCGTGGTGGCAATCAACCCGTGCTGGACAAAACAACCGGACAGGTTGAAATCACCTCGCAAAATCATGGTTTTGCCGTCGATCCTGAGTCCCTTGGTGAGGATGTCGAAATCACCCATCTCAATCTGAACGATCAGACCGTTGAAGGGATCCGGCATAAGAAATATCCGGCGTTTTCGGTCCAGTACCACCCTGAAGCGTCACCGGGACCCCATGATGCTCATTACCTCTTTGCCCGTTTTATCGAGATGCTCAAACAGCACAAAAAATAATCAGGGAACTGACGAATTTCTGATCAAACACTGATTTTTGCAAAACAGACAAGGACGTTCCATGCCCAAACGTACTGATATCAAGAAAATACTGATCATCGGCGCCGGACCTATCATCATCGGTCAGGCCTGCGAGTTTGATTATAGCGGCACTCAGGCCTGCAAAGCACTCAAGGAAGAGGGGTTCGAGGTGGTATTGCTCAACTCGAATCCGGCGACAATCATGACCGACCCGGACTTTGCCGACCGGACTTATGTCGAACCGGTGACACCGGAAACCCTGGCGCGGATCATTGAACAGGAGCGTCCTGATGCCTTGTTGCCGACTCTAGGCGGACAGACGGCGCTGAATACTGCCGTTGCGGTTGCCGAAAACGGCACGCTGGAGAAGTTCGGGGTCGAACTGATCGGTGCCAATCTGGCGGCGATCAAAAAAGCCGAAGATCGAACCCTGTTCAAAGAGGCAATGGCCAACATCGGGGTTGCGGTTCCGCGCTCGGGTTTGGCGCACAACTACGCAGAAGCGCTCCAGGTTGTTGAAACCGTTGGTTTTCCTGCAATTATCCGTCCGTCATTTACGCTCGGCGGCACCGGCGGTGGCATTGCCTATAATCTGGAAGAATATAAGGAAATGGCGATGGCCGGTATCGATGCCTCGCCGACAGATGAAATACTGGTCGAAGAATCCGTTATCGGCTGGAAAGAGTATGAACTTGAGGTCATGCGTGATACCGCCGACAATGTGGTGATCATCTGTTCCATTGAAAACTTTGACGCCATGGGAGTTCACACCGGGGATTCGATTACTGTCGCTCCGGCTCAGACCCTGACCGACAAGGAATACCAGATCCTGCGTGATGCGTCACTGGCGATCATTCGCGAGATCGGTGTCGATACCGGTGGTTCAAACATTCAGTTCGGCATTAATCCACGCGATGGACGTCTGGTTGTCATTGAGATGAACCCGCGGGTTTCTCGGTCTTCAGCCCTGGCCTCCAAGGCGACAGGTTTTCCGATTGCCAAAATTGCGGCTAAGCTTTCGGTCGGCTACCGTCTTGATGAAATTTCAAACGATATCACCCGTGAGACCCTGGCGTCTTTTGAGCCGACCATCGATTATGTGGTCACCAAAATCCCGCGATTCACCTTTGAGAAATTCCCCCAGGCTGATGCTCACCTGACCACGCAAATGAAATCTGTCGGGGAGGTCATGGCGATCGGACGAACCTTCAAGGAGAGTTTCCAGAAGGCTATGCGCTCGCTTGAAATCGGCGCTTACGGACTGGAAAGCCGCCTGTTCGATTCGCCTGATGACTATCAACGCCGACTCAGCACCAAAGAACTCGATGCCTTGAGGCAGTCGCTGAGAGTTCCCAACGCCGAGAGAATCTGGCACCTGGCCGACGCCATCCGGGCCGGGTTCTGTATTGATGAAATCTATGAACTGACCGGTATTGATCCCTGGTTTTTGTGCAATATCGAGCAGATCCTGGAGATGGAGGCGATTCTGGTCACGCGTAAAAACCGGATTGCCGATGGTGATGAAAACTTTTGCGATCTGTTGACCGAAGCCAAAAAATATGGATTTTCGGACCGTCGCCTGGCAGCGCTGTGGGAAGTTACCGAAGAGGATGTGCGGCAATTGCGGCACAAGTTCAATATCCGGCCAGTTTTCAAGCGGGTTGATACCTGCGGGGCCGAGTTTGAGGCCTTCACGCCTTATCTCTACTCCAGTTACGAGCAGGAATGCGAAGCAGCTCCTTCTGACAAGCGTAAAATCATGATTCTGGGTGGCGGCCCCAACCGTATCGGCCAGGGAATAGAATTCGATTACTGTTGCGTTCATGGCGTTTTTGCCCTTACAGCAGCTGGTTTCGAAACAATCATGGTCAATTGCAACCCGGAAACGGTTTCGACCGATTACGATATTTCCGACCGACTTTACTTTGAACCGCTGACCCTTGAAGACGTACTTGAGATCGTCGACACCGAGCAACCGGAAGGTGTCATTGTCCAGTATGGCGGCCAGACGCCGTTGAAACTGGCCGTGGCGCTCGAAAAAGCCGGGGTGCCGATCATCGGAACCTCTCCGGATGCGATCGACCGTGCCGAAGATCGTGAACGTTTTCAGGCGCTGCTGCACAAACTGAATCTGCGCCAGCCGGAAAACGGCCTGGCACGCTCCTATGAGGAGGCATTGAAAGTCGCTGAACGGATCGGATATCCGGTTGTCGTCAGGCCCTCGTATGTTCTGGGCGGGCGCGCAATGGAGATTGTCTACGACAATGATCGACTGCACAATTACATGAAGTACGCGGTCGCGGCATCACCCGAGCATCCGATTCTGGTCGATAAGTTTCTGCAGGACGCCATCGAGATTGATGTTGATGCTCTGGCAGACGGAACGGAGGTCGTCATTGGCGGAATCATGCAGCACATTGAAGAAGCCGGTATCCATTCGGGGGACTCGGCCTGCGCCTTGCCTCCCTATTCATTGCCGCAGCCGATTATCGAGGAAATCCGCCGCCAGACCATTGCTCTGGCGCTCGAACTGCAGGTGATCGGGTTGATGAATATCCAGTTTGCCGTCAAAGGTGAGACGATTTATCTGCTGGAGGTCAATCCACGGGCCAGTCGGACAGTTCCTTTCGTCTCCAAGGCGACCAACAGACCATTGGCGCAGATTGCCGCGCGGGTTATGGCGGGTGAGTCGCTGAAGCAGCAAAATATCTCCGGTGATATCGTGCCGCAGCATATTTCGGTCAAGGAAGCAGTTTTCCCTTTTGTTAAGTTCCCTGGAGTAGACACTCTGCTTGGTCCTGAGATGAAGTCTACAGGTGAAGTTATGGGTATTGATTACGACTTCGGCAAAGCCTTTGCGAAAGCTCAGATCGGAGCCGGGGTCAACCTCCCAGAAACGGGCAAGATCTTTGTCAGTGTCAAGGACCGGGATAAGGATGGCATTCTTGAAGCGGTTAAAAAGCTGACGGATGCCGGTTACAGCTTCATCGCAACACGAGGGACTGCCGCATACCTGCAGGCGCAGGGGATCAAGGTCGAACTAGTCAACAAGGTCAAGGAGGGAAGGCCCCACTGTGTTGATGCAATCAAGAGCAAGGAAATCTGTATGGTTTTCAATACAACTCTTGGCGCGCAATCGGTCACAGATTCCTATTCGATCAGACGTTCAGCCCTGATGCATGAGGTTGCATATTTCACCACTGTTGCAGGAATCCGGGCGGTTACTGATGGTTTGCTGGCGATGAAGCGGGAAACTCTTGACGTTAAACCGCTGCAGGAGTATCATCTAACGAAGTAAGGATTAGAACTTTACAAACCGAAATTAATTTGTAGCGACGGGCGGGTTTTCCCCGCCCGCCGTTTTTTTTCAAGGAGCAGCATCCATGAGTGACTCGATTCCAATAACTACGGCCGGATATTCCCGACTGCAGGAGGAGCTGAAAACCCTGGTTCGTGTCGAGCGGCCCAAGGTTGTTCAGGACATTTCCGAGGCCAGAGATCATGGTGATTTGTCTGAAAACGCCGAGTATGATGCGGCGAAAGATCGCCAGGGTTTTATCGAGGGACGGATCAAGGAACTGAACGACAAGATTGCCCGTGCCCAGGTGATTAATCCGGCTGAAATTGAGAGTGAGAAAATTGTTTTCGGTGCCAGGGTTACCCTGTTCGACGTCGATACCGAAGCCGAAGTGAGCTACCAGATTGTTGGCGAGGACGAGGCTGACATCAAGGAGAGCAAGATTTCAATCACCTCTCCGGTCGGTCGGGCCCTGATTGGCCATGAAGTGGATGATGAGGTGCGAATCACTGTTCCTTCCGGGGTTCGAGTGTACGAAATCACCAGCATTGAATATTCCTGAATCATTTCGGATCTTGCATTTTTGCGCCGATTTTGTGACAATTCAAGTGAAGCTAACCCCCGAATTCAGGAGGGCTGAATGAGTACTCAAATAACCCGCGATATGACTTTTCATCAGATTCTGCAACTTGATCCACGGGTTGCCGGTGTTCTTGGCCAGTTCAATCTGGGCTGTGTCGGTTGCATGGGGGCCATGAATGAGACCCTAGAGCAAGGTGCCATGGCTCATGGCCTTGACGTTGAGGACATCCTGACGGCCCTCAACGGACTTTTTACTGACTGACAGGGGAGGGCTGATGCCCGAAAAATCCCCCCAGGTTGCCACCCCGGACCAGATCAGTCTAGAGCAGATCTCGGGAGTTGGCCCTAAACTGCAGGAACAGTTGCAGAAGATGGGGCTCAATTCTGTCGAAGATGCGCTGTACCACCTCCCTCTTCGCTACGAAGACAGACGACAATTCCGAACCATCTCCCAATTACAAACCGGAAGACAGGAAGTTTTCTGTGCCAAAGTCCTGGCTGCCGGAGAAACTCAGACCAGTCGGAGTCGCAGACGTATTTATGAGGTCATGGTTGATGACGGAACAGGTCAAATTTCACTGAAATGGTTCCAATATCGCAAGAACTGGTTGCAAAAACGGTTCTCCGTTGGGCAACAAATGGTGATTATCGGTGAGGTTCGCAGCTTTAGTCACCAGCGTGAAATTCACCATCCCGATACGGAATTACTCCCTGATGGGGCAGATCCGACGGAACTTTTGCGCAAGGATCCTCTGAAATTCGGCCGAATCCTACCGGTCTATCAGTTGACAGAAGGGGTAACCCAATACCGGATTCGCAAGATATGGTTCAATCTGGTCAAGCAGCATTCCGCCTCCATTGTGTCGTTAATCCCACCAACGATTCTGAAAAAGCGTCATTTACCGTCCCTGGGGGCAGCGTTTTTACACTGTCATTGGCCACAGAATGACAGTTCACTTCCCTTGCTTGAACAGGGGAAGGACCCGGCCAGACACAGTATTGTCTATGATGAATTCTTTTTCCTTGAGCTAGGTCTGGCGCTAAAACGTCATGGCGTTGAACTGGCCAGGGGAATCTCGTTCAAGGCGGAACATCGCTACACAAAACCTTTGAACAAGATGCTGCCATTTCGCCTGACCGAGGCGCAGCGTCGAGTTCTTGGGGAAATCAAGCACGACATGATGTCTCAAGCCCCCATGCATCGACTGATTCAAGGAGATGTCGGCAGCGGCAAAACCATCGTTGCCCTGATGGCAGCGTTGGTTGCTATAGAAAACGGTACCCAGGTCGCGGTTGTCGCACCGACAGAAATTCTGGCAGACCAGCACTTTGCTATTTTCAACCATTGGCTCAAGGAGCTTGGCCTGCGCTGCAGTCTGCTTCGCAGTGGGCTTGGCGCTGCAGAGAAAAGAACCATTCTTCAAGATCTGTCAGCCGGCAGAATTGACTTACTGATTGGAACACATGCGGTACTGCAGGAAGGGGTTGAGTTCAAAAAACTGGGTCTCGGCATTGTCGATGAGCAACATCGCTTTGGTGTTCTGCAGCGTGGAGTGTTGAAACAGAAGGGTGAAAACCCGGATATTCTGGTTATGACTGCAACTCCGATTCCACGGACCCTGTCAATGACTCTTTACGGTGATCTTTCACTTTCAGTCATCGATCAACTACCACCGGGTCGAAAACCAGTAAAAACGATACACTACCAACACAATAAACGTTCATTGGCGTATGAAACCCTGCAACAACACCTTGTCAGCGGCAGACAAGCCTATATTGTTTATCCTCTGGTCGAGGAAACAGAGAAATCTGACCTTTTGGCTGCAACTGAGGCATCGGAGACGTTGCAGGGACATTTCCCCAATGCCCGGATCGGTTTGTTGCACGGGAGGATGAAACCGGCGGAAAAAGACGCCGTCATGCAGACATTCAGGGACCATCAAATAGATATTCTGGTCGCAACGACTGTGATTGAAGTTGGGGTTGACGTCACCAACGCCACCATTATGCTGATTGAACATGCTGATCGTTTTGGTCTGGCACAGTTACATCAACTGCGCGGCAGAGTTGGCCGCGGTTCCGAGGCAAGTTTCTGCTTTCTGGTTTCTTCCGAGCACTATAGTGAGGACGCCAGGCGGCGGTTGGATGTCATGGTGAAAACCAATGACGGCTTCCAGATCGCTGAAGCCGATCTGGAAATTCGCGGGCCGGGAGAATTTATCGGGACCAGGCAAGCCGGTCTGCCCGATTTTCGCGTAGCCAGTCTACTGAGAGATGCAAGAATTCTGGAACAGGCCAGGCAGGATGCTTTTGATTATGCTCAAGAACACCATTATCTGCAAACCGAGGCATCCGCGCAAATAAAAGCAGAAATGTTCAGGCGCTGGGGGGGACGGCTTGATCTGGCGACAATCGGATAAATTTTATGCTCTCTTGTTTTTCAATTGTTTAGTTTACATAATATACATTATGCGACGCTAGATACTCACGTGGGGTCTATCCATGACCTCACTTTCTCCATTCCTCCGCGATAATCTCAAGGTTACCCCTGCTGACAACGAGCAGATCGAAGTTACTGTCTCTCTACCGGCTGATGTTCTCCCGCATTATGTCCGGTTACTTGAATCTCTCTCCGGCTTCTTCCAGTTCGTCACCCGTCAAGCCAAGTACGCCCAGATTAAATCTGATGTCGCTTCACAAAAATACGCTGAGGAAGCCCAGTGATACACGCTGATGTTCGCAGATAACTACAAAAGCAGAAACCTGATCATGGGTCTTGGGTTAAACATAAAACAAGCAGTGCCTGATTTTGATCTATCCGCGCCCATCTGCGTTCATCTGCGGCTAAACAAGCCCTTAAATCTTTCTCTCAGCCGCTGATACACGATTTTGACTGCAAAAGCAAACAACCTTTCGCTTCGAGATTTCCTCGTGATAAATGCCGGATTGAAAATCTGCTCAATTCCTATAAATCAGCCATCATCTGGCTTTTATCTTGAAGTCATCAAGAGGCAAAAGACTTTGATCTGTCCCCGCCCTTGACTGTTCGCGCTTCTCGCCTCCCGCTCCTGGTCGTTCTTCCCCAGCGCCCAGAGCCTGCACAAAGTAAGTTTGCAACTTTGCAAGCCTGACCCTAATGGTTCGCTGCCGTCCCGTTAAGCCACGCAACTAAGCCAGTCTTTTGACAATTCGCTCAGCTGCTCTCCCATCCCCATAAGGATTATGCGCCCGGCTCATTTCGGCATAGGCCTGATCATCACTCAGCAGACGCGAA
>JAJRWF010000020.1 GCA_024276905.1 Deltaproteobacteria bacterium
AATACACTGCGTTGTTTCGCCATCTCCCACAAGATCTGCGTGAGCTGCTGATGCGAATCAATCGCAACAAGTTCAAAATCGATCTTGAGCACCGTGGACTGCAAAAGCTGATTACCGATCTCGACCGTTCCACCAACCGCATCTCCTTCAGCATGGTGATCGCGTCATTAGTCATCGGATCTTCCTTGGTGATGCAAACAGACAAGGGTCCGATGCTGTTTGATTTCCCCCTGATCGGACTACTCGGCTACTCGATTGCCGGAGTTCTCGGCCTTGGCCTTGCGGTTGCCATTCTGCGCTCCGGGCGTATGTAACCACCAGCCCGCTCTTGCGCACCTCCTGTCACCGAGCAGCAAAGGGATCTTTTCGCCTGAACAGTGTTGTTTTTTTCGCACAACAAATGCCCTACGCGGCGACAAACTGCAACAACTCCCTGCTCTTCAAACTTATCCTCTCCATTTTTCTATCGCGTTATCAGACACTTGAGCCACTCAATATATGTGGCAAGCCCCTTGCATGTATAGCCTTCTCACAGGATACACATAACCACCGACTACCGGGCTACTGGATATGATTTTGCAACGCACCATCAAAACTTCTGTTGAAATAACCGGTGTCGGTCTACACTCCGGCATGGACATCAAACTACGTATCCGACCGGCAACAACCGACACCGGCATCGTCTTTCATCGACGAGAAGAGCAACGTGTCGTCGACATAAAAGCGACAGCCGACAATGTCATTGACACCCGAATGGCGACCGTTCTCGGACGCGACGGCCTGAGTGTCTCAACTGTTGAGCATCTACTTGCTGCCTTGGCGGCTTGCGGAATCGACAACCTGCATATCGATATTGACGGTCCCGAGGTTCCGATCCTTGATGGCAGCGCGGCACCATTTGTCAAACTTATCGAGGACGCTGGCATCGAAGTTCTGGGTGCCAGTCGTCGCTTTATCGCGGTTCGCAAACCAATCAGTCTGATTGAAGGTGAAAAACGGATCAGCATCATTCCTTCGCGTTTTTTCCGTATCACTTTTGACATCGCCTTCGAGCACAAGGCCATCGCCCTGCAACAATACAGCATGAAATTTACGACCGACAGCTTCCGACGGGATATTGCACCGGCCAGAACCTTTGGTTTTCTCCAGGAAGTTGAGTACTTGAAAGCAAACGGCCTGGCGCGTGGCGGGTCACTTGAAAATGCCGTGGTTATAGATGAAAACGGAGTCATGAACCCTGAAGGGCTCCGCTATCAGGATGAATTTGTTCGTCACAAAATCCTGGACGCTTTCGGTGACTTCAGCCTGCTCGGAGCCCCCATGCTCGGCCACATCCGTGCGTTCAAGGCGGGTCATGATCTGAACGCCAAGATGGTCCGCAAGATTCTTGACTCTCCTGATCATTGGACCTACGTCGAGTTCAGTGAAGCGGCACTACAGGAAGCACAGCGACGCAGTGCGCGTGCCTTTGCGGTAGACTTGGCCTGGGACAAGGCCTGACCACAGCGTTTAACCTTTCTTTTGAGGCAGTCTTTAACCAGACTGCCTTTTTTGTACCTGAAACAGACATCTGGAGATCTCGTTTCCTTGCGAGTTCCATCCAGAAAGCCAACCCATTTAATATTTGCCAAATCTTTGATTTTTCTGCGATAATCCAGATCCTTCAATCTACGATATGCATCTACAGGGAGAATCATGGGCAGGGATCAGGACGATCCGACAATCCCGCAAAAAAAACGCAACCGGCGCTATCGTGAATGGCTGCTGCTGGTTGTTGTCACGACGCTGATTGCCCTGCTCCCGAAATTTGAAGCCCAGCTTTTCGAAGTATCTACCAAATTCCCCCTGTCGAACAGTATCATCGCGCTGGCGTTGATCAATCTCAACATTCTGCTGGTTCTGCTCTTCCTTTTCCTGATTTTTCGCAACCTGTTCAAACTGCTGCTCGAACGACGGCGCGGAGTTCCGGGCGCGAAACTGCGCAGCAAACTGGTTGGTGCTTTTATTGCCCTGTCACTGGTCCCGACCATGGTGCTCTTTTTCTTTTCTGCGGTTTTTATCAGCGACAGCATCGACAACTGGTTCAACCGTCAGGTTGAATCGGCCCTCGACGATTCACTCGAAGTCGCTCTGACCTATTATCGCAATTCCGAAGCGACAGCTCTCTACTACGCTGACCAACTGGCCCGTCGGATCAAACAGGACAAACTGATCAACGAGGAGAACCTGCCGCAACTGCGCAGTCTGATCAAAGAGAAACAGGAAGAATACAATCTGGGCATCGTCGAGGTTTTCTCTGCCACCCACGAGGAGTTGGTCCGGGTCGCCAATCCCAAACTGCCGATTATTGAGATAACAACCGCGACCTCTGACCCGGTCAAGGAAGGTTTACAAGGCAGCAAATTTTCCGAAATCACCCCTGTTGGCAAAGCCGACCTGATCCGGGGGATCGTCCCGATCCATTCAAACTGGGATCCGGCAGATATTGTCGGTGTTGTTGTCGTCAACCACTATGTTCCCTATTCATTGATCAACAAAATGAAGGAGATCTCCAACTCGGTAGATCAGTACAAAGCGACCAAACTGATAAAAACCCAGATCCAGCAGAGCTATGTCATTGTCCTGCTGCTCATTGCCCTGGTGATCATTTTCCTGGCAACCTGGTTCGGTTTTCATCTCGCTCGTGGCATTACGGTCCCTATCCAGGATCTGGCCGATGCAACCAGCCGGGTTGCCGCCGGAGATCTCGATATCCAGCTCGAAACCCGCAGTACAGATGAAATCGGCACTCTGGTCTCGGCATTTAACAAAATGACGGCTGATTTGCGTCAGGGCCATGATCTGGTCGAAGAAGCAAACCGCGACCTGCAACGCTCAAATATCGAACTTGAGCGACGCCGAAACTATATGGCCATTATCCTCGCCAATGTGACCGCTGGAATCATTTCGGTTGATCGTTTCGGCCGGCTGACGACCGTCAACAAATCGGCTGAAAAACTTTTGCGCTTTCAAGCCAGTGAGGTTGTCGGAAAGGACTTCAGAGAAGTTGTTCCTGCCAGCTACCTGCCAACGATCAAGGAATTGCTTAAGGAACTCTTCCATAGTGACAAAGACAGTATCCGCCAGCAACTGTCTTTGCCTTTCGGAAATGACAAGATTACCCTGCTGGTCAATCTGACCACGCTCAAGGACGAACAGGGTGATTTCATGGGTACCGTCGTGGTATTTGATGACCTGACACGACTGGTCAAGGCTCAGCGCATGGCAGCCTGGCGTGAAGTCGCAAGACGCATTGCGCATGAAATCAAAAACCCGCTGACCCCGGTACAACTCTCTGCCCAAAGATTGCGCCGTCGCTACCTTGATCGTTTCGATGAGGACGATAATGTTTTTGACGAATGCACCCAGATGATCATTACCCAGGTTGACGAACTGAAAAATCTGGTGAATGAATTCTCCAACTTTGCGCGCATGCCTGCGACCAATCCGGCGCCATGCAACCTGAATGACATCATCGAAGAAACCCTGATTCTCTACCAGGAAGGACACAAGGAAATTGTTTTCAACTTCGCCAAGGACGCTAAGATGCCGTTGACGAATCTGGACCGGGAACAACTCAAACGTGTTATGATCAACCTGCTGGAAAATGCCGTGGCAGCCAGTGACAATCAGGGCCGGATTGAGATTGAAACCTCGTACAATCCCGAACTGCAGATCATCACCTGTGCGGTTGCCGATCAGGGGTCAGGTATCCCGACTGAAGATAAGGAACGGCTGTTCGAACCTTACTTCTCAACCAAAAAGTCAGGAACCGGTCTTGGACTGGCGATCGTTTCAACGATAATCTCCGACCATAACGGCTATATCAGGGTACGCGACAACCAGCCGCAGGGAGCAAGGTTCATCATCGAACTGCCTGTAAATCAACCACAAACAACCTGACCGGAACGACCTATGGAAACCATATTCGTAGTTGACGATGAGGAAAGTATCCGCCTCAGCCTAGAAGGCATCCTGCTTGATGAGGGCTTTCGCCCGCTATTTGCCAGCACTGGAGAAGATGCTATCCGTATTGCCCGGGAAGAAGACCCGGACCTGATCCTGCTCGACATCTGGATGCCCGGCATCGACGGCCTGGAAACCTTGACCCGAATCAGGGAAAACAATCCCAACCAACTGGTCATCATGATGAGTGGCCACGGCACGATTGAAACTGCCGTCAAGGCAACCCGACTGGGGGCCTATGACTTTATCGAGAAGCCACTCTCACTCGAAAAAGTCCTCCTGAGCATCCAGAATGCCATGAAAATCGGGCAGCTGATGGCTGAGAATCAGGCACTTAAAGCCAAGATCAACAAAGAATATGAGATGATCGGCGAAAGTCGTCCGATCCTGCAGCTCAAAAAACAGATTGCCATGGCCGCACCAAGCAATGGCTGGGTTCTTATCACCGGTGAAAACGGCACCGGAAAAGAACTGGTCGCACGTGCCATTCACCACCAGTCAACCCGAGTGGCACAACCTTTCGTAGAGGTCAACTGCGCAGCGATCCCTGAGGAGCTTATCGAGTCGGAGCTTTTTGGTCACGAGAAAGGCGCCTTTACCGGCGCCACGGCAGCACGCAAAGGAAAATTTGACCAGGCCCACAGCGGCACTCTGTTCCTGGATGAAATCGGGGATATGAGTCTGAAAACTCAAGCAAAAATCTTACGGATTTTACAGGAACGTAAGTTTGAAAGGGTTGGTGGAAACCGAACTATCGAGGTTGATGTTCGTGTCATCGCTGCGACAAACAAGGATCTGGAGACAGAAATTCGCGAAGGCAACTTCCGCGAGGATCTTTACTTTCGACTCAATGTCCTGCCATTTCACGTTCCTTCTCTGAAGGAACGGAAAGAAGACATAGAACGATTGGTCAATCATTTTCTAAACTATTTCTGCAGTCAGGAAAGTCGCGAAATAAAAACCATGTCTCCTGATGCGATCAAAGCCCTGACCCACTATAACTGGCCAGGCAATATCCGCGAATTAAAAAATCTGATTGAACGAATGGTGATCATGACTCCTGAGCAACAGATCGAATATGAACATCTGCCGGCATCAATCAGAAACGCGGCAAAAGAGCAGACCGGCGAAATGACATTGGGTGAAGTGACCGTCAACTCGTACCGCGAAGCGAAAGAACTGTTTGAAAAACAGTTTCTCCTACAAAAGCTCGAGGAAAATAGCTGGAATATTTCCAGGACCGCTGAGGAAATCGGCCTGGAACGCTCCAATCTGCACCGCAAGATCAAAGCCTACGGGCTGGAGGCGAATAGGGGTTGAGGCGTTGGGCGTTGGGCGTTTAACGCTGACCTTTTGCTGCATATTTGACAAAAAAAAGCCCCCTGATTCTACTGAATCAGGGGGCTTTTCAAATAATTTCGGCAGCGACCTACTTTCCCACATAGTCTCCCATGCAGTATCATCGGCGCGGTAGGACTTAACTTCTGTGTTCGGGATGGGAACAGGTGTGACCCCTACGCTATAGCCACCGAAAACCTTAATACTGGTTTACGA